>NZ_JBIAQF010000026.1:0-139207 GCF_042888885.1 Streptomyces sp. NPDC002742
GGGCTCGGACCTGTGTGTTCGCCCCTTTTTTAGCCCGCACATGGGCGGAGTCGAGGACGGCCCGCGACAGGTCGAGCAGGTTCTCGTCGTCCAGGATCGCCTCGTGCAGCCGGCCCCACACGCCGGCCCGGGACCAGATCAGGAACCGGCGGTGGGCGGTCGACTTGGAGATACCGAAGCACGGCGGCAGTGCTCGCCAGGCACAGCCACTGACCAATACGTAAATGATCGCAGCGAACAGCGTCTCATCAGGGATGTCCTGCGTCCCGCCGCCCTGCGGCCGCACCCTCGACGGCGGGATCAGCGGCTTCGCGATCTCCCACAGCCCGTCCGGAACAATCCAACTCCACGTACCCCGCCCCATACACAGCCCAACGAGCCATCACCACATAGGACACCGTCTTAGACGCCGCGTTCGCGTTCGGTGCCCGTGATCACGAACGCCGACAGCAGCAGCGCGGCCAGGGCGATCAGCGAGCCGACGCCGAACGCGCGGGCCGAGCCCTCGGTGAGGATCTCCGACGCCGAGCCGTGGGCGTGCTGTGTCGCCGTGCCGAAGACCGTGACCAGAACGGAGAGCCCGAGGGTGCCGCCGAGCCACTGGAGGGTCTGCAGAAGGCCTGAGGCGGCGCCCGCCTCGCGCGGTCCGATGCCCGCGAGAATGGTGGCGTTCAGCGGCATGAAGCTCAGACCGACTCCCAGCCCCATCACCAGCAGTGGGCCGAGCAGCCCGGACAGATAGCCGTCGCCGGGTTCCAGCAGCCACAGCCAGCCGGCCGCGACGGAGATCAGCGCCATGCCGGTGAGCAGGACCGGCTTGGCGCCGAAACGCTGGAGCAGCCGCGGCACGAGGCGCACGGTCGTGAACATCAGCAGAGTCATCGGCAGGAAGGCGAAGCCGGCCCGCAACGGGCTGTAACCCAGGGCCTGTTGGCTGATCAGGGTGAGAAAGTAGAACGCGCCGAACATGCCCGCGGGCAGCAGCAGGACGCCGGCGTAGCCGCCCGCGCGGTTGCGGCTCGCGAAGAGGCGCAGCGGCATGATCGGCTGCTCGGCGCGCGCCTCCACCAGGGCGAAGCCGGCGAGCAGGGCCGCCGCCGTGCTGAAGCCCAGCATCGCCCGGGTGTCGCTCCAGCCCTCCTCCGAGACCCGGATGAACGCGTAGACCAGCGAGGTCATGCCCGCCGTGCCGGTGAGCGCCCCCGCCGCGTCGAACCGGCCCGCGTGGCGTGGGGTCTCGGTGACGAAGCGCGGGAGTGCGGCGGCGACCGCGATGCCGATCGGCACGTTGATCAGCAGGGACCAGCGCCAGGACGCCCATGAGGTGAGCATGCCGCCGAGGACAAGTCCGAGCGAGGCGCCGATCCCGGCCATCGAGGAGTAGACGCCGAGGGCGTGATGGCGGCGCGGTCCCTCGGGGAAGTTCGTGGTGATGAGGGCGAGGGTGCTGGGGGCGATGAGCGCGGCGCCCACGCCCTGAAGCGCGCGGGCCGCGAGCAGCCAGGAACTCTCGGTGGCCAGACCGCCGAGCAGGGAGGAGGCGGCGAAGAGGAGGGCGCCCGCGGAGAGGGTGCGGCGGCGGCCCGCGATGTCGCCGATCCGGCCGCCGAGCAGGAGCAGGCCGCCGAACGCGAGCGTGTACGTGTTGAGGACCCAGGACAGGCCGGTGGCGGTGAAGCCGAGGTCCCGCTGGACGTCGGGCAGCGCGACGTTGACGACGGTTGAGTCGACTCCGACCATGAGGTAGGAGGTCACGATGACGAGGAGGGCGGTGGTCGCCTCGGCCGGGTGAAGCGGCCGCGGGGGTAAGCCGGCTGACGGTGTGCCAGGGGTGGGGGCGCCCGTGGACGGGGTGGACGGGGTGGACATGGAGTTCTCCTGGTCTGATGTCCCCGGTACGGTGCGGGTGGGCAGCGCCGACTGCCCGCCGAGATAAGCGGGGACTGTCTCCGTTTGACTCTCGTCAAGATACGGAGAGAGTCCCCGGTTCGCAAGGAGTCTCTGAATGACCCAGGTCAAGCCGATGCGTGCGGATGCGCGGCGGAACTACGAGCGGCTCCTCCAGGCGGCGGCGGGCGCGTTCGCCGAACACGGGGAAGGTGCGTCACTGGACGACATCGCCAAGCGGGCAGGCGTGGGATCCGGGACGCTGTACCGGCACTTCCCCACGCGGCAGGCGCTGCTGGGGGCCGTCTACGTGGACGCCATCGAGGCGATCGCCGTGCGCGCGGACGAGATCGCGGCGGAGCTGCCGCCGGGTGAGGCCCTCGTGGAATGGCTGAACGAGCTCGGCGAGGGGATGATCCAGGTCCGCGGGCTGAAGGCGCTGCTCGGGTCGGCTGTCGCGGACGGGAGTTCGGAGGTGCTGGCGCGCTGCGGGACCTCGGTCAAGGAGGCGGCCGGGCGGCTGGTCGAGGCGGCTCAGCGGGAGGGAACCCTGCGGGCCGATGTGGAGCCGATCGAGATGCTGCGGCTGGTGCACGGGGTGGCCAGCGCGTCCGAGCTCGGGAACGGGGACGGGGCGTACATCCGTCGGTATCTGTCGCTGCTGACGGAGGGGTTGCGGGCGTAGCCCTCCGTGCCGCTTTCGGGCGCCGGGTGCCGTCCTCGTGTGCTGGCTGCCGGGTGCCGTCCTCCGGTGCCGGGTGCCGGGTGCGGATTCGGCTTTCGGGCGCGTGGTGGGTCGGGGCCGTGCCCGTACATCCCGGTCGTCACGCTTGGATCGGACGTGGGCTTCCGGGGAGCCGTCGCTCGGCCCGAACGTGAGCGACGGACACTCGGGATGTACGGGCACGGTCCCTCCGCGTGGAACCGGTGCGGGTGGTGCCTGGCGTGGCTGCTGCCCGTCCAGCGCGTTTCGGCAGCGGGGCGGGATTCAGTCCCTCCCGCGCCTGAGGGCGGGATCCGGGCCGGAGTCGCGGTCACGGAGTCGCGGCGGCTGGGCCGGGAGGGTGCTGCCGGAGCCCGGAAAGGTCCTGTCCCAGGGGCTCGGCAGGCCCTGTCAGAGGGACTGGGCCGCCGGTTTCACCATGCCTCGGACCGTGCGGGACTTGACGAAGTCGCCCATCGCCGTCATGTCCCACTCGCCGGAGAACTGCTTGATCAGCTTGGCCATCATGACGCCCGTCTGGGCCTCGGCGTTGGTGAGGTCGAAGCGGACGAGCTCCTCGCCGGTGGCGGCGTCCAGGAGACGGCAGTAGGCCTTGGCCACCTCGGTGAACTTCTGGCCGGAGAAGGAGTTGACCGTGAAGACGAGGCCGGTGACCTCCGGGGGGAGGTGGCCGAGGTCGACGGTGATCACCTCGTCGTCTCCGCCGCCCTCACCCGTGAGGTTGTCGCCGGAGTGCTTGATCGCGCCGTTCACGATGGAGAGCTTGCCGAAGTAGCAGCTGTCGATGTGGTTGCGCTGGGGGCCGTACGCGATGACCGAGGCGTCCAGGTCGATGTCCTTGCCGCGGAACGCGGGCTCCCAGCCGAGGCCCATCTGGACCTTGGAGAGGAACGGGCTGCCGCCCTTGACCAGGGAGACCGTCTGGTTCTTCTGGAGGCTGACCCGGCCCTTGTCGAGGTTGATCTTGCCGGTGGGGGCCGGGGCCGCGGGGGGAGCCGGGGGAGCGGCCGGGGCGGTGACCCGGGGGTCAATGGACGGGGCCGGGGGTGTCACCGGGGGCTGCGGAGGCTGCGCCACGGGGGCGGGCCGGGCGGCCGGGGCGGGTTCCTCGACACTCACGCCGAAGTCGGTGGCGATGCCCGCAAGTCCGTTCGCGTAGCCCTGGCCGACCGCGCGGGCCTTCCAGGCGCCGTTGCGGAGGTAGACCTCGACGATCACCAGAGCCGTCTCCGTGCCCAGCTGGGGCGGGGTGAAGGTGGCCAGGACCGTGTTGTCGTCCGCGTCGCGGATCGTCGCGGTGGGTTCGACGCCCTGGAACGACTGGCCCGCCGCGTCGGGGCTCGCCGTGACGACGATCTTCTCGATGCCCGGGGGGACCGCGGTGGTGTCGACCGTGATCGCGTCGGGCGCCGTGCCGCCGCCCGAGCGGTAGGTCACGCCGGGGCCGGTGGGCTGGTTGTAGAAGATGAAGTCGGCGTCGGAGCGCACCTTGCCGTCGGCGGTGAGCAGCAGGCTCGACACGTCGAGCCGCACCGGGGCGGTGACGTCCACCGTCACGCGGGAGACGGGGAGAGGGATGTTCGAGCCGGGGGTCATAGCTGTCATGCCTGGGGTAACGAGCGGAGGCGCTTTACCGTTCCCTTACCCAAGGGGTGACTTGCGGGGCCATGTCCTCCTTCGCCCCCGCCACTCGGGTTCGTTCCTGGTGAGTGTGCGGAGGAAGCCTTTGGGGGCCTGGGCGGAGCCGCCGGTCACCGGAGGCTCTCGCGTGGTAGCGCGTGACCCCTTCGGTGGATTGGTCGAACACCGGGATGAATTCACTGTCCCCCAGAAGGGTGACGCGGGGCTGTTGCCGATCTTGGTCGTGAGCCGGCGGGGAAGGGATGCCCCGGCCCGAACGATCAGCGGTGTCCGCGCGGGCGCCGCACGTCAGAATGGAGTCGGCCTTGAACTCCGTACCGAACGGAACCTGGGTGATCACCCGTCCCGGCGAGCAGATGCTCACCATGGAGGGAGGGGTGTCGGAGCCCAAGACGCCCGTCGTGCTGCTGCCGCCCACCGGCAGCCCCGGCGAGCAGGAGTGGCAGCTGGAGAACCTCGGCAACGGCAACTGCGTGATGCGCAACGTCAGCAGCGGGACGTATCTGTCCTTCGACACCGATCCGGAGGTGAACAAGCCGGTCGCCGGGTTCCCCGAAGCGCGCGAATGGGTGCTCTACCAGGGCGAGAGGCCGCACACCTTCCACATCGTCGTCCCCGGAGGCCCCGTCGACGGCTACGAGCTGGCCCTCGACCTCGGCCTGCTGCGGATCTTCCCGCCCCGCCTCGCCCTGCGGCCGCTCGAGATCGGCAACGCACGCCAGGCGTGGATGTTCCAGCCCGTGGAGTAGTGGGCGATGTTCCAGCCCGTGGAGTAGCGGCGTGAACCGGGTGCCCGGGTCGGCGACCGACCCGGGCACTGCTCCGGCACGACGGCGATCTCGCGCCCCGCGCCGGCCCGGACTGTTCCAGTGCCGTCCGCTCCCCGTCGCCGCGTCAGTACGGCCAGATCGGCGGGTGCGTCGTGAAGTGGCCGCCCAGGTGGGCGTGGTCCGGGTTGCCGGGGTCGAGGTCGCCCTGTTCGGCGACGAGCTTGTCGGCGTACGGCTCGGAGTCGTCGCGCGGTTCGTAGCCGAGGGCGCGCGCCGTCGAAAGGTCCCACCACAGGCGGGTGTTGGCGGACGAGCCGTAGACGACCGTGTGCCCCACGTCCTTCGCGGTCAGGGCCGCGTGGAAGAGGCGGGCGCCGTCCTCGGGGCTCATCCACACGGAGAGCATGCGCACGCTGGTGGGCTCCGCGAAGCAGGACCCGATGCGCACCGAGACGGTTTCGAGGCCGTGCTTGTCCCAGTAGAACTGCGCCAGGTCCTCGCCGAAGGACTTGGAGAGGCCGTAGAAGGTGTCCGGGCGGCGCGGGGTGTCGACGGGGATCAGGGGGTCGTCGCCCAGCGGGCGCGGGGTGAAGCCCACCGCGTGGTTGGAGGAGGCGAAGACGACACGGCGTACGCCCTCCTCGCGCGCCGCCTCGTACAGGTTGTACGTCCCCTCGATGTTCGCCTTGAGGATCTTGTCGAAGGAGGCTTCCAGGGAGATGCCCGCGAGGTGGATGATCGCGTCGACGCCCCGCACGGCCTCGCGCAGTGCCGCCCGGTCGGCGAGGTCCGCGGTGATCGCGTCCGGCTCGCCCTCGACGGGGAGCACGTCGAGCAGGCGCAGCTCGTAGCCGTACTCCGGCAGCAGCCCGCGCATCAGGGTGCCGAGTCCGCCGGCGGCGCCGGTGAGCAGAACGGTGCGGGGAGCGGGCATGCGGGGGTCTCCTCGGTGCGGGCCGGCGGGTCGGGGCGGAGGTTCCGCCGGACAGTCGGCATGGGCTCTGTCCGGCGGACGTATTCGTGTCCGATATTCACATCCATGGACACGCTAGGGAGCGCTGACGTGCTGCGTCAAGTGTCGCGCGGAGGGGGGAAATCCGCCTTCGTGTTGCGGCTTTGTGTGCTTGACCGGCCCCGAGGTGGCGGCTTAGCGTGGGCGCGTTCAGAGATATGGACGTGGATCAGAAACGTGCACCCGGTGGGCACCTTTCAAAGGAGAGTCCGTGACGTCAGCCCCTCTTGCCGCTCGGCTGAGCATCCCCAGCGGGCCGCTCTTCTTCCCCGTCACCGCGTACGGACCCGACGGCTCGGTCGACCTCGACGTCTACCGGGAGCATGTGCGGCGCGGCGTCGAGGCCGGAGCCGCGGCGGTCTTCGCGTGCTGTGGCACCGGCGAGTTCCACGCGCTCGTGCCCGAGGAGTTCGAGGCGTGCGTACGGGCGGCCGTGGAGGCGACCGCGGGACGGGTACCGGTGGTCGCGGGCGCCGGATACGGGACCGGCCTCGCCGTGCGCTACGCGCGGCTCGCGGAGGCCGCCGGGGCCGATGGGCTGCTCGCCATGCCGCCGTATCTCGTGACGGCAGGACAGGAGGGGCTGCTGCGGCACTACCGGGAGATCGCGGCCGCCACCTCCCTGGACGTCATCGTCTACCAGCGCGACAACGCCGTCTTCACTCCCGAGAGCGTGGTCGAACTCGCCCGCACCGAGGGGATCATCGGCTTCAAGGACGGGCTCGGCGACCTGGACCTGATGCAGCGGATCGTCAGCGCCGTGCGCAGCGAGGCCCCCGGCGACTTCCTCTACTTCAACGGTCTGCCCACGGCCGAACTGACCGGACTCGCCTACCGGGGACTGGGGATCACGCTCTACTCCTCGGCGGTCTTCTGCTTCGCCCCCGAGATCGCGCTGGCCTTCCACCGGGCGCTGAACACCGGGGACGACACGACGGCGAACCGGCTGCTGGACGGCTTCTACCGGCCGTTCGTCGACCTGCGCGCGCGGGGCCGCGGCTACGCGGTCGCCCTCGTCAAGGCGGGCGTCCGGCTGCGCGGACTGGAGGTCGGCGAGGTGCGGCCCCCGCTGAACGAACCGGCCGAGGACCATGTCAAGCAACTCGCGCAGCTGATCGACCGCGGGTACGCGCTCCTTGAGGGGGACATGTGAGGACGTCCGCGTTCCTGTACCCCTGGGACGTCAACGGGGACCCGGAGGCCGCCGCCAGGACCGCCGGTCTCGGCGTCCGCCAGGTGACGCTCGCGTCCGCGTACCACTCCACGCGCGCGTCGACGCCTCGCCACCCCCGGCACCGGATCGTCACGGCCTCGCACGCCTCCGTGCTCCACCCGGTGGACGAGGCGCGGTGGCGGGGGCGTGCCCTTCGCCCGTACGCGGCGGGCGACTGGGCGCCCGGCGACGCGTACGGCGAGGCCGCCGCGGCGCTCGCCGAGGCCGGGCTCGACGTCCACACCTGGGTCGTGCTCGCGCACAACTCCCGTATGGGGGAGGAGCATCCGGCGACCTCCGTCGTCAACGCCTACGGAGACCGCTACCCCTGGGCCCCCTGCGCGGCGCAACCCGCCACGCGTGCCTACCTGGCCGACCTCGCGGTGGAGGCCGCGGTCCGGCCCGGCGCGACCGGTACGGAACTGGAGTCGCTCGGCTGGTACGGGCTCGCCCATCTGCACGCCCACGACAAGATCGGCGGGGTGGCGCTCGGGGACGCCGGGCAGTACCTGATGTCGCTCTGCTTCTGCGCCGCTTGCGCGGACGGGTACGACCGACAGGGGCTCGACGCGGAGGAGTTGGGGTCCTTCGTGCGCGGTGCTCTGGAGCCGGTGTGGCGGGGGGCGCCGTCCGACGGGGACTGGGCCGGTGTCGAGAAGCTGCTCGGGGCGGAGACCGCCGCGGCCACCCGACGGTGGCGCGACGGGGTGGCCCGCTCACTCCAGGAGGACACGGTCTCGGCCGTCCGCTCCGCCGCACCGGCGGGGTTCCAGGTGCTGCTGCACGCCGATCCCGTCTCCTTCCACTGCGGTGCGAACGCCGGGGTGGACCCCCGGCACATCCTGTCCGTGGCCGACGGGGTGGTCGTGCCGTGCACCGCGGGCGCCGGGCCGCTGACCCCGTTCGCGGACGCGGTGCGCGCTGGCGCCAAGGGGCGGGTCCTGGCGGCCAACTTCACCGTGGTGTCGGGGATGGGAGGCCGGCCGGACAGCCTGGCGGCGGACGCGGCGCGCGCGGTCGAGCTGGGCGCGACGGAACTCCGGCTGTATCACGCGGGGTTGGCCTCGGACGCCGATCTGGAGGTGGTACGGGGGGTGTTGGCGGGGCTGTAGTCCAGCCCCTCGGGCGGTGACGGTCCAGCGCCTCGGGCGTGACGGTCCAGCGCCTCGTCAGTCCACCACCGGCGCAGGGGCGGTCCGCAGAAGAGGGCTCAGGGTCACCAGCCGGATCAGGCCCAGCGCGGGCAACAGGACCCGGTAGTCGACCAGTTCGACGAGCCCCGCCCCTAGGGCCAGCCCGACGGCGTTCGGGGCGTACAGCAGCGTGTTCACGGTGGCGGAGGTGCGGCCCAGCAGGTCGGCCGGGGTCTCGCGCTGGACCGCGGTGTACGTGGCGATGAGCACGCAGGGCAGCCCGGCCCCCACGGCCGTGCTGGAGACCAGGGCCACCGGATCGAGGGGAACCGCCCGGAGGGCGACCGCGACGGCGGTCAGCGCGATGCCGCAGGCGGCGAAGCGCCGTTCGCCCAGCCGCCGCAGCAGCGTCCCGGACACCAGCCCGACGCCGACCGACCCGGCACCCTGGGCGACGTACAGGACGCCGACGTATGCGGGGGACCGGCCCAGCCCCTCGGCCACGGCGTAGACCGTCGCGCCGTTGATCCCCCCGAAGAGCATGGTCGTACCGCCGGCCAGGACCAGGACCCGGAGCCGGGGGTTTTGCCGGAGGTGGCGTACGCCTTCCGCGGTGCGGGTGCGCAGGCTCACGGCGGACGTCCGGACCGGCGGGGTCTCGCGGACTCTCAGCAGCGCGTACACCCCCGCCGCCAGCACGAAGGTCACCGCGTCCAGGAGCGCCACCCGCGCGCCGCCGTACGCGGCGTAGAGACCCGCCCCGGCGAGCGGGGCCACCAGTTTCATGCCCTCGTTGGCCGTCATGCGCAGGCCGTTGAGGTCGCCGAGGAGACGCTCGTCGATCGCGCCGGCCAGCAGCGCGGTCTCGGCGGCGTCCTCGATCACCCCCGCCGTGCCGTAGACCAGGAGCACCGCGAACAGGATCCACAGGCGGCCCTGCCCGTCCACGGTGAACAGGACGGGCAGGAGCGCGGCCAGGACCAGATTCGTCCCGATGAGCAGGGGGCGGCGGCGGGTCCGGTCGGCGAGGGTGCCCAGGACGGGGCCGATCAGCGTGGGGGCCCAGAGGACGACGGCGCAGAGCGCCGCCAGACCGTTCGAGCCCGTCAGATCCTTGACCCAGATGCCCGAGGCCAGCCACATCGCCGACGTGCCAAAACCGGAGACGATCACTCCGGTCAGATACGGACCGGCGTTGCGATCGCCCAGAACCCTCATCACTGTCCATGCCATGGCAGGTGATCATGGTTCTAAGGCGGGATCGAGGGGATCGGGCAACTGCCTTAGACACGGGCACTGCCGAGGCCCGTCGGCGGACGACGGCTCAGTCGCTCGCCGCACGGACGGGGGCGCCTCCTCACCCCGGGGTCCCTCAGTTCTTCAGCAGCGCGCAGACGAAATTCTCCTCGACCTTGCGCAGCTCCTTCAGCAGTTCCGGTTTGGTCGCCTCGTTCACCTGGGTGGTGAGCGAGACGGTCAGGGACCGCCGGCCGTCGGGTGTGGCGGCGATCAGCTGTGTGTAGCCCGGGAAGTTGCCCGTGTGGCCGAGGACCACTCCGCAGCGGGTGGAGTAGCGGAAGATCGCCGCTCCCGCCTTGTTCTCGCCGGGTCCCGCCGGCTCCGAGGCCCCGTCGATCCAGCGGCGCTGCTCGCGCAGGGTGGCCTTGGAGATCAGGGCGCCGCCCGCGTAGCCGCGGATGAAGCGGGTCAGGTCCGCCGGAGTCGAGATGATCCCGCCCGACGCCCACACGCCCGACGCGCTGAGCACCTCGCTGATGTCCTCCGGGGGGTTCGGTGGCTGGACGTCGTAACCGTGCATGTACGGCTCGGGCATCTCGTAGCCCTGCGGGAGGCTCGTGTCGCGCAGGCCGAGCGGCCGGTAGACGAGTTCGCGCAGCAACCGCTCGTAGCGCTCGCCGGTCGCCGCCTCGGCCATCAACGCGACCGCGATGTTGTCGGAGTTCGAGTACTTGTACTGCGATCCGGGCCGGAACAGCAGCGGTTCGCCGGCCACGAAGTCGAGCAGCCGGCGCGAGTCGAAGTGGTGACGCGGATCGGCGGTCAAGATCTTGAGGAACTCGGGACTCTGGGAGTAGTCGGGCAGCCCGCTGGTGTGGTTCAGCAGCTGGCGCAGCGTCACGGCGTGCCACTTCCGCGGCAGGGACGGCAGCCGGCGGCCGATGGTGTCGCCGAGGGAGAGCGTGCCCCGGTCCACCAGGCCCAGCGCCACGGCACCGCTGAACGCCTTCGCCGTACTGGCGATCCGCGTGTGGTCGTTCGGTTCGATCGGACGGCCGCTGTCGATGTCGGCGACTCCGGCGCGCACGACGCGGGACTCGCCCTCCCGGCGCAGGACGGCGATGACACCGGGCGGGCCGCCGGGGCTGCGCACGAGCTCTTCGAGCTGCTTCTGCAGCGCGCGGTCGTGGTCGCGGTCCGTGGAGCCGGAGCCGGAGCCGGCGTCAGCCGGTGCGGACACGACACCGGTCAGACAGGCGGCGGCCAGCAGCGCGCTGAGCGGCAGGCGCAGCCGGGGGCGGCGGGGCAGTTGCATGGGGTTCTCCCGAGTCGGACGGTGGCCGGGGCACGCCCAGCTTCGGTCCCGGGCGATCCACTCGCCTGCGCCGCTGCTGCATACGGAGGAGCGGGCCGTCCGGCGTCGGGTCGTCCGGCTGTCCTGGTGCGGGGGCCCGGGAGCGGGGAACCGATGAGTTTTGTGTGCGGACGGGGTCTATCCCATGGGCCCGGCCTCCATGGGCCCGGCCTCCATGGGCCCGGCCCCCATGGGCTTCCCCCTGAAGTGGACACGAGTTCTGAGGAGAATCGGATGACCGGCCAGACTTTCGACCTCGGGCCGCAGGCCCTGATCGTGGCGCGTCTCGCGGACGCGGTCACGGACGACCGGCTCGACGGGGCGACCCCGTGTCCGGACTACGCGGTGCACAACATCCTGGGGCACCTGGCCGGACTGTCCGTCGCCTTCCGTGATGCCGCGCGCAAGGACCTGGGCGCGTCGACCGACACGAGCCCGGACTCCGCCGTCCCCGACATCGGGCCCGGCTGGCGCGAGGCACTGCCGAAGACGCTCGACGAACTCGGCGACGCCTGGCGTGACCCGGACGCCTGGACCGGAATGACCCGAGCGGGCGGAGTGACACTGCCGGGCGCTGTGGCGGCTGCGGTGGCCGCCGACGAACTGGTGGTGCACGGCTGGGACCTCGCGCGGGCCACCGGCCAGGACTACGAGCCCGATGCGGTCGCCCTGCAGGCCTCGTACGAGTTTCTCAGCGCCGCGGCCGAGGACCCGACCCGGGGCGGCGGCATCTTCGGCCCCCTCGTCCCGGTACCCGACGACGCGCCCCTCCTGGACCGCGTGATCGGCCTCAGCGGCCGCGACCCAGGCTGGAAGCCGTAGCGGGGGAGCAGGAAGCGCAGAGCCGTGATCCGCCTTCGCTGAATCACGGAGGCACACGGGTCGGGCGCCAGGTGTGCGACCCGGAAACCGAGGTTCTACGGGCTGCCCGTCGCGTACGCGGGCAGCCCGATCTTGTGCTCTGGTGCCCGTACACCCCAGTTCTGCCCTGCCAGGTCCTTGCCGAACGCGCCGTCGGCACCTGCCCGTGCCCTGCCGGGCCGACCTCGACCGACATCGCGAAAGCGAACGCCCGATGCGCCTCACCCCAAGGGTGGCATCCGGACCCTCCGAGGCCTCGCACCCCGCGCGTCACATCAACTTCCTCTGCCGGAAGCGTTGACGAAACACGGTCGCGCTCCTACCTTCAACGCGTCGTACTTCGTACGTCATATATGAGACGCGATATGCGAGATCCGGGATCGATGTCCACGGTCGGGGCCCGGATCCCGTGATCCGAGCCGTGAGACCGGAGAGGCGCGCATGACCTCTGTGCCCACCCCGATCCCCTCCCGCACGCAGTTCGTGCTGGAAGGGATCAAACACCGCATCCTCACCGGGCAGTTGACCCCGGGACAGGCCCTGGTCGAGACCGACCTCGCCGCACAGTTCGGGGTGTCCAAGACCCCCGTGCGCGAGGCGCTCAAGACCCTGGCCGGTACCGGGCTCGTCGTGATGAACCAGTACAAGGGCGTCACGGTACGCATGGTGGACGCGGACATGGCGCGCGAGGTGTACGACGTACGGCTGCTCCTCGAACCCGAGGCGCTGCGTCGGGTGGTGCGCCGCGGAGCCTCCCTCGACGACGCCCGGGACGCGCTCACCCGTGCCGACGACGCCGCCGACACCGCCGAACGGTCCCTGGCCAACAGGGAGTTCCACCGCGCCCTGTACGTCCCCTGCGGCAACCCGCTGCTCGGCCGGATGCTCGACGAGGTGCGCGACCAGGCCGCTCTCGTCTCGGCGGTCGCCTGGGCGGCCGACCCCTCCTGGGAGCGGGAGGCGAGCGAGCACCGGGAGATCCTGCGGCTCGCCCTCGACGGTGACGCCGACGGCGCGGCCGGAGCGCTGCACGCGCACATCGCGTCGTTCGTGCAACGGGCCTTCCCCCAGGGCCAGGAAGAGGGCGGACAGGAATGACAGCGACGTTCGAGACCCAGCGGGCGGCCCTCGCCGAGGTCGTGGCGATCCCGGTGACGCCGTTCGCCGAGGACGGCACGATCGACCGGGACACCCACCGGGCCCTGCTGCGCCGGCTGATCGACGGCGGCGTCCGCACCCTCACCCCCAACGGGAACACCGGCGAGTTCTACGCCCTCACCCCCGAAGAGCGCCGGACCGTCACCGAGTTGACCGTCGAGGAGGCAGGCGACCGCGCGGTCGTCCTCGTCGGTGTCGGGCACGACGTACCGACCGCCGTCGCCTCCGCGCGGCACGCCCGTGCCCTCGGCGTACCGATGGTGATGGTCCATCAGCCCGTGCATCCCTACGTCTCGGAGAGCGGCTGGGTCGACTACCACCGGGCCATCGCGGAGGCCGTGCCCGAGCTGGGCGTCGTGCCCTACATCCGCAACGCGGGGCTCGCGGGCGCGCGCCTCGCCGAACTCGCGGACGCCTGCCCGAACGTCATCGGTGTGAAGTACGCCGTTCCCGACGCGGCGCGCTTCGCGTCCTTCGCGCGGGACGCCGGGCTCGAACGGTTCGTGTGGGTGGCCGGACTCGCCGAGCCGTACGCTCCCTCGTACTTCTCGGCCGGCGCCACAGGCTTCACCTCGGGCCTGGTGAACGTCGCCCCGGCCGTCTCGCTGAACATGATCGAAGCGCTCCGGTCCGGCGACTACCCGGCCGCGATGAAGGTCTGGGAGCAGATCCGCCGCTTCGAGGAACTGCGCGCCGCGAACGCCTCCGCGAACAACGTCACCGTGGTCAAGGAAGCCCTGTCCTCGCTCGGGCTGTGCCGCCGCGACGTCCGCCCGCCGAGCAGGCCGCTGCCCGCGGGCGAGCGTTCCGAGGTCGCCGCGATAGCCGCCGGATGGTCCCTGTGAAACGGCCCGAGGACCTCAGAAGCCATCAGTGGTACGGCACCGACGGGCTGCGTTCGTTCAGCCACCGGGCCAGGACCCGGCAGCTCGGCTACCTCCCCGAGGAGCACCTGGGCAAGCCGGTCATCGCGATCCTCAACACCTGGTCCGACATCAACCCGTGCCATGTGCACCTGCGCGACCGCGCGCAGGCCGTGAAGCGGGGCGTGTGGCAGGCCGGCGGATTCCCGCTCGAATTCCCGGTGTCCACCCTGAGCGAGACCTTCCAGAAGCCGACCCCGATGCTCTACCGCAACCTGCTCGCGATGGAGACCGAGGAACTGCTGCGGTCGTATCCGGTGGACGGCGCCGTGCTGATGGGTGGCTGCGACAAGACCACGCCCGCGCTGCTCATGGGGGCCGCCTCGGTCGATCTGCCGACCGTCTTCGTGCCCGCGGGGCCGATGCTCCCGGGCCACTGGCGTAACGAAGTCCTCGGCTCCGGCACCGACATGTGGAAGTACTGGGACGACAAGCGCGCCGGTCTCATCGGGGACTGCGAGATGACCGAGCTGGAGAGCGGGCTCGCCCGGTCGCCGGGGCACTGCATGACGATGGGCACGGCGTCCACGCTGACGGCCGCCGCCGAGGCGCTCGGCGTCACCGTGCCCGGCGCGTCGAGCATCCCGGCCGTCGACTCCGGACACGACCGGATGGCCGCCGCGGCGGGGCTCAGGATCGTCGAACTCGTCCACAAGGACCGGACGTTGTCCGACATCCTCACCGCGGACGCCTTCACCGACGCGGTGACGACGGTGCTCGGTCTGGGCGGTTCGACGAACGCCGTGATCCATCTGATCGCCATGGCCGGACGGGCCGGAGTCGCCCTCACGCTGGACGACTTCGACCGGATCGCCCGGACCGTGCCGGTCCTCGCCAATGTCCGGCCCGGTGGACGGACGTACCTCATGGAGGACTTCCACTTCGCCGGCGGTCTGCCCGGCTTTCTGTCGCGGATCACCGATCTGCTCCACCTGGACCGGCCCACGGTGTCCCACGACAGCATGCGCGAGCAGTTGGCGACCGCCCGGGTGCACAACGACGACGTCATCCGCACCCGGGAGAACCCGGTCGCGGCCGAGGGCGGGGTGGCCGTGCTGCGCGGCAATCTCTGTCCCGACGGTGCCGTCATCAAGCACATCACCGCCGAGCCGCACCTGCTCAAGCACACCGGTCCCGCGGTCGTCTTCGACGACTACCGCACCATGCAGCGGACCATCGACGACCCCTCGCTCGGCATCACCGCGGACAGCGTCCTCGTGTTGCGGAGCTCCGGCCCCAAGGGCGGTCCGGGCATGCCCGAGTACGGCATGCTGCCCATCCCCGACCACCTGCTCAAGCAGGGCGTCCGGGACATGGTGCGGATCTCCGACGCCCGGATGAGCGGCACCAGTTACGGCGCGTGTGTGCTGCACGTGGCGCCCGAGTCGTACGTGGGCGGCCCGCTCGCCCTCGTGCGGAGCGGGGACACGATCACCCTCGACGTCGAGGCACGGTCACTCCAGCTCAACGTGGACGACGCGGAGCTGGAGCGCAGGCGGGCGAAGTGGACTCCGCCGCCCGTCCGGTACGAGCGCGGCTACGGCGCGCTCTACAACGAGCAGATCACCCAGGCCGACACCGGCTGCGACTTCGCGTTCCTGGCCCGGCCGGGCCAGGTGCCGGACCCGTACGCGGGCTGAGGCCCCCGCACCCGCACGTGGAAGTGCTCGACGCATGTGGTCGTAGCAAGCGCTTCCTGCACCCGCTGTACTTGCCCCACTGCGAACGGAGAACAGTCATGGCCCAAGCCGCAGCCGTGGCGAAACCGCCCGCGCCACCCCGGCGGCGCCGTGCTTCCGCGACCCCGCGCAGGCTTCCGTATTTGCTGATCGCCCCGGCGGCGCTGCTGATGCTCGGTTTCATCGCCTACCCCGTCATCAGCGTCTTCTACTACAGCCTGCAGAACTACAACCCCACCAAACCCTGGCGCAACGGCTTCGCGGGCTTCGGCAACTTCACGCACGCCTTCACCCAGGACCCCCAGTTCTGGGACACGCTGACCTTCAGCGCGAAGTGGGTCGTCGTAGAGGTGGGTCTCCAGCTGCTGTTCGGCCTGGCGCTCGCGCTGATCGTCAACCAGACCTTCGCCGGGCGGGCGTTCGGACGTGCGCTGGTCTTCTCGCCGTGGGCCGTCTCCGGGGTGCTGACCTCGGCGATCTGGGTGCTGCTCTACAACTCCCAGACGGGCATCACCCGTTACCTCGCGGACGCCGGCATCGGCTCGTACGGGACGAGCTGGCTGTCCGACACCTCCACCGTCTTCCCGGCGGCCGTCGTCGCCGATCTGTGGCGCGGGGTCCCCTTCTTCGCGATCCTGATCCTCGCCGATCTCCAGTCCGTCTCCAAGGACCTGTACGAGGCCGCCGAGGTCGACGGAGCGAGCCGCGTCCGGCAGTTCCTGCACATCACGCTCCCGCACCTCAAGGACGCGATCATCCTCTCCACCCTGCTGCGCGCGGTGTGGGAGTTCAACAATGTCGACCTGCTCTACACCCTGACCGGCGGCGGACCCGCGGGCGAGACGACGACCCTGCCGCTCTACATCGCCAACACCAGCGTGGACGCCCACAACTTCGGCTACGCGTCGGCCCTCACCACGGTCGCGTTCGTGATCCTGCTGTTCTGCTCGATCGTCTATCTGCGGCTGAGCAAGTTCGGAGGCGGGGACAAGTGATCACCAAGGACGCCGGGACGATCGCCCCGGCCGCACCCGCCCCGCCCGTCGAGGTACCCCGCCCGCGTGAAGGGAGGAAGCACCGCGCCTGGGACGAGGTCCCGCGCCGGCACATCTATCTCCCCCTGGGCATCTACCTGCTCTTCACCCTGATCCCCTTCTACTGGATCCTGCTCTTCGCGCTGCGCCCGGCCGGGTCGACCTCGCTCGTGCCCTGGCCCATGACGTTCGAGCACTTCGACAAGGTGTGGACCGAGCGCAGCTTCGGGACCTACTTCCAGAACAGCGTCCTCATCGCCGTCGCCACCCTGGTGATGACCACGCTCGTCGCGCTCGCCGGCGGCTACGCGCTCGCCCGTTTCGACTTCCGGATCAAGCGCGGCTTCATGCTCGCGCTGCTCTGCTCGCAGTTCGTGCCGGGCGCGCTGCTCCTGGTCCCGCTCTTCCAGATCTTCGCCGAGCTCCGGATGATCAACTCGCTGGTCAGCGTCATCATCGCCGAGACGGTCTTCCAGCTGCCGCTGTCGATGATCCTGATCAGCGGCTTCATCAGGAACGTGCCGTACAGCCTCGAAGAGGCCGCCTGGGTGGACGGCTGCAACCGCTTCGACGCCTTCCGGATCGTCGTCCTTCCGCTGCTGCGGCCCGGGTTGATCGCCGTCGGCTCCTTCGCCTTCGTGCACGCCTGGAACCACTTCCTGTTCGCCCTGATGTTCCTCAGCGACCAGAGCAAGCAGACCATCCCGGTCGGCCTCAACACCCTGATGAGCTCCGACAGCGTCGACCTGGGCGCGCTCGCCGCGGGCGGCATCATCGCCGCCGTCCCCGTGGTCGTCGTCTTCGCCTTCATCCAGAAGTGGCTGATCACCGGATTCAGCGCCGGGGCGGTGAAGGGATGACGACCATCTCCCAGCAGGGTGGCGCCCGCCGCGCGGACGGTCCGCGGACCGCGCCGGCCGGAGATACCGCGCACACAGGCCCGCGGACCGCGCCCACCCCCGCCCCGGCGAACACGACGGCCCCCGCGGCCCCCCTGCCCGTCGTCCTCGCGGGCGCCCGGGGCCACGGCCGCTGGCACCTGGACAACATCCGCCGGCTCCAGGACAAGGGCCTGGTACGCCTCGCCGGGGTCTGCGAGCTGAACCCGCTCACCGAGGAGGAGCTCGGCGGGCAACGCGTGGAGCAGTCCGCGGATCTCGGGGCCCTCCTCGACTCCACCGACGCCGTCGTCGCGGTGATCTGCACCCCCATCCCCACCCACACCGACCTCGCGCTGACCGCCGCGCGCAAGGGCGTCCACCTGCTCCTGGAGAAGCCGCCCGCGCCGTCCTACGCCGAGTTCCGGCGGATGGCGGACGGGGTCGCGGCGGCCGGAGTGGTCTGCCAGATCGGCTTCCAGTCGCTCGGATCGCACGCCGTGCCCGCCATCAGGAAACTCCTCGCCGAGGGCGCGCTCGGCCGGGTGACCGGCATCGGCGGGGCAGGCGCCTGGGCGCGCGACGAGGCGTACTACCGGCGCGCGCCCTGGGCGGGAAAGCGCCGGCTGAACGGCGTGGACGTGGTGGACGGTGTCCTGACGAACCCGCTGGCCCACATCGTCGCCACGGCACTCGCGCTGGACGGTTCGACCCGCGCGGAGGACGTCACCGGCATCCGGACCGAGCTGCTGCGCGCCAACGACATCGAGTCCGACGACACCTCGTGCGTACGGGTCACGACCACCGGGGGCCGGATCACGGTCGCCGCGACGCTGTGCGCCGAACACCCCGGGGAGCCGTACGTCCTGGTGCACGGCACCGGCGGCCGGATCACCTTCTGGTACAAGCAGGACCGGGTCCTCGTGCAGCGGTCCGGGCGCGGCCCCGAGGAGACCGAGTACGGCCGCACGGACCTGCTGGAGAACCTCGTCGAGCATCTGACGGGCGGCGCCGAACTGCTGGTCGCGCCCGAGTCGACGGGCGCCTTCATGAAGGTCGTCGAAGCGATCCGGCAGACACCCGACCCGATCGCACTGCCCCCGGACGCCTGGGAGCTGCTCCCCGGAGAGCGGCGCCGGGTGGTGCGCGGCATCGACGGATTCGTCGCGGCGGCCGCCGACACCCTCGCCCTCTACTCCGAGCTGGGCGCCCCCTGGGCGCTCCCGAAAGAGGTGAGCACCCGATGAACAACGACTCGCCGGTCCTGCGGATCGGCGGCCGCCCCGTCGGCCGCTACGTCACCCGGCCCGCGCTGCCGGACCGGCTCTCCCCGCGCCCGTATCTGCACCCCGTCACCACCCTGGCCGGCACGGCCGTCACCGAGCTCAGCCCGGCCGACCACGCACACCACCTCGGCGTCGGTGTAGCCGTACCCGACGTCGAGGGGCACAACTTCTGGGGCGGGCGCACCTACGTCCGCGACCAGGGGCCGACCGAGCTCGACAACCACGGCGCCCAGCGGCACACCGCCTTCCAGCTGTGCGACCCGGACGGCTTCGTGGAGGAGCTGCGCTGGATGGCCGCGGGCACCGAGCTGCTGCGGGAGCGCCGTACGGTGGCGGCCGTCGGACTCACCGACTCCGCCTGGGCGCTGGACTTCACCTTCTCGCTCACCAACGTCACCGCGCGCGGGCTCTCCCTCGGCAGCCCGGCCACCAACGGACGGCCGGGCGCGGCGTACGGCGGCTTCTTCTGGCGGGCCCGCAAGGAAGCGGACGCCCCGCGCGTGTTCACCGCCGACGCCGAGGGCGAGGAAGCGGTCCACGCACGCACCGCCGACTGGCTCGCCCTCGCCGGCGACGGCTGGACGCTCGTCCTCGCCGGGGCGACCGACGCGACGCGCCGCGACCCGTGGTTCGTCCGCACCGCCCAGTACCCGGGCGTCGGCTCCTCCCTCGCCCACGAGAAGCGGCTCACCATCGAGGAGGGCGGCACGCTCGTACGCCGGGTCGTCACCGTCGTCGCCGACGGCACCCTCGACCGGAGCGAGGCCGCGGCGCTGGTCCGCAAGGCGGTGAGCCCCTGATGGCCCTGCCCTCCGCAGACCTGGGTGACGGCACCTACCGCAACCCCGTCCTCGACGCCGACTGGTCCGACCCCGATCTGCTGCGCGTCGGCGACGACTTCTACCTCACCGCCTCCAGCTTCGGCCGTGCCCCCGGTCTGCCCCTGCTGCACTCCCGGGACCTGGTCAACTGGACGCTCGTCGGGCACGCCCTCCAACGACTCGAACCCGCGCGCGAGTTCAGGAGTCCCCGGCCCGACTCCGGTGTGTGGGCGCCCTCCCTGCGCCACCACGACGACCGTTTCTGGATCTTCTGGGGCGACCCCGACCACGGCATCTTCCAGGTGAACGCCCCACAGATCAGGGGACCTTGGAGCCGTCCGCAGCTGGTGAAGGAGGGTAAGGGGCTCATCGATCCCTGCCCGCTGTGGGACGAGGAGAGCGGCGAGGCGTATCTCGTGCACGCCTGGGCCAAGTCCCGTTCGGGAGTGAAGAACCGACTCACCGGGCACCGGATGCGCCCCGACGGCACCGGGCTGCTCGACGAGGGGAAGGTGATCGTCGACGCCGACCTGATTCCCGGCTGGTTCACCCTCGAAGGCCCCAAGGCCTACCGGCACGACGGCTGGTTCTGGATCTTCGCGCCCGCCGGGGGAGTCGGGACCGGCTGGCAGGGCGCCTTCCGTTCGCGCGGATTCTTCGGGCCCTACGAGGAGCGGGTGGTCCTGGAACAGGGCGGCACCCGGGTCAACGGCCCGCACCAGGGTGGCTGGGTGCGCACGGCGGCGGGCGAGGACTGGTTCGCGCACTTCCAGCAGCGCGGGCCCTACGGGCGGGTGGTCCACCTCCAGCCGATGCGCTGGGGCACGGACGGCTGGCCCGTGCTCGGAGACAGGGGCGCCCCCGTCGCCGTACACCGCAAGCCGGACCTGCCGCCCCAGCCGCCGTCCGCGCCCGCCACCGACGACGACTTCCCCGGCGGCCGCTTCGGGCGCCAGTGGCAGTGGACCGCCAACCCCCAGGACGGCTGGGCCACCCAGCACTCCGGCGACGGACTGCGGCTGAGCTGTGTCCGTACGGCGGACGCGCACGACCTGCGCAGGCTGCCCCATGTCCTCACCCAGCGGCTGCCGGGCACGGCCGCCACCGTCCAGGTGGACCTGCGTCTCGACAGCGAGGAGCCCGGGGCGCGGGCCGGACTCGTGGTGCTCGGGGACGCGTTCGGCTGGATCGGACTCCAGCGCGAGCCGGACGGATCGGTACGGCTCGTGCACCGGTTCGCCGAGGAGGTCGCCGCGGCACCCGTCGCGCGGTCCGGGCCGTGCGGGGGTGAGCGGGACGCCGCCCGCGCGCGGCCCGCGCCCGAGGGCCGGGCCCGGCTGTGGATCGAGATCGGCGCGGGAGGCCGCTGTCGCTTCTCCTGCGACGTCGGTGGCGGCCGGCAGCCCTCGGGGCAGGTCTTCGCCGCCAGGCCCTGGCGCTGGGTCGGCGCGCTGCTCGGCCTCTTCGCGCTCGCGCCGCCCGGCGGGGGACACGCCGGAGCCGCCTCGTTCACGCGTTTTCGTGTCACCGCGACCCCCTGAGGGTCACTTCCCGTCGTACGTCCGCCCGTTGGGAGCCGCAATGACGCACCCCCGTGGCAAGCGCTTACCGGATGAGGAAGGAAGGGCGCGTCCCTTCCGGAAGCAGCCGGGTGCCGACCTCCGAGGACACCGCACCGACCCCACCACCCCGTTGGATCCAGAAGAAGAGAGCCGACCGATGAAGAGAAGCCCACTCAAGAACAGCCCACTCGGGACCGGTGAGCCGAAGTCCGGCCCGCTGAACTCCGCTTCAGTGAAGTCCGGTTCGCTGAAGTCCGGCATCCGCGGCGGCGGTCGCGCGGCCGTGGCCGTCGCCCTCGGCTCCGTGCTCGCGCTGACCGCCACCGCCTGCGGTGACAACGGCAGCGGGAGCGCGGGGGACAAGGGCACCGAGGGTTCCGGCAAGGGCGAGATCACCTTCTGGGACAACAACGGCGGTGTCCGCACGGACATCTGGAAGCAGATCATCGCGGACTTCGAGAAGAAGTACCCGGACATCAAGGTCAATTACGTCGGCATCCCGGCGGCCAGTGCCCAGTCCAAGTACGACACCGCCATCCAGGGCGGCGGTCTGCCCGACGTCGGCGGCGTGGGCACCGCGATGCTCGCCGAGGTCGCCGTCCAGGGGGCGCTGGAGCCGCTGGACAGCCGGATCGAGAAGAGCTCGCTGCAGGGCAGGCTGAGCGAGAACCTGCTCGCTGTCAGCCGGGCCGCGGGCGGCGGCGACACGCTGTACCAGGTGCCGACCTCCGCCAACAACGGCACGCTCTGGTACCGCACCGACCTGTTCAAGTCGGCGGGCCTGGACGCGCCGACCTCCTGGTCGAAGTTCTACGACGCCGCCGCGAAGCTCACCGACAAGGGCAAGAACAAGTTCGGGTTCACCATCCGCGGCGGCGAGGGCTCCATCGCGCCGGCGCTGGACGCGGCATACGGCCAGAGTGGCATCACCTCGTTCTGGAACGGCGACAAGACCACCGTCAACGACCCGAAGAACGTGGCGGCCCTGGACAAGTACGTCGCCCTGTACAAGAAGGTCACCCCGTCCGCCGACGTCAACAACGACTTCACCAAGATGGTCGCGCAGTGGGACAGCGGCACCATCGGCATGCTGAGCCACAACCTCGGCTCCTACCAGGACCACCTGAAGGCGCTCGGCGCCGGCAAGTTCCGCGGCATCCCGAACCCCACGCAGGACGACGGCACGCGCGTACAGATCTCCAACCCGGTCGACGGGCTGAGCCTGTTCAAGTCCGGCAAGAACAAGGCGGCCGCCTGGAAGTTCATCGAGTTCGCCGTCTCGGCGGCGGAGAACTCCAAGTTCAACGAGTCCGCGGGCCAGGTGCCGGCGAACACCGACGCCGCCAAGGACGCGTGGATCCAGCAGGCCGAGCCGACCAAGCTGGCCGCCGAGGCGTTGAACGGCGCCGGCACCAAGATCGTGCAGCTGCCGTACTACCTGCCCGACTGGAACACCATCTCCAAGGCAGACAACGAGCCGAACTTCCAGAAGGTGCTGCTCGGCAAGATGAGCGCGAAGGATTTCCTGGACACGCTGGCCGACCAGCTGAACAAGGCGCAGGCCGACTGGAAGGCCCACCACTAGTCCGGTGTGCCCGCAGCGGCCGGCGCGCCGGACCAGTGGTGCGCCGGCCGCTGCGGAGCCGCATATCGCGGCAGCCACGCTTCCCGTTGGGGGCGCCCCTCACCGCTGTCGAAGCCTCCGTCGAAGCTCCGTCGAAGCTCCGACGAAGCCTCCGTCGAAGCTCGGTGGAAACCCTCTGTCGAAACCTCTGTCGAAAGGCACACGTCCGTGTCCCTCACGCGCAGACAGGTCACCTCGGCGGCCGTGGCCGCCCTACCCCTCGCCGTCGCCGCGGCGGCACCCGCCTCGGCGCGCCCGCACCGCCGGCCCCGCACTCTCCACATCGCCGGCGACTCCACCGCCGCCCAGAAGTACGCCGACGCCGCACCCGAGACCGGGTGGGGCATGGCGCTCCCGTTCTTCCTCCACGGGGACATCGTGGTCGCCAACCACGCGGTGAACGGCCGCAGTTCGAAGAGTTTCATCGACGAGGGACGCCTCGGCGCGATCCTTGACGTGATCCGCCCCGGCGACCTCCTGCTCGTCCAGTTCGGGCACAACGACGAGAAGACCGCCGACCCGACGCGCTACACCCAGCCGTGGACGACGTTCCAGGACTGTCTGCGGCAGTACATCGAGGGGGCGCGGGTCCGGGGCGCCCGGCCTGTGCTCGCCACCCCGGTGGAGCGCAGAAAGTTCGACGCGGACGGCAACGCGGTGCCGACGCACGGCGACTATCCGGCGTCGATGCGCGCGCTCGCCGCGGACGAGCACGTGGCGCTCCTCGACATCCAGGCCCTGTCGATCGCTCTGTGGCAGCGGCTGGGCGTCGAGGAGACGAAGAAGTACTTCAACTGGACCGCGACCGAACAGGACAACACGCACTTCAACCCGCCCGGTGCCATCGCCGTGGCCCGTCTCGTCGCGGCCGGACTGCTGCACCGCCGGGTGCTCACGCCCCGGGACGTACGCCGCCTCGACGCGGAGATCCCCGAGTCCTGGATCACCTGGCCACCGCCTGAACCCCTGAGCCAGTGAACCCCTGAACCTCCGAGTCCCCGAACCTCCGAGTCCCCGAGCCGAAGGAAAGAGAGTCGAGTCGCACCATGAACACACGGAAATGGCATGTGCATGCCACAAGTTGGAGTGCGGTCACCGTGCGGCGGACGGCCGCGCTGATCGGCTGCACCGCCCTCGTGCTCGCCGTCACCGGCACCACCGCCGAGGCCGGGCCCCGCGAGCTCGGCCGGCAGACGCTCGCCGCGAACGACGGCTGGGCGTCCGCGGGGACCGGTACCACCGGCGGTTCGGCCGCGGCGGCCGCGCGGGTCAGCACGGTCACCACCTGGGCGGAGTTCAAGGCCGCGCTCGCCGCCGGCGGCACCGCGCCGAAGATCATCAAGGTCAGGGGAACGATCGACGCCAACGCCGAGGGCTGCGACTCCTTCGCGGCGCCCGGCTACGACTTCGCCCGGTACCTCGCCGACTACGACCCCGCCGTCTGGGGCTACGACCAGGTCGTCAGCGGCGAGCAGGAGGATCTGCGCGCCGCCTCCGCCGCCAACCAGGACACGGCCATCAAGGCCTACGTCCCCGCCAACACCACCATCGTCGGCATCGGCCGGAACGCGGGCTTCAAGGGCGCGAGCCTGCAGATCAAGGACGTCGACAACGTCATCGTCCGCAACCTCTCCTTCGAGAGCCCCCTCGACTGCTTCCCGCAGTGGGACCCCACCGACGGCGACACCGGCAACTGGAACTCCGAGTACGACAGCGCGGTGATCTACGGCGCCACGCACGTCTGGCTCGACCACAACACGTTCACCGACGGCGCCCACCCGGACAGCTCGCTGCCGACGTACTACGGCCGGATCTACGAACAGCACGACGGCGAACTGGACATCGTCAAGGGCGCCGACCATGTGACCGCCTCCTGGAACGTCTTCGCCGACCACGACAAGACCATCCTGATCGGCAACAGCGACAGCGCGGCGACCGCCGCCGTGGACCGCGGCCATCTGAAGGTCACCCTCCACCACAACCTGTTCACCGGCCTCGTGGAGCGCGCCCCGCGCGTCCGGTTCGGACAAGTGGACTCCTACAACAACCACTTCGTGGCCGACTCCTCGTACGGCTACAGCTACGGCATCGGCATGGAGTCCCAACTCGTCGCCGAGCACAACGCGTTCACGCTGCCGGACTCCGTCAGCGCCGCCACGGTCCTGAAGAAGTGGAAGGAGGCGCCGCTGTCCGCAGCCGACAACTATGTCAACGGAGTACTGACCGATCTGATCGCCGTGCACAACGCGGAGATCCCCGCCGAGACGCTCCAGTCCGGTGCCGGCTGGACACCGGTCCTGCGGACGAAGGTCGACGCGCCGAGGGCGGTTCCCGGCATCGTCGACCACCGCGCGGGCGCCGGAAAGATCTGCTGACCATGGCCGGACACCCCGTCAGCAGAAGGGCGTTCGTCGCCGCGAGCACCGGAGCCGCACTGGCGCTCGGGCTCGCGGCCCCCGCCCGCGCCACCGGGCGCCCGTCCGTCGGGCGACCGCCGTTCGGGCGCCACGGTTCGCCGTCCGCGCGGCTCGACGCGAGGACGCTGTACGTCCACCCCGGCGGCCTCGGCGACCACACCACCGTGCAGGCCGCCGTGACCGCCGCGACCGGCGCCGGATTCACCCTGGTCATCGCGCCCGGCGTGTACCGCGAGACGGTCTCGGTCGGAGCGGTCGACCCGTCGACCGGCCTGCCCGGTGCCGCGGGCTCCGAGATGACCTGGATCGGCGCCTCCGGCGACCCGCGCGATGTCGTCGTCGTGTACGACAACGCCAACGGCACGCCCAAGCCCGACGGTTCGGGCACCTACGGCACCACCGGGTCCGCGACGACCACCGTGCGCACCGACGGCTTCACGGCCCGCTCGGTCACCTTCGCCAACGACTGGCTGCGCGCCGACCACCCGGGGATCACCGGCACCCAGGCAGTGGCCATCAAGGTGCAGGGCGACCGCTCGGCGTTCCACCGGTGCCGCTTCCTCGGCCACCAGGACACGCTGTACGCGGACTCGTTCGCACTGGGCACCTTCGCCCGGCAGTACTACCGGGACTGCTACGTCGAGGGGGACGTGGACTTCGTCTTCGGGCGGGCTACAGCGGTCTTCGAGCACTGCCACTTCCGCACCCTGAACCGCACGGACCTGGCCGGGGCCCCGTACGGCTTCGTGTTCGCGCCGTCCACGGCCGTCGCCGACCCGCGCGGATACCTGGTCACCCGCAGCCGGATCAGCAGCGCGGCACCGGACGCGTACTACAAGCTGGCCCGCCCCTGGGTGCCCGGCTCGGACCTCACCGCCCGCCCGATGCTGACCGTCCGCGACACCCGCCTGGACGTCGGCATCGACGCGGTCGCGCCCTATACGAACATGTCCGCCGCCTATCCGTGGCAGAGCCAGCGCTTCGCCGAGTACCGCAACACCGGACCCGGCGCGGTGATCAACGTCCCGGAGAACCGGCCGCAGCTCAGCGACGAGGAGGCCCGTTCGGCGACCCCTGAGTCGTATCTCGGCGACTGGACGCCGGGGAGGGGGTGCTGACATGCGCAGGCGCACCCTCCTCGCCGGTGCGGCCGGGGGAGTCGTGGCCCTCGGCGGCACCCCGGCCGCCGCTCGGGGCCGCCGTGTCCTGCATGTGCGTCCCGGTGACTCGGTCCAAGCCGCCGTGGACGCGGTGGACGGACCCGGGCAGACGATCGTCGTCCACCCGGGGACGTATCGTGAAGTGGTCGACATCCCTTCAGGCAAAGGGGAGTTGACGCTGCGTGGCGCCACCCGCGACCCGCGTGACGCGGTCATCGTCTTCGACCGGGCGAACGGCACGCCGAAGCCGGACGGCTCCGGCACCTACGGGACCGCGGGCTCGGCCACACTCACCTCGGCGGCCCCCGGGCTGACCGTGCGCGGGCTCACGATCGCCAACGACTGGCTGCGGGCGGATCACCCGGAGATCACCGGCACCCAGGCGGTCGCGGCCTACGTCACCGGTGACCGTTCGTCCTTCGCGCGGGTGCGGCTGCTCGCGCACCAGGACACGCTGTTCGCGGACACGACGGACCTGGCCGCCTTCGACCGGCACTCCTACCGCGACTGTTACATCGAGGGCGATGTCGACTTCGTCTTCGGCCGCGCCACCGCGGTCTTCGAACGCTGCCACTTCCACACCCTCGACAGGGACGTCGCCTTCAAGCCCGAGGGCATGGTCTTCGCGCCGTCCACGGCCCGCGCGAACCCCCACGGCTTCCTCGCCGTCGGCGGCCGTGTCACCTCGGGCGCCGAGGACGGGGCGTACAAGATCGCCCGGCCCTGGGTCCCCTCGTACGAGACCACGGCGTGGCCCTCGCTCGTGGTCCGCGGATGCGAACTCGGGCCCGGCATCGACGCGGTGGCGCCCTACACCGACATGCGCGCGGCCTATCCGTGGCAGTCCATGCGCTTTCGCGAGTACCGCAACACCGGACCCGGCGCGGTGACCACCGTCCCGGAGAACCGTCCCCAGCTCACGGACACGGAGGCCGAGCAGCACACCCGTGCCGCCTATCTCGGCGACTGGTGCCCGTGATTTCCCCCGTTCGATCCCCCAGCACGACGAAAGGACCGCACTCCATGTCCCGTCGTACCGCTCTCGCCTTAGGCGCCACCCTGGCGCTCGGCGCAGGCCTCGCCGTCCTCCCCACCCAGGCGCAGGCCGCCACCGTCGTCGTCTCCACCACCGCCCAACTGACCAGCGCGATCTCCGGTGCCACCGCCGGAACCGTCATCCAGGTGCGCGGCGGCACCTACTACCCGACGGCCACCCTCCAGTCGACGGCCAACGGCACGTCCTCCTCGCCGGTCACGCTCACGGCGTACGGCTCGGAGACCGTGAAGATCGACGGCTCCTCGCTCCCGTCGGGCTCCTGGATCTTCAAACTGACCGCCGACTACTGGAACGTCTCCAACATGACATTCCAGAACTCCCCGGACAGCGCGGTCGTCTGCCAGTCCTGCACCGGGACCGTCTGGAGCAACGTCAAGACCATCAACGGCGGCGACTCCGGGTTCACGCTGACCGGCGACGGCACCGTCAACAACACGGTGAAGAACATCGACTCGTACGGCAACTACGATGCCGCCGACCACGGCGAGAACGCGGACGGCGTCGCCGTGAAGTTCGGCTCGGGCACCGGCAACCTGGTCACCGGGGCCCGCCTGTACAACAACTCGGACGACGGCATCGACTTCTGGTCGTTCTCCTCGCCCGTCACGGTCGAACACTCCTGGTCCTTCGGCAACGGCAAGAACCGCTGGGGCGACTCGGCCTTCGCGGGCGACGGCAACGGCTACAAGCTGGGCGGCGACGGCGAGGTCGTCGCCCACGTCGTCAACAACTCCGCCGCCTGGGACGACGCGGGCAGCGGCTTCACCGAGAACTCCAACACCGGTGCCATCGTCATCAACCGGACCACCGCCTACGCCAACGGCAAGTACGGCTACTACTTCGCCACCAGCTCCGCCAAGCTCGGCAAGAACCTCGCCGTGAGCAACGGAACCGCGGTGTCCAAGGGCTCCTCGGTGACCTCGGCCGGCAACAACTGGGACTCCGGCATCTCCACCCCGTCGTTCGTCTCCACGGACGCGAGCACCACGTACAACGCCCGCTCGTCCAGCGGCACGCTGCCCGCGACCACCTTCCTCACGACGGGCAGCAGTACCATCGGCGCCACCATGAACTGATCCCTTCCCGAGCAAGGCGCGAGGTCCAACTCGCCTGTGAAGTATGTATCGATCAGGCAACGGGCCTCGCGTCCGCGGGGTGACGCGCGTAGAAAACTGTCATGCATAAGTCACTACGCATCGCGGCCGTCGCCGCCGCCTGTGCCGTCGCCGGTGCCGCCCTGTACGGCACCGGTGTCGCCACCGCCGGTCAGTCGACCGCGAATTCGACGCACGAGCCCTACAACATCGGGCTCCTCGTCAAGGACATCGACACCTACTACGGCACCGCGGCCGACGGCGACGGGGTCTACCAGGCGTCCCCCGACAGTCCGTACGCCAAGGACCTGGCGCGCCTCGACGCCGCCGCGAAGCGGCACATCGACCAGGCGGCCCGCAAGGCCCACCACCGGCACGAGAAGGCCGCGGTCGTGTTCGACATCGACGACACGCTGCTGCTCTCGCTCGACTACGAGAAGAAGACCAACTACACCTACAACTCGGCCTCCTGGGCCGCGTACGTCGCCCAGGCGGACCGCCCGGCCGTCTTCGGCAGCCCCGAACTCGTCGAGTACGCCGCGTCCAAGGGCGTCGAGGTGTTCTACAACTCGGGCCTGAAGGAGTCGCAGCGCGTCTCCGCGGTCGAGAACCTGAAGAAGATCGGCGTCGACGTCAACCTCGACGCCGCGCACATGTTCCTCAAGGACGCGGCCAACCCGCCCGCGTACCTGAGCGGTTGCGCCACCGCCGCCGCCTGGAACTGCACGACCGTGCAGTACAAGTCCGGCACCCGCAAGCACATCGAGTCCCTCGGGTACGACATCGTCGCCAACTTCGGCGACCAGTACTCGGACCTCGACGGCGGCTACGCCGACAAGACCTACAAGCTCCCGAACCCCACGTACTTCGTGAGCTGAGCTCCCCCCCCACGGGGGAACGCCCCCGCCGGTCGTCACCGGCGGGGGCGTTCTGCTGCCGACCGAGGGGGGCTCAGGCCGGCAGGTCCACACATTCGATGACGTCGAAAACGAACGCGGGGTTGTTTCCGAGGGGCGAACGAATCTTCGGACCGGTCGTACGTGGCGCGGACAGGGCTGTCAGTCGCCGCCCGGGGCCGCGAAGTCCCCTGTCACGCCCGCCCGTTCGCCGTCCCGCGCGGTCGCCGTGACCGTGTAGGTGTCGTCCTTCGCGTCCCGGCCGCCGCGGTCGTGGTCGTACTGGCCCGCGAAAACCCACTGGCCCGGCCAGACCGTGCGACCCGGCTTGAGCGTCCAGCTGTAGACGACAAAGCCGTCCCGCTCGGCGACCGTCGTCGTGAAGTCGCTCTCGGGCAGTGAACGCCAGGCGCCCGCCTCGTTCACCCCGCCGGTCTGCCCCACCTTCAACTCGACGGTGAGTGACGTGAGTTGCTTGCCTGTCTTCAGGGTGATGTCGCTCTGCGCCCAGAAGTCGTTGCTGTGCGGGTCGATCGAGCCGTCCGACCACAGCGGGCCGTCCGCGGTGCCCCCGGCCGAGGCCCGGGTCGCGGCGGTCGCGGTCGGCGCAGGGGTGTCCGAGGACGGCGGACCCGGTCTGCGGGACTCGTTCGGTGTCCCGGAACCACGGCCGGGGCCGGGGGTGACGGGGGCCCGGCCGGTCGGGTCGGGTGACGGGTCGGGGGTCGGTGAGACGGCGACCGTCTGCTGTGGCGGGGTGTCGCCCCTCACCGCCGAGGCGACCGCGTAACCGCCCGCCGCGAGGACGCCCGCGACCGCGGCCGTGGCGCCCAGGACGCGGGCCCAGCCGAGCAGCGGCGGGCGCGCCGCGCGCCGCGCGGGCCGTCGCCCGCCCGCGCCCACCGTGCCGCGCTCCACCCGGGCCAGGATGCGCGCACGGTCGGGCTCGTGCGCCCCGGCCGCCTCGCGCAGCCTGGCGCGCAGCTCGTCGTGCACGTCCGGCGCCCCCCTCATCGGTCTCGTCCTCGGGCCCCGCCCGCGGGCAGCGCTCCCGCGTGCATCCGAACCGCCGGCTCGTCGTTGCCGAGCAGCCGCTTCAGCTCCGCCATGCCCTTGGACGTCTGGCTCTTCACCGTGCCCACGGAGATCCCGAGGGCGAGCGCGGTGTCCCTCTCCGACAGGTCGAAGGCGTGCCGCAGCACGACGCAGGCGCGTTTGCGGAACGGCAGCCGGCGCAGCGCCCCCTGGACATCGACCGTGCCCGGTACGTCGGGGTTCTCGGTCCGGTCCTCGCGCTGCGACCAGAAGAGCGTGATCCGTCGGCGCTCTCGCACCGCGGCCCGGATCCGGGTCCGGGCGAGGTTGGCGACCACGCCGCGCGCGTACGCCACCGGATGGTCCGCCGCCCGCACCCGGTCCCAGCGGTGCCACAGCGCGAGCAGGGCCTCCGCGGCCAGATCGTCGGCGGCGTCCGGCTCGCCCGTCAACAGGTTGGCCAGGCGGGCCAGTTCGGCGTAGTGCCGCTCGAAGAAGGCGTGGAACTCCACGGAGGCGGCGTCGTCGACGACAGTGCCCACGGGATACCTCTCCTCGCTGCGGCGGCGGCACCGGTGCGGGTGCGGCGTATACGGCCCCGCGACGCGCCCCGGCGAAGCGGCCCTGTGATTCACCTGTGGGCAAAGGGAGTTCCGGCGGGGCGGGGGGCGTGAGCGTACCAGCCGCTCGTACGGGCCTTCGAACGGCACATGGCGGACCGAACGCGAATTCCGTAACACGGGGAAAACCTGAAAGCAGTTGATCGGGGGCACAATCCAGCCAGCATCCGCACACCGCGCGCGCAGGCAACGAGGAGAATCTCCATGTCCGAAGCTCAAAAGGTCGACAACCGGCCAAGTGCCGCAACACCGGCGGCAGGTGGGGTCGACGGGTTCTTCAAGATATCCGCCAGAGGTTCCACCATCGGCCGGGAGATACGCGGCGGATTCGCCACCTTCTTCACCATGGCGTACATCCTCGTCCTGAACCCCATCATCCTCGGCAGCGCCAAGGACAAGTTCGGACACACGCTCGATACCGGCCAACTGGTCACCGCCACCGCGCTGGTGGCGTGTGTGATGACCGTCATCATGGGCATCGGCGGCAACCTCCCGCTCGCCATCGCCGCGGGCCTCGGCCTCAACGCCGTCGTCGCCTTCCAACTGGCGCCGCTGATGAGCTGGGACGACGCGATGGGCCTGGTCGTCCTCGAAGGCGTCCTGATCTGCGTCCTGGTGCTCACCGGCCTCCGGGAAGCGATCATGAACGCGATCCCGCAACAGCTCAAGCAGGCCATCGGCGTCGGCATCGGCCTGTTCATCGCCTTCATCGGCTTCGTGGACGCCGGGTTCGTCAGCCGTATCCCGGACATCGCGAACACCACCGTCCCCGTGCAGCTCGGCGCCGTGGGCCGCCTCACCGGCTGGCCCGTGCTCGTCTTCTGTCTCGGTGTCCTGCTGACCATCGCGCTGCTCGCCCGCAAGGTGAAGGGCGCGATCCTCATCAGCATCGTCAGCATGACGGTCGTGGCGATCGTCATCAACGCCGTCGCCGACATCAAGAGCTGGGGCCTGACCACCCCCAAGGTCCCGGACAAGATCGTCGCCAGCCCGGACTTCGGACTCATCGGTCACTTCAGCCTGTTCGGCGGCTTCGCCGAGGCCGGTGTGCTCACCGCGGTCCTGCTGATCTTCACCCTGGTCCTGTCGGACTTCTTCGACGCCATGGGCACCATCGTCGGGATCAGCGCCGAGGCCGGGCTGCTCGACGAGCAGGGGCAGGTGCCGGGCATCGGCCGGGTCCTGTTCATCGACGGCGCCGCCGCCGTCGCGGGCGGTCTGGGCTCCGCCTCCTCCAACACCGCCTACATCGAGTCCGCGGCCGGCGTCGGCGAGGGCGCCCGTACGGGCTTCGCCAACCTGGTCACCGGCGGCCTCTTCGGCCTCGCGCTCTTCCTCACCCCGCTGCTGACCATCGTCCCGCTCCAGGCCGCGGCGCCCGCGCTGATCGCGGTCGGGTTCCTGATGATGACCCACGTCAAGCACATCGACTGGGACAAGTACGAGATCGCGATCCCGGCGTTCCTGACCATCGTCGCGATGCCGTTCACGTACTCCATCACCGACGGCATCGGCGCCGGATTCCTGGCCTACGTCGTCATCAAGACGGTGCTGGGCAAGGCCAAGGAGGTCAACTGGCTGCTGTGGGCCGTCTCGGCGCTGTTCCTGGTGTACTTCGCGATCGACCCGGTGGAACAGCTGCTCGGCGTGAAGTAACGGTCCTTCGCGGGATACCGGCCGGCCGCGGGTGACCATGGCCGGCCGAAAGCCCGTGCGACGGAGCCCGTACCACGGAGCCCGTGACGGAGCCCGTACGGGAGGTGACCGGCCCGTCGCGACGGAGCCCGTACGGCAGCCGGCCCCGCACCCGATCAGGTGCGGGGCCGGCTCCCGTACGAGCCCCGCACCTCAGTTCTTCAGTGCCGCCCGCATCATCGCCTTGGCGACCGGAGCCGCCAGTCCATTGCCGCTGACCTCCGAGCGCGCCGCGTCCGACTGCTCGACCATCACCGCGACGGCGACCTCCTTGCCGTTCGAGTCGGACTTCGCGTACGACGTGAACCAGGCGTACGGCGTCTTGCTGTTCTTCTCGCCGTGCTGGGCCGTGCCGGTCTTGCCGCCCACGGTCGCGCCGGGGACGATGGCGTTCGTACCCGTGCCCTTCTCGACGACCGTCTGCATCGCGGACCGGAGCTGCCGGGCCGTGTCCGAGCTGACGATCTCCTTCGTGCTGGTGCTGTCGTCGTAGTCCCTCAGCACATCGCCGTCGGCGTCACTGGTCTGCGAGACCATGTGCGGCGAGACCAGCTTGCCGTCGTTGGCTATAGCGGCGGACACCATGGCCATCTGGAGCGGGGTCGCGGTGACGTCGTACTGCCCGATGCCGGTCAGCGCGGTGGACGACTTGTCCATGCCGGTGGGGTAGACGCTGGTGTACGCCCGCACGGGCACGTCCTGTGCCGTGTCGTTGAAGCCGAACTTCTCCGCCATCGCCCTGACCTTGTCCTGGCCCAGGTCGACGGCCATCTTCCCGAAGACGTTGTTGCAGGAGTACTGGAGCGCGACCCGGATCGAGGCGTTCTCGCACGGTGCGGACGCGCTCTCGTTCTTCAGGACGGTCGTCGTGCCCGGCAGGGTGTACGGGTTCGGGCTGTCCGTCTTCGCGTCCACGTCCGCATACAGGCCGTTCTCCAGCGCGGCGGCGGCCACGACCAGCTTGAACGTCGAGCCCGGCGGCAGCGGCTGTCGCAGCGCGCGGTTGACCAGCGGCTTGTCGGGGTCCGTGGTCAGCTTCTTCCAGACGCTGTCGTTGCCCGCGCTGATCGACGTCGGGTCGTACGACGGGGTCGAGACGACCGCGAGGATCTTGCCCGTCTTCGGGTCGATCGCGACGGCCGCGCCCTTGTTGCCGCCGAGCGCTTCGTACGCGGCCTTCTGCACGTCCGGGTCGATCGTCGTGATCACATCACCGGGGTCGGCGCGCTTGTTGGCCAGGGAGTCCAGCGGGTTCTTCAGCTGGATGTCCGTGCCGTCCAGCAGCTTCCGGTAGATGCCCTCCAGCTGGGTCGCCCCGTACACCTGCGAGCTGTAGCCGGTGACCGCCGCGTACAGGCTGCCGTCCTTGTACGTCCGCTTGTACTTGAGGTCGCCCCCTGTCGTCTGCGCGGAGCCGGTGATCGCGCCGCCGGCCACGATGATGTTCCCGAGCGGATTCGCGTACAGCGAGATCATGTTCCGTCGGTTGCTCTTGTCGTCCGCGAGTGCCCGGCCGTCGTAGAACTGCACCCAGGTCGCCCTGACCAGCAGAGAGAGCACGAGCAGCAGAGTGAAGACGGCGGCACGCCTGATCGTCTTGTTCATCCCGCACAGAAGGACGAGCGATCGGGGGCGAATCGTTCCCGTCCGACCGGTTTCTCATGAATCCCTCATGAAGTCACCGGTGCTTCCGGCCGCCCGTCAGAGCCTGCGGGTGGCCAGGGTGAGACGGTCGCGGGCGTCGAACAGGGCGTCCTTGACCATCTGCTCGTGCGCGGGGGTGAGCCGGGCCACCGGCACCGAGCAGCTGATCGCGTCACGGGCGGGCGTGCGGTACGGGATCGCCACGCCGAAGCAGCGCAGTCCCAGCGTGTTCTCCTCGCGGTCCACCGCGAAGCCCTGCTCCCGCACCTGGCGCAGCTCCCCGATGAGCTTCTCCCGGTCGGTGATCGTGTGCTCGGTCAGCGCGGGGAGCGTCTCCGGCAGCAGCTTGCGGACCTGCTCGTCGGTGTGCGTGGCCAGCAGCGCCTTGCCGAGCGAGGTGGAGTGGGCGGGCAGCCGGCGGCCGACCCGGGTGAAGGGGCGCAGATAGTGCTGCGACTGCCGGGTGGCCAGATAGACGACGTTCGTGCCGTCCAGGCGGGCCAGGTGGATCGTCTCGGTGGTGTCGTCGGAGAGCCGGTCGAGGGTGGGACGGGCCGCGGCGACCACTTCGTCGCCGTCGATGTACGAGGTGCCGACGAGCAGCGCCCGCACGCCGATGCCGTACCGCGTGCCCGTGGCGTCCGTCTCGACCCAGCCGAGCTCCACGAGCGTCCGGAGGAGCATGTAGAGGCTCGACTTGGGATAACCGACGGCCTCCTGGACCGCGGCCAGGGAGTGCATTCCGGGCTTGCCGGCGAAGTACTCCAGCAATTCCACGGTCCGCACCGCGGACTTGACCTGCGCCCCGCCGCCTGTCTCGCCTGCCGACATCGCCCTTGACCCCTTCGTTGGACGGGAAATAGTCTCCAACAGGAGATTCACCATCAGAGACAGCGTTCAGCATATCGAACACCCCTGGTGAGTGACACAAGAACTGTGGCATCACATCTGAAGGGACCCGCGGTGGCAGCAGCACCAGTCTGGAGTGTCGACCCCCGTACCGGGAAGCAGCGGGAACAGGTCGCCGTCGAGGCCACGGCCCAGGAGGTGGACGACACCGTCCGCGCCGCGAACGCCGCCCGTCCCGCTCTCGTCGACCGCGCCGTGCGCGCCGCGTTCCTGCGCACCGCCGCCGACCTGCTCGAAGGCGCCAAGGACCAGCTCGTCGAGGCCGCCGACGCGGAGACCGCGCTCGGCCCGGTCCGGCTCACCGGCGAACTCGCCCGCACCTGCTACCAGTTGCGCGCCTTTGCCGCGATCGTCGACGAGGGCGCCTTCCTCGACGTCGTCATCAACCACCCCGACGGGACGGCGACCCCGCCGATCCCGGACCTGCGCCGCTACAAGGTGCCGCTGGGTGTCGTGGCCGTGTACTCGGCCTCGAACTTCCCCTTCGCCTTCTCGGTCGCGGGCGGTGACACGGCGAGCGCGCTGGCCGCGGGCTGCCCGGTCGTGGTCAAGGCCCACCCGGACCACCCGGGGCTCTCCGAGCTGGTCGCGGCCGTCCTGCGCCGCGCGGCCGCCCGGCACGACATCCCCGAGGGCGTCATCGGTCTCGTCCACGGCTTCGAGGCCGGTGTCGAGCTGGTCCGCCACCCGCTGATCGCGGCGGCCGGGTTCACCGGCTCGATCCGCGGCGGGCGCGCGCTGTTCGACGCGGCCTCCTCGCGTCCGGTGCCGATCCCGTTCCACGGCGAGCTGGGCTCCCTCAACCCCGTGGTCGTCACCGAGGCGGCGGCCGCCGAGCGCGCCGAGGAGATCGGCGCGGGACTCGCCGGCTCGATGACCCTGGGCGTCGGTCAGTTCTGTGTGAAGCCGGGCCTGGTGCTCGCTCCGGCCGGCGCCGCGGGCGACCGTCTGCTGAAGTCCCTGACCGACGCGGTGAGCGACACCGCCTCCGGGGTCCTGCTAGACCACCGCATGCGCGACAACTTCATCGCCGGGGTCGCCGAGCGCGCCGGACTCCCGGACGTCCAGGCCCCGGTGACACCGGGCGCGGGCGGCGAGCACACGGTGAGCCCCGGCTTCCTGACCGTGCCCGCGAGCAGGCTCGCGGCCGAGGGCGAACACGACCTGCTCCTGGAGGAGTGCTTCGGACCGCTCACGGTCGTGGCGCGCTACGAGGACGAGTCCGAGGCCGGCGCGGTGCTCTCCCGGCTGCCGGGCAACCTCACGGCCACGGTGCAGCTCTCCGCCGAGGAGGCGGCGGGCGAAGGGCGCGGCGCGGCGATCCTCGCCGAACTGACCTCCCTCGCGGGCCGCGTCCTGGTGAACGGCTGGCCGACCGGGGTCGCCGTCGCTCCGGCCCAGCATCACGGAGGGCCGTACCCGGCGACGACCTCGACGTCCACGTCGGTCGGCGGCAGCGCCATCGAGCGCTGGATGCGGCCGGTGGCCTATCAGGGCGTGCCCGAGGCGCTGTTGCCGCCCGAGCTGCGGGACGACAACCCGCTGGGGCTGCCCCGCCGGTACGACGGACGGCTGGAGCGCTGAACCAGTAGCGGGCGGGTCTTTTCTCCGGCCTTCTCCGGCCTTTTCGGGCCTTTCCTGACCTTCCCGGTCCTGCCGCTCCTTCGCGGGCAGTGGGTGCCGCGTGGCTGATCACGCGGCACCCCGCGCACCCGAGGGGCGCGCCCGGGAACCTGAGAGACTTCCGGCCATGGACGTCACACTCCCCGAACTCCCCTTCTCCCTGCGCACCTACGGCCCCGGCGGGCACTGGTCGTACGAGGACGGCGTGCTCACCGGCTGGGCAGGGCCCCGGCAGGACCGCTTCGTACCGCCCACCGGTGAAGGACTCGACCCGGCCTCGGACGCGCCGCGCCTGCTCGGCTCCCCGGAGGGCGACTTCCAGCTGATCGCCCGCGTGACGGTCGGCTTCCGGGCGGCCTTCGACGCGGGCGTGCTCTACGTCCATGTCGGGGAGCGGGCCTGGGCGAAGCTGTGCCTGGAGTACTCCCCGGACACGCCCACCGTCTGCACGGTGGTCACCCGGGGACACTCCGACGACGCCAACTCCTTCACCGTGGAGGGCAGTTCCGTCTGGCTGCGGGTGAGCCGCACGGGTCGCGCCTTCGCCTTCCACGCCTCCCGCGACGGCGAGCGCTGGACTTTCGTCCGCCTCTTCACCCTGTCCGGCGAGAAGGAGGCGGGGGCTGCGCTGGTGGGCTTCATGACCCAGTCACCGATGGGGGAGGGCTGTGTGGTGACGTACGACCACATCGAGTTCAGGCCTGACTGGCCGAGCGACCTGAGAGACGGAAGCTGAGGGCGAACGTCACGGTGAGCAGGGCCGCGCTGACGGCCAGGCTCAGCCGCATCCCGGTCTCGAAGCCGCTCGCGACCAGCGCCCCGAACACCGCGATGCCCAGGCCCCCGGACACCTGCCGGGCCGCGTTGAGCACACCGGCCGCCAGCCCCGCCCGCTCGGCGGGCACGGCGTCCATCATCGCGGCGGTGAGCGGCGGCACCGTCAGAGCGCACCCCAACGCGAGCGGGACCAGCAGGACGGCCACCAGCACCGGGGACGTGCGGGCGTCGACGCAGAGGAGGGCGAGCAGCCCGGCGGCGGCCACCGGCTGTCCCACCAGCATCGGCAGCCGCGGCCCGTAGCGCCCCGTGATCTTGCCGGCCACCACGTTCGTCACCGCGATCAGGCTCGTCATCGGCAGGAACAGCAGCCCGGCGTACAGCGCGGAGTGATGCTGGACCTGCTGGAAGAAGAGCGAGAAGACGAACACCATGCTGTAGAAGGCCACGCTGACCGCCGAGCCCACGGCGACCGCCGTGGCCACGGTCCGGTTTCGGAACAGGCCGAGCGGCACCACGGGGTGCGCCTGGCGCGCCTCGATCCGCAGGAACGCGGCGCCCGCGACCACTGCCGTCAGCAGCGCGACCCGGCCCGCCGTCCCGCCCTCGATCACCGCGAAGGTCAGCGCGGTGAGGGCCACCACCGCCGTCAGCTGGCCGGGCAGGTCCAGCGGGGCCGGGCGGGGCCGCGAGCGCGGGGCCCGGAGGAGCAGCAGCAGGATCACCGCGCCCACCGGCAGATTGACGAAGAAGATGCCCCGCCAGTTCCAGGCCGCGATCAGCGCGCCGCCGGCCACCGGCCCGAGCGCCACCGCCAGCGAACCGCCCGCCGCCCAGGCGGCCACCGCGCGTGCCCGCCGCGCCGGTTCCGGGTACGCCTGCCGCACCAGCGCCAGCGAGGCCGGGAGCACGACCGCCGCCGCCACACCCTGCACCACCCGGGCACCGACGAGGGCAGGCAGGTTCGGGGCAAGTCCGCAGGCCGCCGAGGCGAGCGTGAACACCACGGTGCCCAGCGCGTACGCCCGGCTCGCCCCGACCCGGTCCGAGAAGGCGCCGGTGGACAGCATCAGCGCGGCGAAGGCCAGGGTGTAGGCGTCCACCACCCATTGAAGGCCGGACATCCCGGCGCCGAAGGAGGAGCCGATCGTGGGGAGGGCCACGTTCACCACGGACGCGTCGAGACAGGTCAGCGCGAAGCCGAGCAGGGAGGCGGTGAGGGTGAGTGCGGAGGAGGGCTTCCCGGACCCCGACTCTGACCCCGACTCCCCCTGACTGAGGACGGGTTCGGAGGCCCTGGACATCTGGTTCGTTGGCATGTCCCCATGCTGTGGACCCGCGGCGCCGTACAGTAGTGGCCTGAACGCCATGCTTCCGGAGGTTCTGGCCATGCCCGAGCGGCTCGCCCCGCACCGCGTCACCGTCATCGCCCCTTCCCCCGTCGCGCTGTTCAACCTCGCGATGCCGGAGATGCTGTTCGGCAAGGTCGTGGTGGACGGCCGGCCGGGTTACGAGGTGGTCGTCTGCACGGCCGAGCCGGGACCCGTGCCCACGACCGGTGGACTCGACCTGCACGTCCCGCACGGTCTGGAGGCCGTGCGGGACGCGGACACGGTGGTCGTCGCGGGCACCGGGGCGCCGTTCGAGCCGGACCCGCGGATCGTGGCGGCGCTCCGCGAGGCGGCCGCCGCGGGCAAGCGCATCGCGTCCATCTGCACCGGCGCCTTCCAGCTCGCCGAGGCGGGCCTGCTCCAGGGCCGCAGGGCCACCACGTACTGGGCCCACGCCGAGGTGATGCGCCGGCGCTACCCGCAGGTCGAGCTGCGCGGAGACGTGCTGTACGTGCAGGACGGGCCGTTCCTGACGTCGTCCGGCTACGCCGCCGGCATCGACCTGTGTCTGCACGTCATCCGCACCGACTACGGCGCCGCCGTCGCCAACGAGGTCGCACGCCTCGCCCTGGTCGCTCCCGTACGGCCCGGCGGCCAGACCCAGTTCACCCAGACCCCGCTGCCCCCCGAGCGAGGCAACGCCTGTGCCGACACCCGCGGCTGGGCCATGCGCAACCTCGACAAGCCGCTGACACTCACGGACCTGGCCCGGCACGCGGGTGTCAGCGTGCGCACCCTCACCCGCAGGTTCCACGCCGAGAGCGGGGTCAGCCCCCTCCAGTGGCTGCTGCACCAGCGCGTCGAACGCGCGAAGGAACTCCTGGAGACGACGACCCTGCCGATGGATCAGGTGGCCGCGGCCTGCGGACTCGGCACGGCCGACTCGTTGCGCGCCCACGTGGTCCGCCGGACCGGTCTCACCCCGAGCGCGTACCGGACCCAGTTCAGCCGGCACGGAACCGTGACCAAAATCGCGACCGGAGCCGGGATCGGAACCGTGACCGGAGCCATGACGTCCTCCGTTGCATGATCAGTGGACGTGTGACCGGCGCGCTGGTGATCCGCACCGCCCTGCCCGCCGAGGCCGAGACCATCGCCGATCTGCATTTCCGGGCCCGCTCGACGTACTACCCGGACGGCGTGCCGCAGGGTGACGTCGACTGGGCCGAGGCGTGGCGCGGCTCCATCGCCCGCCCCGACGGACATGCGCTGTGCGCCGTCACGCAGGGCCGGATCGTCGGCATCGCCTCGTTCCGTACGGCCGACGGCGCGCCCGCCGACACGGTCAGGCTCTTCCAGTTCCACGTCGATCCCGGCCACTGGCGCACCGGCATCGGCAGGGCCCTGCACACGGCCTGCGTGGCGGAGTGGCAGGCGGACGGGATGCGCGCGGCGACCCTCGACGTGCACACCGACAACCTGCGCGCGCAGGCCTTCTACGCCCGCCTGGGCTGGGTCCCCGATCCGGAGAACCCGCCCGCGGAGGGTGATCACCACCTGTATCTGCGGTACGCCGTGGCTGGGCGTGCGGACGGGGCCGGGCGTGCGGACGGGGCCGGGCGTGCGGACGGGGCCGGGCGGGCCGGCGGGGCAGGGCGGGCGGCCGGGCCCGGGGAATGACCCGAGCCGCTTGAATGTTCACTTAACGACGTCCCTGGAGGGTGTCCCGTATCCGTACGACCTGGAGAGAGCCGAAGAATGCGCGTCGAGATCTGGTCCGACATCGCCTGCCCCTGGTGCTATGTCGGAAAGGCCCGTTTCGAGAAGGCGCTCGAAACCTTCCCGCACCGTGACGAGGTCGAGGTCGTGCACCGTTCGTTCGAGCTGGACCCCGGCCGCGCCAAGGGCGACATCCAGCCGGTGCTCACGATGCTCACCAAGAAGTACGGCATGAGCGAGGCGCAGGCGCAGGCGGGCGAGGAGAACCTCGGCACGCAGGCCGCCGCCGAGGGCCTCGCGTACCGCACCAGGGACCGCGACCACGGCAACACCTTCGACATGCACCGCCTGCTCCACCTCGCCAAGGCGCGAGGCCGGCAGGACGAGCTGATCGGCCTGTTCTACAAGGCCAACTTCGCGGAGGAGCGGACCGTCTTCGGTGACGACGAGCGGCTCGTGGAGCTGGCCGTCGCCGCCGGGCTCGACGCCGACGAGGCCCGCGGGGTGCTCGCCGACCCGGCGGCCTACGCCGACGACGTCCGCGCCGACGAGCGCGAGGCCGCCGAGCTGGGCGCGAACGGCGTCCCCTTCTTCGTCCTCGACCGCACGTACGGGGTCTCGGGCGCACAGCCCGCCGAGGTCTTCGCCCAGGCGCTGGCCCAGGCCTGGGGCGAGCGTCCGCGGCTCACGCTGCTTCAGGACGAGGGCGCCGACGCCGAGGCGTGCGGCCCGGACGGTTGCGCCGTTCCGCGGAACTGAGAAGCGCGGAAGGGGCCCCGGCGCCGGAAGACGCAGGTCGGGGCCCATTCATAAGTGCTGCTTGGGTAAACCACGTAAAAGTCCGCAATGGACTTGGGTATCTTCCGGGCGCACAGTGGTCTTATGGAGATCTTCGAGACCCTCGTCCGTGCCGAGTTCGCCCCGAAGAGCACGTTTCTGAACACCGCGAGCAGCGGCCTGCTCCCCGCCCGTACCGTCGCGGCCATGCACGAGGCGGTGGCCCTGCGGGCCGCGGGCAGGCCGATCGACTCCCTCTTCGAGGACGTCGAGCTGGCCCGCGCCTCCTTCGGCCGGCTGGCCGGTGTCCCGGCCGCCCGGGTCGCGGCCGGCCCGTCCGTCGCGGCCCAGACCGCGCTGGTCGCCTCCGGGCTGGCCCCGGGGTCCGAAGTCCTCACCGCCGAGGACGACTTCACCTCCGTGCTGAACCCGTTCCACGTCCGCGGTGACCTCAAGGTGCGCGCCGTACCGCTGGAGCGGCTCGCCGAGTCCGTACGGCCCGGCACGGCGCTCGTCGCGGTCAGCGCCGCCCAGTCCGCCGACGGCCGGATCGCCGACCTGCCCGCGCTGCGCGAGGCGGCCCGCACCCACGGGGCGCGCACGTACGTCGACTTCTCACAGGCGGCGGGCTGGCTGCCGATCGACGCGGACAACTACGACTTCACCGTGTGCACCACCTTCAAGTGGCTGCTGGGCCCGCACGGCGCGGCCTTCCTCGTGGTGCCCGAGGACTTCGGCGGGCTCACCCCGCTGTACGCCGGCTGGGTCGCCGCGGAGCGGCCCTGGGACGCCTGTTACGGCCCGGTGCGGGAACTCGCCCACTCCGCCCGCCGGTTCGACGTCAGCCCCGCCCTGTTCACCCATGCAGGGGTGCGCCACTCCCTCGCCCTGATCGAGGAACTCGGCGTGGACGCCGTACACGAGCACGACCTGGCTCTCGCCGGACGGTTCCGTGCGGGGCTGGCCGCGCTGGACCACGAGGTGCTGCCCGCGCCCGGCTCCGCCATCGTCTCCGTGCCCGGACTAGGCCACCGGCAGGGCGAGTTGAGCCGGGCCGGCATCGAGGTGTCCAACCGCGTGGGCAACCTGCGGGCGTCGTTCCACCTCTACAACACGCCCGCCGACGTCGACCGTCTCCTGGACGTGCTGGCCGGCTGACACGGCCGACGGCCCCGGGGGAGCACGTGCTCCCCCGGGGCCGCTCGATCTCCCGCTCACCCCGCCGGAGTTCACCGCACCGGCGTGAAATCCCGCGCCCCGATGAACTCCGGCCTGCGTACCGGGGCCGCGAAGGGTTCCACCGCCGCGTTGTCCACACTGTTGAAGACGATGAAGACGTTGCTGCGCGGGAACGGGGTGATGTTGTCCCCCGAGCCGTGCATGCAATTGCAGTCGAACCAGGTCGCCGAACCGGCCCGGCCCGTGAACAGCTTGATGCCGTGGCGGTCCGCGAGGCGGGTGAGCGCCTCGTTCGAGGGCGTTCCCGCGTCCTGCATCTGGAGCGACCGCTTGTAGTTGTCCTTCGGCGTGGCCCCCGCGCACCCGAGGAACGTCCTGTGCGACCCCGGCATGATCATCAGGCCGCCGTTGGTGTCGTGGTTCTCGGTCAGCGCGATCGAGACGGACACCGTCCGCATGTTCGGCAGCCCGTCCTCGGCGTGCCAGGTCTCGAAGTCCGAGTGCCAGTAGAAGCCACTGGCCCCGAAACCCGGCTTGACGTTGATCCGCGACTGGTGGACGTACACGTCCGAGCCGAGGATCTGCCGGGCCCGGCCGACCACGCGCTCGTCGCGCACGAGCCGGGCGAAGACCTCGCTGATCCGGTGCACCTCGAAGACGGACCGGATCTCCTGCGTCCTCGGCTCGACGATCGAACGCTCGTCGGCGCGGATCGCCGGATCGGTGACGAGCCGCTCCAGCTCCTGCCGGTGGACGGCGACCTCGTCCTCGCTGATGAGCTCCTCCACGGAGAGGAAGCCGTCGCGCTCGTACGACTGGAGTTCGAGGACCGGGATCGGGCCGGGCTCGCCCGGCGCGCCCCAGACGACCGGGTCCTGGCGGGGCAGCGCCACTTCGGTGGCGCCTCGGCTGGGGTACAGATCGGTGAGTGTGGTCATCGGTGTGTCACACCTCCTCGGGTTCGGTGAGCAGGGGGTATATGCCGTTCTCGTCGTGGTCCTCCCGTCCGGTGACGGGCGGGTTGAAGACGCAGACGCACCGGAAGTCGGTCCTGGGGCGCATGGTGTGGCGCTCGTGGCCGTCCAGCAGGTACATCGTCCCGGGCGCGATCCAGTGCTTCTCGCCGGTCTCGTCATTGGTGAGCTCGGCCTCGCCCTCCACGCAGAGCACGGCCTCGATGTGGTTCGCGTACCACATCCGCGTCTCCGTACCCGCGTACAGGATCGTCTCGTGCAGGGAGAAGCCGACCTTCTCCTTGGCGAGGACGATGCGCTTGCTCTCCCACGTACCGGACGCCGCCTTCACGTGCCGGTCGGTGCCTTCGAGATCCTTGAACGAACGGACTATCACGGTGGTGCGATGCCTCTCTCTCGTGCTTCTCGTGCTTCTCGTGGTCTCTCGCGCCGCCCGGGTTCAGGGGTTCCCGGCCGGCCGGTCAGGCGGTCTCGCGGACGGCGCGGGCGAGGGTCCGCAGGCCCTCGTCGAGCTCGTCGGGGGTGATGGTGAGCGCGGGCAGCAGTTTCACGACCTCGCTCTCGGGGCCGGACGTCTCGATGAGCAGCCCGAGTTCGAAGGCGCGCTGTGCGACGCGTCCGGCGCGGGTCTTGTCCTTGAACTCGACGCCCCAGACCAGCCCGCGGCCCCGGTACTCCTTGATGTCGGCGAGGTTCTCCTCGGTGATGGAGATCAGCGCCTGTTCGATCTGCTCGCCGCGGGCACGGGTCTGCTTCTCCATGGCGGAGCCGTCGGCCCAGTAGGCCTCCAGGGCGGCGGCGGCCGTGACGAACGCCGGGTTGTTGCCGCGGAAGGTGCCGTTGTGCTCGCCCGGCTCCCAGATGTCCAGCTCCGGCTTGAACAGGCACAGCGACATCGGCAGCCCGTACCCGCTGATGGACTTGGAGACGGTCACTATGTCGGGCACGACCCCGGCCTCCTCGAAGGAGAAGAACGCGCCGGTCCGGCCGCAGCCCATCTGGATGTCGTCGACGATCAGCAGCATGTCGCGGCGCTCGCACAGGTCGGCCAGGGCGCGCAGCCACTCGGGCCGCGCGACGTTGATGCCGCCCTCGCCCTGCACCGTCTCGACGATCACCGCGGCGGGCCGGTTGAGCCCCGACCCCTGGTCCTCCAGGAGCCGTTCGAACCACAGGAAGTCCGGGACCCGGCCGTCGAAGTAGTTGTCGAACGGCATCGGGGTGCCGTGCACCAGTGGGACACCGGCCCCCGCCCGCTTGAAGGCGTTGCCGGTCACGGCGAGCGAGCCGAGTGACATCCCGTGGAAGGCGTTGGTGAACGACACGATCGCCTCGCGCCCCTTCACCTTCCGCGCGAGCTTCAGCGCGGACTCGACGGCGTTGGTGCCGGTCGGCCCGGGGAACATCACCTTGTACGGCAGATCGCGCGGGCGCAGCACCAGGTTCTGGAAGGTCTCCAGGAAGCCGCGCTTGGCTGTCGTCGACATGTCGAGCCCGTGGGTGACGCCGTCGCGCTCCAGGTAGTCGAGCAGGGCCCGTTTGAGCACGGGGTTGTTGTGCCCGTAGTTCAGGGACCCGGCACCGGCGAAGAAGTCGAGGTACTCGTGGCCGTCCTCGTCGTACATGCGGCTGCCCCGGGCCCGGTCGAAGACGGTGGGCCAGTTGCGGCAGTAGCTGCGCACCTCCGACTCAAGGGTCTCGAAGACACTCAGGTCCGGCGGGGTGATGGTCACGGCGAATCGCTCCTCTGTGCGTGGGGGGAGGAAGTACGTGAGGGAGGAAGAAGGTGGGGGAGAAATGACGCGGGGGAGAAGAACGTGGGGGAGGAAGAAGGTGGGGGAGCGGATCGTGCGGGAGGACGAGGATCAGCGGGCGAACGGGCCGATGCGGTACAGCACTTCGGGGTCGTGCGGTCCGTCCGGGAACTGACCTGTCTCGAACAGCACCTCGCGCTCGACGTCCGCGCCATGACGCCGTGCGAACGACGTGAACAGGCGCTCGGAGGCGGTGTTGCCCGGCGTGATGGTCGTCTCGACGACGGACAGCCCCCGCTCGGCCGCCACCCGCGCGGTCAGCCCGTCGAGCAGTCGTGCCGCCAGTCCGCGGCCACGGTGCGCCGCGTCGACGGCCACCTGCCACACCAGGAGCGTGCGGGGACGCTCGGGGCGCACGTACGCGGTGACGAAACCGACGGGCCGTCCCTCGGCGTCGCGCGCCACCGCCGAGGTGCCGGCGAAGTCACGGCACCACAGCAGATAGCTGTACGAGGAGTTCAGGTCGAGGGTTCGGGAGTCCTTGGCGATACGCCAGAGGGCGGCTCCGTCGGCCACCTCCGGACGGTCGATCCGAAGGCCCTCCGGCATTTCCAGGAATTCCGCTGACAGGTCTGTGGGTGCGGCGGTCATGCGGATTGAATTTACCGACGGAAAGTTCAAATTGCATCGTCGGACGGGGTTACCTGCGGCGCGCCCATGTGTTATCACGCGCCCGTGAAAGGCCGACATCGTATGCGACTTTACGTACCGGTTTCGCCCGTAAAATACCGCATGAAACGGACGCGTTGTGGAGTCCGTCACAGGGGTGAAATGTGCAGGTGACCTGCTCGAATCGCTTCTTCGGTGTTCGCGAAATCTTTGCGTTTAGGTACGCGGTGAGCGGGCAGAAGATTGCGGGAAGCCGTGCCGGGCAATAGCCGCGCCCGACATTCCGCTCGGAATTGAGCACAGGGTGAGTGCGAGAAGGAGACGTGTAATCCCGCCGTATTTTCGCGTCAGGGTTCCGGGTCCGGCTTCCCGCGCCCCGGCAGGCCGGGGTGCCGGGCCCCCGCCTCTCGCGCCCCGGCAGGCCGGCCTCCCGCCCCTGGCTCCCGTCCCGGCGAGCCGGGATCCCGCGTCCCGGCGGAGGCGCGGACACCTCCGCCGGTCGCCTCGGCGTCAGCCCCAGGCCAGTGCCACGGCCCGGCGCGCCCCCTCCAGGTCCACCGGCAAGCCGGACTCGGCCAGTGCCGAGCCCAGTCCCGCGAGGCAGGCATGGACGGCACCCCGGGTGGCGTCGGGGCCGTAGTGGTTCACGCGGATCATCGACGCCGCGAGAGCGCCGCCACCTGCAGCGAGCGGCAGCGAGGGATCCGCGGCCAGCGCCTTGGCGACCACGGCGGACGCGTCCACGTCCTCCGCCACCCGCAGCGTGGTGGCCACGGGCGCCGCGTCGGAGGCTGCGTCCACATACGGCGCGAGGCCCCCGCCGAGGGCCACGGCTCCCGCCCGGGTGGCCGCGGCCGCCGAGGCGTGACGGGCCATCACCACGTCGAGACCCTCGCCCTCGATCCGCTCGACACACGCCTCCAGTGCCAGCATCTCCAGCTGCGCCGGGGCGTGCGGCAGAGCGGTGCGGCCCGCGTCGACCCATCGCTCCTTCCAGTCCAGCAGGGAGAGGTAGGAGCGGCGCGGGGCGCCGGGGTTCGCGGCCATCCGCGCCCACGCCCGCTCGCTCACCGACACCGCCGACACCCCGGCGGGACCGCCCATCGCCTTCTGCGCTCCGATCACGCACAGGTCGACGCCCCAGGCGTCCGGCAGCACCGGCTCGGCGCCGATCGACGCGACGGCGTCCAGGTAGAAGAGCGCGCCCCTCTCCCGTACGACCTCGCCGATCTCCGCCACCGGGTTGGTGTTCCCGGTGGCCGCCTCGGCGTGCACGAGCGACACGAAGTCGATCGACGGGTGCTCGTCGAAGGCCTCGCGGACCTGTTCGGCGGTGACCGCGGTGTGGAACGGCACCGCCAGGTCGATCACGGTCGCCCCGCAGTCCCGCAGCCAGTTCCCGAAGGTCTGGCCGTAGGGGCCGGTGATGACGTTCAGCGCGGTGGTGCCGGGACCGGCCGTGCCCCGAATGGCCCCCTCCAGGGGCAGCAGTGCCTCGCCCTGCATGATCACGACGTCCTGCTCGGTGGAGAGCAGCCGGGCGACCCGGTCCTCGATCGACGCGAAGCGGGCGGCGCTCAGCGGCGCCAGGTCAAGGAAGGGGTGGGTCACGGTGGTGCTCTCTTCGCTCACGGTGGGGTCGACGACCCGAGCGTAACCGGCGGCCCGTGGCGCACCCGGACCGGCGAATTCTGAGGCCAGACGGCTCAGTGACCATCGGATTGATTTGAGGATCTCAAACCTTTCCTTATAATCGGATCCCTCTGTTCCCCCTCACAGGAGGTCTCCGTGTACTCGGTCCCCGGACGCCGGACCCGCATTCTGGCCGCCACCACCGCCACGGCCGGGCTGCTGCTCGTGGCCGGTTGTTCCTCGGACAACGGGGGCGGAAAGACCACGACCGCGAGCGGGGTCCCGCTGGTCAAGAGCGGTCAGCTCACGACGTGCACCCACCTGCCGTACCCGCCCTTCCAGTCTGAGATCGACGGCAAGGTGCAGGGCTTCGACGTCTCGCTGATCGACCTGGTCGCCAAGAACCTCGGCGTGAAGCAGGCCGTCGTCGACACCCCCTTCGAGAACTTCAAGACGGGCGCGTTCCTCAACTCCGAGCAGTGCGACCTCGCCGCCGCCGGTATGACGATCACGCCGGAGCGCAAGAAGAACGTCGACTTCTCCGACCCGTACTTCGACGCCACCCAGGGGGTCCTGGTCGCCAAGAACAGCGGCATCACCTCCCTCGCCGACGTCAAGGCGAAGGGCAAGAAGCTCGGCGCCCAGGCGCAGACGACCGGTGAGGACTACGCCAAGAAGCAGGGCTTCGACCCGGTTTCCTTCGAGTCCTCCGACGCGGTCCTCAGCGGGCTGCGCAGCGGTCAGGTGCAGGCCGTCATCATCGACTACCCGGTCGTCCAAGGCTGGCTCAAGGACAAGGCCAACGCCGACGCCTTCAAGGTGGCCGACAACATCAACACCGGTGAGCAGTACGGCTTCACGGTGAAGAAGGGCAACACCAAGCTCGTCGCCGCCATCAACAAGGCCATCGCGGACGCGAAGGCCGACGGCACGTACAAGAAGCTCTACGAGCAGTGGATCGGCCCGTACGACGCGGCCGCGGCCTCCGCCTCCCCGTCCGCCTCATGAGTGGTGGCGACACACCCCTCCAGCCCCGCAGGTCCGGCCTGAGCCGGCGCCAGAAGCGCTCGCTCTCACGCGGCGCGCAGTACGTCGTCTTCGTCGCCGTCGTGATCGCCTTCGCGGTCACGGCGGACTGGGGCCGTCTGAAGAACCAGTTCTTCCAGTGGGACCTGGTCAAGCAGATGTTCCCGGAAGTCATCACGCTGGCGCTGAAGAACACCGTCCTCTACACGACGTTCGGTTTCGTCGTCGGGCTCGTACTGGGCATCGTCATCGCCTTGATGCGCCTGTCGTCGGTGGGCCCCTACCGCTGGGCGGCCGGAATCTACATCGAGGTCTTCCGCGGTCTGCCCGCCCTGGTGATCTTCATCTTCGTGGGCGTCGCGGTACCGCTCGCGTTCCCGGGCACGGAGATCCCGGGCGGAACGTACGGAAAGGTCGCCATCGCGCTCGGCCTGGTGGGGGCCGCCTACATGGCCGAGACCTTCCGCGCGGGCATCCAGGCCGTGCCCAAGGGGCAGATGGAGGCGGCCCGTTCGCTGGGCTTCTCGCATGCGCGGGCCATGGTCTCGATCATCGTCCCGCAGGCGTTCCGGATCATTGTCCCGCCGCTCACCAACGAACTCGTGACCCTTTTCAAGGACTCCTCGCTGGTGCTGTTCCTCGGCGTCACCCTGGAGGAGCGCGAGCTGTCCAAGTACGGTCGTGACCTGGCCAGCACGACCGCCAACTCCACGCCGATCCTGGTCGCGGGCCTGTGCTACCTGCTCGTCACGATCCCGCTCGGCTTCCTCGCACGACATCTCGAAGCCAAGAGGAAGGAGGCCACCAAGTGACCACCCCCGAGGTCCAGGTGAAGGATCTCCACAAGTCCTTCGGCGACAACGAGGTGCTGCGCGGCATCGACCTGGAGGTCGGGCAGGGCGAGGTGGTCTGTGTCATCGGGCCGTCCGGTTCCGGCAAGTCGACCCTGCTCCGCTGTGTGAACCTCCTGGAGGAGCCCAGCAAGGGTCAGGTGTTCGTCGGCGGTACGGAGGTCACCCACCCCGACGTCGACATCGACGCCGTACGCCGCCGTATCGGCATGGTCTTCCAGCAGTTCAACCTCTTCCCCCATCTGTCGGTGACCGGCAACCTCACGCTGCCGCAGCGCCGGGTGCTCGGCCGGGACAAGGCGGAGGCGGCCCGGATCGCCGCCGAGAACCTCGACCGGGTGGGCCTCGGGGAGAAGGCCGGCGCCTATCCGGCCTCGCTCTCCGGCGGCCAGCAGCAGCGCGTCGCGATCGCCCGCGCGCTCGCGATGGGGCCCGATGTGATGCTCTTCGACGAGCCGACCTCGGCGCTCGACCCCGAGCTCGTCGGAGACGTGCTCGCCGTCATGCGGATGCTCGCCGACGAGGGCATGACGATGATGGTCGTCACCCACGAGATGTCCTTCGCGCGCGAGGTCGCCGACCGGGTCGTGTTCATGGACGGCGGCGTGATCGTCGAGGAGGGCGCCCCGGCGCAGGTCATCGGCAACCCGGCCCAGGAGCGGACACGGCACTTCCTGTCCAGGCTGCTCGACCCGGCGAGGGCGGACGTCGAGGAGGACAGGACACCGGACGCGACGGACCACGAATAGGACCGGCCAGGACCGGTCGGGCGGGAAGCCGGACGGGCCGGGCGGGAAGCCGGACCGGCCGAGTGGGCAGGGGGAGCCGCCTCACTAAGGTGATTTCCATGAGCGATCACCCGGTACTGCACGTGAAGGGGCGGGTCCTCGTCGGACCCGACGACGTCCGCGACGAGCTGTGGGTCGTCGGCGGCCGGATCTCGTACGAGCGCCCCGGCGGCGCCCGTGACATCCGCACCGTCGAGGGCTGGGCACTGCCCGGCCTGGTCGACGCGCACTGCCATGTCGGGCTCGACGCGCACGGCCCGGTCCCGGCGGACGTCTCCGAGAAGCAGGCGCTGACCGACCGCGACGCCGGCACTCTCCTCCTCCGGGACGCCGGCTCGCCCTCCGACACCCGCTGGATCGACGACCGCGACGACCTCCCGAAGATCATCCGTGCGGGCCGGCACATCGCCCGCACCCGCCGCTACATCCGCAACTACGCCCACGAGATCGAGCCCGAGGACCTCGTCGCGTACGTCGCCCAGGAGGCCCGGCGCGGCGACGGCTGGGTCAAACTCGTCGGCGACTGGATCGACCGCGGCACCGGCGACCTGAGCGCCTGCTGGCCCCGCGAGGCGGTCGAGGCGGCGATCGCCGAGGCGCACCGGCTCGGCGCCCGGGTCACCGCGCACTGCTTCGCCGAGGACTCGCTCCGCGACCTGGTCGAGGCGGGCATCGACTGTATCGAGCACGCCACCGGCCTCACCGAGGACACCGTCCCGCTCTTCGCCGAGCGCGGTGTCGCCATCGTCCCCACACTCGTGAACATCGCCACCTTCCCGCGGCTCGCGGCCGGCGGCGAGGCCAGGTTCCCCCAGTGGTCGGCGCACATGCGACGTCTGCACGAGCGCCGCTACGACACCGTGCGCGCCGCCTACGACGCCGGCATCCCGGTCTACGTCGGCACCGACGCGGGCGGCTCCCTCGCGCACGGTCTGGTCGCGGCCGAGGTCGCCGAGCTCGTCACCGCCGGCATCCCACCCGTCGAGGCGCTCTCCGCCACCGCCTGGGGCGCCCGGCGCTGGCTCGGGAGGCCCGGCCTCGACGAGGGGGCACCCGCGGACCTCGTGGTCCACGAGGGGGACCCGCGCGCGGACGTACGGGTGCTGGCGGCTCCGCGTCGGGTGGTCCTCAACGGGCGGATCGTCGGCTGACACGTACCGCCCGGCTCGCGCGGCCGGTACGGCGAACACGGGCCATGCGCTGATACGGCGAACACGGGTCAGGGACACCCGATCCGGCGACGGACGGCACCGCCCCGCGACGACCAGAGCGATCGTCGCGGGCATCGGACCGTCCAGGCCGAACCAGGCGTTTCCGGGCGTGAGGGAATCCGTCCCCGCGTTCCCGGACCACGGACACGATCCGTGCCGCCCGGACGCGGAGCGAACACGGGGGACCAGCGTGCCCAACACCGTTCGGGCACACGGCTGAGCACGGATCCTGGCAACAGGACTTAATCCCGCTCAGCCCTCAGGAACGGTCCCACCCTTGAACAGCATCAACCACCGTGTGTCCGCACGCCGTTTCGCCGTCACCGCTGGTCCCACCGTCCTCGCCACGGGTCCCACCGCGCTGGCGGGCACGGGCTCCGCCCACGCGACCACCGACCACGGTCGCGCGAGCGCAGTCGTCCTCCGCACCGGACTCGACGTGTCCCTCCTCGACAAGACCCTGAACGTCCCGCTCGCGGTCTCCCTGAACGAGGTGCGGGCACCCGCCGGGGCCCCGCCGCCCTGAGCTCCGGCGGGTCCCGCTCCTCGGGCGCCGGACGGGCTGAACGGCCTCAGCCTGTCCGGCGCCCGAGGACCAGGCCGTTCAGGCCGAGGAAGAGGTCCGGGGCGGCGGCTCCGGTCACGGGCCGGACGAGGGCGGGGGAAGGGGCTGCCGGGGCGGGACAATCCCCGTTCCGCCTCCGCCCGTGCTTCCGCTCACGGTCATCGCCCGGTCCAGCGCCTGCAGGAACCGGTTGACCGTCGCCCGGTCCCGCACCGCGATCCGCAGCCACTCGTCCCCGAGCCCGGGGAACGTGTCCCCGCGCCGCACCGCGAACCCGAGATCGCGAAGAACCCGGCGCACCCCGGCGGCTCGCGGCAGCCGTACCAGGGCGAACGGTCCCTCCGCCGGCTCCACCACCCGTAGCCCGTCCGAACAGCCGAACTCCCGCAGCCCCGCCACCAGATGGGCACGGTCCGTGGCGATCCGCCGCGCCGCGTGCGCCGCCTCGGCGAGCGCCTGCGAGGACATGCAGGCCTCGGCCGCCGCGAGCGCGGGCGTCGAGACGGGCCAGAGCGGCTGGGCGCGCTCCAGTGCGGCGATCGTCCCGGGATCGGCGAGCACATAGCCGATCCGCAGGCCCGCGAGCCCCCACGTCTTCGTGAGACTGCGCAGCACGACGAGTCCGGGCACGTCCGTCCGCCCGGCCAGCGCCTCGCGCTCACCCGGCACCGCGTCCATGAACGCCTCGTCGACCACCAGCACCCGCCCGGGGCGGGCCAGTTCGGCGATCGCCGCCGCCGGGTGCAGGACGGACGTCGGATTGGTCGGATTGCCGATCACGACCAGGTCGGCGTCCTCGGGGACGGCCGCCGCGTCGAGCCGGAAGCCGTCCTCCTCGCGCAGCAGGACGCGGCCCACCGTGTGCCCGGCGTCCCGCAGCGCGGCCTCCGGCTCCGTGAACTGCGGATGCACGACGACCGGCCGGCGTACCCCCAGCGCCCGCGCGAGCAGCACGAAGGCCTCGGCCGCGCCCGCCGTGAGCAGCACCCGCTCCACCGGCAGCCCGTGCCGCGCCGCCACCGCGGCCCGCGCGGCCCGTCCGTCCGGGTAGGCAGCGAGCCCCGGCAGCGACGCGGTGATCCGGTCGAGCAACCAGGTGGGCGGGGTGTCCGCGCGGACGTTCACGGCGAGATCGGTGAGCTTGGATCCGTCGTCGCGCACCTCGGCGTCTCCGTGGTGCCGCAGATCGTGCCCGCCCTCGGCGGCCTCTTCAGCTCGCATGGGAATGCGTGTGTCCCCCGTGATGGTGGTGACCGTGTCCGTCGTGGTGGCCGTCGTCGTCCGGGTGGAAGTGCGGCTGCTGGGGGAGCCCCACCTTGTCCTCGAAGCCGGGCAGCGCGATCCGGTAGACGCAGGAGTCGCAGTTCATCCGCAGATCACCCTTCACCGCCTCCCGGTAGCGCTCCATGACCAGATCGAGCAGCTCGGGCTCGGGGCCGATGACCTCGGCGGAGCCCACCTCGACCCGCGGGTGAGCGGCGGCCCAGTCCTCCGTCTGCCGCCGCACCCGGTCCGGCAGGATACCGGTGAACAGGAAATAGGGCAGGACCACGATCCGGCGCGCGCCCAGCTTCACACAGCGGTCCAGGCCGGACGGCACGTCCGGCGCCGCCAGGGACACGAACGCCGTCTCGACGCCCGCGTATCCCCGGCCCTCCCACAGCAGTCGCGCGGCCTTGTGCACCTCGGCGTTGGCGTCCGGGTCGGTGGACCCGCGGCCCACGAGCAGCACCGTCACCTCGGCCCGCTCCTCGGGGGTCAGGACGCCTCCGCCGAGGGCTTCGTCGAGGCGCCGCTCCAGCACGGCGAGCAGCGAGGGATGCGGGCCCAGCGGACGGCCGTACGTGTAGGAGATCCCGGGGTGCCGCTCCTTCTCGCGGGTCAGCGCCGCCGGGATGTCACCCTTGGCGTGCCCGGCGGACACCAGCATCAGCGGCACGGCGGCGAAACGCCGTACCCCCTGCCCGACGAGTTCGCTCACGGCGTCGCCCAGCGGCGGCGGCGACAGCTCGATGAACCCCCCGGCGACGGGCAGTTCGGGATGGCGGCGCCCCAACTCTCGTACGAAGGAACGGAAGGCCTCGGCTCCGGCCTCGTCCCGGGTGCCGTGTCCGGCGATGAGCAGCGCGGGGGGCGGGGTGGTCACGATGTCTCCTTGGCGGCCGAGGTGGCCTCAGCGGTCGGCGGGGCCGTCTCGGCCCGATCGGTCTTCGCGGCCTGGTCGGCCTGAGCGGTTTGCGAGGCCTGGTCGGCCTTGGGAACAGGGTGGTACAGCAGGGCGTTGAGCGCGGCGGCCGCGACCGCCGAACCGCCCTTCTCGGACACGTTGCTGACGGCGGGCAGGCCGCTCTCGCGGAGCGCGGCCTTGGACTCGGCCGCGCCGACGAACCCGACGGGCAGACCGATCACGAGCGCCGGACCGGCGTCCAGTCGCAGCAACTCCTCCAGCGCGGTGGGCGCGCAGCCGATCACCCACAGCGCGCCGGGCCCGACCTGCTCGTACGCGAGCCGGACCGCGTGCGCCGAACGCGTCAGCCCTGGCCCCGACTCGGCGTCCTTGAGGCGGCAGACCGTGGCGCGGCGCGTGATGCCCGCCGCCACCATCTCGACGTCCACCACGACCGGCGCCCCGGCGTGCAGCGCCGCGTGCGCCCGTATCAGGACGTCCTCGTCGGTGACGAGATCGCTCGCGTACTCCAGGTCGGCGGCGGAGTGGATCACCCGCTCCACCACCGCGCGTGTCAGCGGCGGGAAGTGCGAGGTGTCCAGACGGGCACGCAGCCGCCGGAAGGACTCCTGCTCGATGGGGTGCACGACCCGGCTCCCGGGGAACACCCGGCTCGTTTCGCTCACTTGGGTTCCTCCTGCCAGCGGTAGCCGCGCGGTGTCACCATGCGCCCGGCGATCTCACGGGTCGCCGTGTTGCCCACGGTCACCACGGTCATCATGTCGACGATCGCCGGATCCAGGGACCCCAGCGACGTGACCCGGCTCGACTCGTCCGGGCGCGAGGCGTTGCGCACCACACCCACCGGAGTCGTCGGCTGCCGGTGCTCCGCGAGGATCGCGAGCGCCTTGGGGAGCTGCCAGTCCCGGCCCCGGCTGCGCGGGTTGTAGAACGTCACGACGATGTCGGCCTCGGCCGCGGCGCGCACCCGGCGCTCGATGACCTCCCACGGTGTGTGCAGGTCGGACAGGCTGATCGACACATGGTCGTGGCCGAGCGGCGCGCCGAGGATCGCCCCGGCCGCGAGCGCCGCGGTCACGCCCGGCACCCCGACGACGTCGATGTCGTCGGACGCCTCGGCCAGCGCGGGCGACGCCATCGCGTACACGCCCGCGTCACCGCTGCCGATCAGTGCGACGGCCTGCCCGCGGCGCGCCTCGGCCACCGCCGTGCGTGCGCGTTCCTCCTCGGCGCCGAGCCCCGACTCCAGGATCAGCGTGCCGGGCCGCAGCAGATCACGGATCTGGTCGACGTACTGGTCGAGCCCGACGAGCACCGCGGCCCGCCGCAGCTCCGCCGTCGCGCGCGGGGTGAGCAGATCGCGGGCGCCGGGACCGAGGCCCACGACCGCGAGCCGCCCGCGGGCCGGCCGGCGCACGACCGCGCAGGTCGCCATCGCGGGCCGCCCGTCCGGCCGCGCCGACTTCCGTTTGGGTACGAGGAGTTCGCCCCCGCCCACCAGTGCGGCGGCCTCCGCCACGGACGGCGTTCCGACGGCGGCGAGCGGCGCGTCGGAGGGATTCGGGACCGCCACGGCCGCCAGTTCCTCGGCGCTGTACGTGAGGACCGTCACCCCGAGCCGAGCGGCGGCGCCGAGGATGCCGGGCTCCCCGGACTTGGCGTCCACGGTGGCGAGTGCGGCCACCGACCTGGCGGAAAGACCGGCCTCCCGCAGAGCGTCCTCGACGAGCCCGAGGACCTCCTCCACGGGAGCGCCCCGGGAGGCGCCGACCCCGACCACGAGGGACGGCGGGCGCAGGACGACCTCGCGCGCGGCGGGTTCACGTACGCGGTCCGAGACGCGAACGACGGCGGCCCCCGCCGCCGCCGGGCTCCCCACGTTCGGCGGCAGCGCGGGCAGCGGCCAGACCGACTCCGCCTCCAGCAGCACCGGTTCGCCGTCCAGCATGGCCCGCGAGACCCCGGCGACATCCCCTTCCACCGGGAAGCCCAGGGTGTCGAGACCGGGCACCCCCACCGCGTCGGTCGCCGTCGTCACCACCGGCTCGGCGCCGAGCAACTCACCGACCTCGCGGGCGAGTTCGTTCGCCCCGCCGGCGTGGCCGCCGACCAGCGACACGGCGAACCGTCCCGCCTCGTCGACGCACACCACTCCGGGGTCCGACCCCTTGTCCGAGAGGAGAGGCGCGACGAGCCGTACGACCGCGCCCGTGGCGAGGAAGCACACCAGCTGGTCGCACTCCCCGAAGGCCCGCCGCACGGCGTCCGCCACCGGCCCGTCGTACACCCGGGCACGCGTGGACCAGGCCGCGGCGAGCCGGTCGCGGGCCGCCGCGCCCGCCGACGTGGCGGAAATCAGGCCGATCACTGGGGAACTCCTTCGGTACGGGCCGGAGGCCGGACGCCCCACAGCACGAAGACGGGATTGGTCGCCGCGAGCCGGGAGACGTCACCCGGCAGCGGGGCGAGCCGCGACGACTGCAACAGGACGCCGTCGCAGGCGAATCCGGCGGTGGTGAGCGCGTCCCGGGCGGCCGGCACCCGGTCGAGCGAGGCCATCGCGATCACGACGGCCCGCCGGGCCCGGCGCGCGCACTCCGTGACGATGGCGGGCAGTTCACGTCCGCCGCCGCCGATGAAGACCGCGTCCGGGTCGTCCAGTTCGGACAGCACCGTGGGCGCGGCCCCGTGCACGACCCGCACGTCCACGCCGTGCGCCGCCGCGTTGGCGCGGATACGGTCGCAGCCGTCGCGGGTCTTCTCGACGGCCGTCACCGCGGCGCCGAACCGCGCGCACTCCACGGCGACGGAACCCGAGCCCGCGCCGACGTCCCAGACCAGCTCGCCGAGCCGCGGTCCGATCCGGGCCAGCGCCAGCGCCCGTACCTCGAACTTGCTGATCATCGAGTCGCGGTGGGTGAACTCGCTCTCGTCCAGGGCCCATCGGTCGGGTCCGGCAGCCGGCCCCGCGACCGTCCGCACGGGATTCAGGGCCCGCGACTCGTCCAGGCACAGCACGACGTTGACCGCCGTACCCCAGTCGCGGGCGGCGGCCTCGGCGGGCGTGACCCGCTCGACGCGCTCGCGCTCCGGGTCGCCGAGGGCGCTCGCCACGACGAGGACCCGCTCCGTGCCGTGCCGGGCGAGGGCGGCGCCCAGCTCGGCGGGACCGGACCCCGGACCGGTCAGCACGGCCGCCTTGGGCCCCGACCGGCAGATCTGGACGGCCGTACGAAGATCACGCCCGTGCGCGCTGACCACCACCGCGTCGTCCCAGGGCAGCCCGAGCCGGGCGAAGGCGGTCGCCACCGACGAGACACCGGGGCGCACGTCCAGCCGCTCGGCCCCGAACCGCTCGGCCAGCGCCCGTACGATCCCGAAGAACCCGGGGTCGCCCGAAGCGAGCACCACGACCGGGCCACCGCGTGCCCCGTCGTCCGCGTACCGCTCGATGCGGTCCAGCGCGGGTGCCAGCGGCCCGAGCACCACCCGCTCCGCCCGCTCGGGCAGCCCGGCCGCCGCCAGATGCCGCCCGGCACCCACGACCAGCCCGGCCCCGGCGAGCGCGCCCGTGACGTCCGGGGACCGCGGCGCCCCCGTGCCCGTACCGACGACGGTGATCACCCGGGAGCGGTCCGCCGGTGCGGCGGACCCATCCGCCGCGCCGATCGGCTCGCCCTCCGCCGCGGTCGACTTCCCCTCCGGGCCGACGACGTCCACGTTCACGACGCGGGGCCCTGGGCACCGCTCCGGCGCGCGGCGCGCAGCTCGGCGCGCGCCTGCGGGTCGGCCTTGCGGAAGCCGTGGAAGTGACCGGGGTGGTAGAGGTGCGAGCGGGTGCCGCTCGCGTCGAGCGCCGGGCCGACCAGGAAGAGGGTGTGCTTCCAGAGCTTGTGCTCCTTGACGGTCTCCTCCAGCGTGCCGATCGTGCACTTCACGATCAGCTCCTCCGGCCAGGTCGCCTGGTAGGCGACCACGACCGGTGTGTTCGTCGGATAGCCGCCCTCCAGCAGCTCCCGCACCAGCTGGCCGCTGCGCGCCGCCGACAGGAACAGCGCCATCGTCGTGCCGTGCTTCGCGAACTCCCGTACCTCCTCGCCGGGCGGCATCGGCGTCTTGCCGCCGCCGAGCCGGGTGAGGATCACGGACTGCGCGACCTCGGGAATCGTCAGCTCGCGCCGCGCGATCGCGGCCACCGCGGAGAAGGACGAGACACCGGGCACGATCTCGGTCTCGACGCCGAGCTCGGCGCACCGGTCGACCTGCTCCTGCGTGCCGCCCCACAGGGCCGGGTCGCCGGAGTGGATCCGTGCCACCCGCAGTCCCTTCGCACGAGCACGCTCGTAGACGGCGACGACGTCCTCCAATGACATCGTGGCGGAGTCGAGGATCTCGGCGCCCTCGCGCGCGTGGTCGAGGACCTCCGCCTGCACCAGGCTCGCCGCCCAGATCACGACGTCGGCCTCGGCGATCGCGCGCGCGGCGCGGAACGTCAGCAGGTCGGCGGCGCCGGGGCCGGCACCGACGAAGGTCACTTTGCCGGTGGGGGCATCGGCCATGGGAATCGGTCCTCTCCTACGAGAAATCTGGGGTGCTGCGAAAGGTTCGGTGGGCGCGGGGCCGTCGCCCCGGGTGCGCGACCGGGGGTGGATCGGATAGCAAGGGCCTATGGCGGTCCTCGTCGCGCTCGGCGCGTTCCTGATGACGCTGGCCGGCGGCTGGACGGCGCAGCGCGTGACCGACCGCCGCCATCTGGTCCTCGGCCTGGCCGGAGGGCTGATGCTCGGCGTGGTCGGCCTCGACCTGCTGCCGGAGGCGCTGGCCGCGGCGGGCACGGAGGTGTTCGGCGTACCGGCCGCGCTGCTCCTCTTCGTGGCCGGCTTCCTGCTGGCCCATCTGGTCGAACGCCTGCTCGCCCACCGCCAGGCCGCGCACGGCGGGGACGAGAACGACGGACGGGCGCCCGAGGTGGGCCTCACGGCGGCCGCCGCGATGGTCGGGCACAGCGCGATGGACGGCGTCGCGATCGGCGCCGCCTTCCAGGTCGGCGGCGGCATGGGCCTCGCGGTCTCCCTGGCGGTGATCGCCCATGACTTCGCGGACGGCTTCAACACGTACACGATCACGAGCCTGTACGGGAACGCCCGCCGCAAGGCCCTGCTCATGCTGTACGCCGACGCGGCGGCCCCCATGATCGGCGCCGCCTCCACCCTCTTCTTCACCATCCCCGAGCCGCTGCTCGGCGGCTACCTCGGCCTCTTCGGCGGCGTGCTCCTCTACCTCGCCGCCGCCGAGATCCTGCCGGAGGCGCACCACGAGCACCCCGCCCGCTCGACCCTGCTGTGCACGGTCGCCGGCGTGGCCTTCATCTGGCTGGTGGTGGGCCTCGCGTCCTGAGCCCGCAGGGCCCGCCGCCCATGGCGAGTCCAGGGGGTCCGCCGCGTGTGCCGGGCGGGCCGGACGCGCGCCGTCCCGTGAGCGTGGCGCGTCCGCCGGGTGGGCGGGGGTCACAGCTTGCCCCCGCGTTTCCCGTCACGCGGCGCGGGCGCGATGAGCGTCGAGAGGTAGGGGAGCGGCTCACCGTCGAGTTCGCCCGCCGGCCGGATCGACTCGTCCTCGAGGCCGAGCGCCGACCCCCAGACGGCGTCGTCGATCCGTCCGCTGTCGCGCAGCGCCTCGGCGACCTCCCGGGCCTGCCGCCCGAACTTGTACGCGACCACGGTGCCGGGCCCGTTCAGCGCGTCCTTGAGCACGGCGGACCCCGCCGTCACCGGGACGAGCGTGAGCGGCTCGGTCCCCTCGGTGAGGACGGCCCCCGACCGCGCGGCGAGCTCCTGCATGGCGGTGATACCGGGGACGGTCTCCACGACCGTGCCGGGAACCAGCTCCGCGATGGTGTGGGCGAGGTAGGTGAAGGTCGAGTACACGTTCGGGTCGCCGATGGTGGCGAAGGCGACCGTGCCGTGCCGGCCGAGAAGGCCCGCGACCCGCTCACCGGCGGCGTCCCAGGCGGCCTCGCGCCGCCCCCGGTCGCTCCGCTCGTTGAGCGCGAACACCACCCGGACGACCTTCTCCTCGGGCACGTAGTGCAGGACGGTCGCCTCGGCCCGCCCCCGTTCGCCGCCGTCCTTCCCGTCCGGCGCGGCCATGACGGGCACGACGACGACCTCGGCGGCGCGCAGGGCGTTGACGCCCTTGACGGTCACCAGCTCCGGGTCGCCGGGGCCCACCCCGACCCCGATCAGCTTGCTGCTCATGACGTCAGGCACCTCTCGACGAACCGACGGGCCACACCGGGCTCGGACGCCCAGTGCGTGTGCAGATAACTCGCGTGCACGCCTTGCTGCACGAATCCTTCGACGCGCCGCTCGGGCGCGCGCATGCCCCAGGCGGGAGCCGGCCCGGCGCCGGGCTCCACGACGGTCCGGTGGAACTCGTGTCCGCGCATCCGGGTACCGGCCGCGGCCAGCACGCTGTCGCCGAGGGCCACGGCGTCCCGGTAGCCGAGGGTGAGCCGCTCGTCCATCCGGGCCACGGCGTCGAGCACCCCGCACATGGGCCGCCCGTCGAGCTCCCGCGCCAGATACAGCAGTCCGGCACACTCGGCCGCGACCGGCGCCCCGCCGAACGCCAGTTCCGCGACGGCCTTGCGCAGCGGCTCGTTGGCGGACAGCTCGGGCGCGTACATCTCGGGGAACCCGCCGCCGATGACCAACCCGCCGGTCCCGTCGGGCAGTTGCTCGTCCCGGAGCGGATCGAAGGTGACGACCTCGGCCCCGGCGGCGGTGAGCAGCTCGGCGTGTTCGGCGTAGGAGAAGGTGAAGGCGGGACCGCCGGCCACGGCAACTCGCCTCACCCCGGCCGGAGTTCGGTCCCGCGACGCGTCCGGTGTCCCGGCGGCGCGGGAGGTGTCCGCTTCCGAGGCGGAGAAGGCGGGGACGGCCGCCCCGGTGGCCGCCTCGGCCGACGAGCGAACCGCCTCGGCCGCGTCCCAGGCCGGACCCGGCACCGCACCCGCGCCGCGCGCCAGCGCGAAGAGCGCGTCCAGATCGCATCCGGCGCGCACCTGCCCGGCCATCGCGGCGACCGCCTCGACCGCTTCCGAACGCCGTTCGGCGACCGGTACCAGCCCCAGATGGCGCGACGGCGTATCGACCTGCGGGGCCCTCCGCAGGACGCCGAGCACCGGTACCCCGGACGCGTCCAGCGCTTCCCGGAGCATGGCCTCGTGCCGTTCGGACCCCACCTTGTTGAGGATCACCCCCGCGACCCGCACCTCGGGGTCCCAGGAGGCGAACCCGTGCACCAGCGCGGCCACGGACCGCGACTGCGAGGACGCGTCGACGACCAGCACCACCGGTGCCCGCAGCAGTTTCGCCACGTGCGCGGTGGACGCGAGTTCCCCCTCGCCCGCGGCCCCGTCGTACAGCCCCATCACGCCCTCGACGACCGCGAGATCGCATCCGCGCGCCCCGTGCGCGAACAGCGGTCCGATCAACTCGGCGCCGCACAGGTACGCGTCGAGATTCCGTCCCACCCGCCCGGTGGCCAGGGCGTGATACCCGGGGTCGATGTAGTCGGGCCCCACCTTGTGCGGGGACACGGCGAGGCCCCGCGAGGCGAAGGCCGCCATCAGCCCCGTGGCCACGGTGGTCTTGCCGCTGCCCGAGGAGGGCGCGGCGATGACCAGCCGGGGAACGGACGACGTCACCACTCGATGCCCCTCTGCCCCTTCTGGCCGGCGTCCATCGGATGCTTGACCTTGGACATGTCGGTCACGAGATCGGCCAGTTCGACCAGCTTCTCCGGGGCGTTGCGCCCGGTGATCACGACGTGCTGGGTGCCCGGACGGTCCCGCAGCACCGCGACGACCTCATCGGTGTCGATCCATCCCCAGTGCATCGGGTACGCGAACTCGTCGAGCACGTACAGCTTGTACGTCTCGGCGGCGAGGTCGCGCTTGACCTGCTCCCAGCCCTCGCGGGCCTTCTCCTCGTTGTCCATCTGGGCGTCGCGCTGGACCCAGGACCAGCCCTCGCCCATCTTGTGCCAGTCGACGGTCCCGCCCTCGCCGGAGGCGCCGAGCACGCGCAGCGCGTTCTCCTCGCCGACCTTCCACTTCGCCGACTTGACGAACTGGAACACCCCGATGGGCCACCCCTGGTTCCAGGCGCGCAGCGCGAGCCCGAACGCGGCCGTCGACTTGCCCTTGCCGATCCCCGTGTGCACGACGACCAGCGGCCGGTTACGGCGCTGACGGGTCGTCAGACCGTCCTCCGGTACGACACTCGGCTGTCCCTGCGGCACTAGGCGGCCCTCCTCGAAGTTCCCTGCACGTCCCGGACCAGCCCGGCGATCGAATCGGCGCGCAGCTCGTCCAGGGTCACCGGCGTGCCGCCCAGTTCCCCCGCGAGCTGCCCCGCGAGCCCGAGCCGCACCGCTCCCGTCTCGCAGTCGACGACCACGGAGGCGACGCCCTCGGCGGCGAACAGTCGGGCCGCACGCCCCGCCAGGGCAACCGGCTCCGGACCACCCGTGGCCCGCCCGTCGGTCACCACCACGACGAGCGCCCGCCGCGCCGGATCCCGCAGCCGTTCGACGCGCAGCACCTCGTGCGCCCGCAGCAGCCCGGCCGCGAGCGGCGTCCGGCCGCCCGTCGGCAGCGACTCCAGCCGGGTCGCCGCCGCGTCCACGGACGAGGTCGGCGGCAGCGCGACCTCGGCCGCCGAGCCCCGGAAGGTCACCAGACCCACCTTGTCCCGCCGCTGGTAGGCGTCGAGCAGCAGCGACAGCACGGCGCCCTTGACGGCGCCCATCCGCTGCCGCGCGGCCATCGACCCGGAAGCGTCGACCACGAAGAGGACGAGGTTCCCCTCGCGCCCCTCTGTCAGTGCCTGCCGCAGATCGTCCCGGCGCACCACCAGCCCTGGCCCGGAGCGACCCCGCGCCCGCTGATGGGGTGCCGCAGCCTGGACGGTGGCCGCCAGATGCAGCTTGGACAGCTTCCCCTGCGGTCGCCGGGCCCCCGTCGTCCGCCCGTGCTCGGTCCGCGCCCGCGAACGCCGCCCGGCGGCACCCTGGCCGATCCCGGGCACGCTCAGCGTCTTCGTACGAAAGGGCTCGGCGGCCCGTACGGGCGCCTGCTCGCCGGCGCCCTGCCCGGCCGGCGCCTGCCCGTCGTCCGACGGCTCGCCCTGCGCCGGGACGTCACCGGCGGGGGAGCCGTCGTCCGGCCCGTCCTGGGGCGGCTGCCCGCCCCCGCCGGGCCCGTCCGGATCCGGGTCCGGATCGTCGTCGGAAGGACCCTCGCCGGAAGTTTCGTCCGATCCCGCGAACTCCTCCAGCGTCTCGTCGAGTTTGGCCTCGTCGATCCCCGGCGCGTCGAACGGGTTGCGCCGCCGCCGGTGCGGCAGCGCGAGCAGCGCCGCCTGCCGTACGTCCTCGGCGATCACCTCGGTGCGTCCCGCCCACGCGGCGAGCGCGGTCGCGGTCCGTGCCATCACGATGTCGGCGCGCATGCCGTCCACCTCGAAGGCCGCGCAAGTCGCCGCGATCTGCAGCAGCGGCCCGTCTCCGAGGCGCACGGAGGGCAGCAGCGCGCGGGCCGCCACGATCCGCGCCCGCACAGCGGCCTCCTCGTCGGCCCAGCGCGCGGCGAAGCCGGCCGGGTCGTCGTCGTACGCGAGGCGCCGCCGTACGACCTCCACCCGCTGATCGGGCTCGCGCGAGGCGGCGACCTCTACGGTCAGACCGAAACGGTCCAACAATTGGGGTCGCAGTTCGCCCTCTTCGGGGTTCATGGTGCCGACGAGCAGGAAGCGTGCCGCATGCCGTACGGAGACACCCTCGCGTTCCACGTACGAGGCACCCATCGCGGCGGCGTCCAACAAGAGGTCCACGAGATGGTCGTGGAGGAGATTGACCTCGTCGACGTAGAGGATCCCGCGGTGCGCATCAGCGAGTAGGCCTGGTTCGAACGACTTCACACCTTCGGCCAGGGCGCGCTCGATGTCCAGGGACCCGACGAGCCGGTCCTCGGAGGCCCCGACGGGCAGTTCGACCATGCGGGCCGGGCGTTGCGTGCCGGTCGCCGCCTCGTGCGGCCCGTCCGGGCACGCCGGATCGGGAGCGGTGGGGTCACACGAGAAGCGGCACCCGGGAACGACGGCCACTTCCGGCAACAGCGCCGAAAGGGCGCGCACCGCCGTCGACTTGGCGGTGCCCTTCTCGCCGCGGACCAGTACACCGCCCACGGCGGGCGACACGGCGTTCAGCAGCAGCGCGAGCCGCAGGTCGTCCTGACCGACGACAGCGGTGAACGGATAGGGCGTGCTCACGCGGCGATCACTCCTTCGGGTGCTTCGTGTCGCACTTGCATGTGCCGTGACGGCCCGGCTGGCACGCTCACAGGATGTTCCCCGCCGATGCGGGGGTGGTCCGGCGCCGTTGTATCCGTGACGGCGGATGGCAGCTTGCTCCCCGCTGACGCGGGGATCTCGGGGAGGCTCACGCGTCTCCCTCCAGATCTCCCTCAAGTTCGAGGTAGGTCGCCCGGAGCCGGTCCAGGGTCTCCTGGTCCGGCTCCGCCCACAGCCCCCGGTCCGCCGCCTCCAGCAGCCGCTCCGTGATGCCGCGCAGCGCCCAGGGGTTGGACTTGCGCATGAACTCCTGGTTCTCCGGCGCGAACACGTACTCGGACGCCAATTTCTCGTACATCCAGTCATCGACAACGCCCGCCGTGGCGTCGTACCCGAACAAGTAGTCCACTGTGGCTGCCATTTCGAACGCACCCTTGTACCCGTGCCTTCTCATCGCGCTCATCCAGCGAGGATTGACCACCCGTGCGCGGAAAACCCTGTGTGTCTCCTCGCCCAGCGTGCGCGTCTTCACCTGGTCCGGTACGGCCGAGTCGCCCACGTACGCCTCGGGGGAGGCCCCCGTCAGATGCCGCACCATGGCGACCATGCCGCCGTGGTACTGGAAATAGTCGTCCGCGTCGACGAGGTCGTGCTCACGGGTGTCGACATTTTTGGCAGCGACCGCGATCCGCTTGAACGCCGTCTCCATGTCCCCCCGTGCCGCCCGCCCGTCCAGCCCGCGCCCGTAGGCGTACCCGCCCCACACCGCGTACACCTCGGCGAGGTCGGCGTCGCTCCTCCAGTTCCGCGCGTCGATCAGAGGCAGCAGACCCGCGCCGTACGCGCCCGGCTTGGAGCCGAAGATACGGGCGGTCGCGCGCCGTCGGTCACCGTGCTCGGCGGTGTCCTCGTCGGCGTGCTTGCGCACGTAGTTCCGGTCGGCGGGCTCGTCCAGTTCGGCGACCGCGCGCACCGCGTCGTCGAGCAGACCGACGACGTGCGGGAACGCGTCCCGGAAGAAGCCCGAGATGCGGACCGTGACGTCGATGCGCGGGCGTCCTAGCTCGTCGAGCGGGACGACCTCGAAACCGGTGACGCGCCGCGACGCGTCGTCCCACACCGGTCGGCAGCCCAGCAGCGCGAGGATCTCCGCGATGTCGTCGCCCTGGGTGCGCATGGCGGACGTGCCCCACACCGTCAGCCCGACGGACGTCGGGTAGGCGCCCGTGTCCTGCAGATAGCGCTGGACGAGGGAGTCCGCCAGCGACTGGCCGACCTCCCAACTGAGCCTGGACGGAATGGCCTTGGGATCGACCGAGTAGAAGTTGCGGCCGGTCGGCAGGACGTTGACGAGCCCGCGCGTCGGTGAACCGGACGGGCCCGCCGGGACGAAACCGCCGTTCAGCGCCTTGAGGATGTGCCCGATCTCGTCCGTCGTACGGGCGAGCCGCGGGACGACCTCGCGGCAGGCGAACTCCAGCACCGCGACGGCGTCGGGGAGTTCGACGCCCAGCACCTCGCGCACGAGCGCCGGGACGGTGGCCGCGTCCCAGCCGCGCTCCTCCATGCCAAGGGCCGCCCGGCGGCAGAGCTGCTCCAGCAGGTCGATCGCGTCGGCCGCCGTGCGGGCCGGGCCCTCGACCAGGTCCGTCAGTTCGACGGACACCTTCGCCGGAGCGCCCGGCTCGGCGAGCAACTCCTTCTCCACCAGGCCGAAGTGCTCGGCGAGGCAGGCGCGCAGACCGGGCAGCGCGTTCGCCGCGCCGCCCCACACCTGCGAGGCGCGCAGCACGGCGAGCACGAGGTTCACCCGCGGCTCGGCCTCCGGACCGCCGCCCAGGATGTGCAGGCCGTCGCGGATCTGTACGTCCTTGATCTCGCACAGATAGCCGTCGATGTGCATCACGAACGAGTCGAAGTCGCCGTCGTCCGGCTGCTCGTCGACGTGCAGGTCGTGATGCAGCTCGGCCGCCTTGACCAGCGTCCAGATCTGCGCCCGGACCGCCGGGGCCTTCGTCGGGTCCAGGTCGGAGACGAGCGCGTACTCGTCGAGGAGCTGCTCCAGTTTGGCCAGGTCCCCGTAGGTGTCCGCGCGGGCCATCGGCGGTACGAGGTGGTCGACGACGGTGGCGTGCCCGCGGCGCTTGGCCTGCGTGCCCTCGCCGGGGTCGTTGACGATGAACGGGTAGACCAGGGGGAGTTCGCCGAGAACGGCGTCGGGGGCGCAGCCGCCGCTGAGCCCGAGGCCCTTGCCCGGCAGCCACTCCATCGTGCCGTGCTTGCCCATGTGCACGACGGCGTCCGCGCCGAAGCCGCCTTGAGAAGATGCTGCCTCCAGCCAGCGGTAGGCCGCCATGTAGTGGTGCGACGGTGGCATGTCGGGGTCGTGGTAGATGGCGATCGGGTTCTCGCCGAAGCCGCGCGGCGGCTGGATCATCACGACGACGTTCCCGAACTCCAGGCACGCCAGCACGATGTCGTCGCCGTCGACGTAGAGGGAGCCCGGCGGCTCGCCCCAGGCCTCCAGCATGCCCTCGCGCAGCGCGGGGTCGAGCGTGTCGAACCAGGCCCGGTAGTCGGCGAGCGGCACGCGCGCGGGAGCGGCGGCGAGCTGCTCCTCGGTCAGCCACTCCACGTCGTGGCCGCCGGCCGCGATGAGCCGGTGGATCAACTCGTCGCCGTTGTCGGGGTATTCGGTGAGGGCGTAGCCCGCGTCCCGGAGCGCGTCGAGCACCCGTACGGCCGAGGCGGGGGTGTCGAGGCCGACCGCGTTACCGACCCGGGAGTGCTTGGTCGGGTAGGCGGTGAAGACGATCCCGAGCTTTTTCTCCGAGTTCGGCTTGTGCTTCAACAGGGCGTGCCGCAGGGCGATTCCGGCGACCCGGGCGGCCCGCTCGGGGTCGGCGACGTACACCGGGACGTCGTCCGGTCCCTGTTCCTTGAAGGAGAACGGCACGGTGACGATCCGGCCGTCGAACTCCGGGATCGCGACCTGCATCGCCGCGTCCATGGGGGACAGGGCCGCGTCCGACGCCTCCCAGGCGCTCTTCGACGAGGTCAGGCAGAGCCCCTGGAGCACCGGGATGTCGAGGTCGGCGAGCGCCCCGATGTCCCAGGCCTCCTCGTCGCCGCCCGCGGACGCCTCCGCGGCGTGCGTGCCGCCCGCCGCGAGGACCGTGGCGACGAGCGTGTCGGCCCGGCCGAGGATCTCGTACAGGCCAGGGTCGGCGCCACGCAGCGAACCGCAGTACACGGGAAGGGCGTTGGCGCCGCGCGCCTCGATCGCGTCGCACAGCGTGTCCACGAACGCGGTGTTCCCGGACAGTTCGTGGGCCCGGTAGAACAGCACACCGACGGTCGGGCGGCCCTCGACGAACTCACGCTCGCCGTGGACGCCGAACTCCGCGCTCTTGTGCGGCTCCTCGAAACCCTCGCCCGTCAGCAGCACGGTGTCCGAGAGGAACCGGGCGAGCTCGGCGAGGTTGGCCGGGCCGCCCTCGACGAGATAGCGCAGCGCCTCGGCCACCACACCCGCGGGCACCGACGACTCGGCCATCAGCTCTGCGTCGGGGACGGACTCGCCGCCGAGCAGCACGGTCGGGATGCCCGACGCCTTCAGGAAGGCCAGCCCGTCCTCCCAGGCCCGCTTGCCGCCGAGCAGCCGTACGACGGCGACGTCCGCGCCCTCGACGAGCGCGGGGAGTTCGCCCGCGACGTCCACCCGGGTCGGATTGCCGATCCGGTAGGCGGTTCCACCGGCGCGGGCGGCCAGCAGATCCGTGTCGGCGGTCGACAACAACAACACTGTGCTCATGCGGGTGCTCCCGGTGGGATGAAGGGCAGTCCTTGCGGCGCGCCGGACTCGATGAGCCGCCACAGCGCGTCCGTGTCCGCGTGTTCCTCGATCAGGTCGCCGAGCCGGTCCAGCTGCTCCTCGCGCAGCGCCGCGAACGACGTGTCGGGCGCCGGCACGAAGCGGCGGCCCGCGGCGGCGGCCACCTCGCGAAGGAAGGCCCGCCGGAATCCGTCCGACTCCAGTGATCCGTGCCAGTGCGTGCCCCAGACGGCGCCTACCCGGCACCCGTCCAGGCTGTTTCCCCCGGCATCGCACATGAACGTGTCGCCGCCGCTGACCTCGGCGACGCCGTGATGGATCTCGTACCCCTCGACGTGTTCGCCGAGGGCCTCGCCGACCGGCCGCGTCAGCGTCTTCTCCCGCGCGAACCGCACGCGGACGGGCAGCAGGCCGAGTCCGTCGACGTGACCGGCGCGCGACTCGACCTCGTCCTCGATGTGCCGTCCGAGGATCTGGTAGCCACCGCAGATGCCGAGCACGGGACGCCCCTCGGCGGCGCGCCGCGCGATCGCGTCCGCGAGGCCGCGCTCACGCAGCCACTCCAGTGCCTTCACCGTGCCCCGGGTCCCGGGCACGACGACCAGGTCCGCGTCGGCCAGTTCCTCGGCCCGGTCCACGAACCGCACCACGACGCCGGGTTCGGCGGCCAGCGCGTCCACGTCGGTGAAGTTGGACATCAGCGGGATCGCGCAGACGGCCACCCGCAGGATGTCCGCGCCGACGGGGGAGGAGACGGACGACTCGCGGACGGCCCCGCGCAGCGAGACACGCAGCCCGTCCTCCTCGTCTATGCCCAGGCCGTGCTGGAAGGGCAGGACGCCGTAGGTGCGCCGGCCGGTGAGGCCGTGCAGCATGTCGAGGCCGGGCTCCAGCAGGCCGACGTCGCCCCGGAACTTGTTGACGAGGAACCCGGCGACGAGCGCCTGGTCCTCGGGGGACAGCAGCGCGACCGTCCCGAAGAACGAGGCGAACACACCGCCCCGGTCGATGTCTCCGACGATGAGCACGGGAAGCCCCGCGTTGCGCGCCACTCCCATGTTCACGATGTCGGTGCGCCGCAGATTGATCTCGGCCGGACTGCCGGCGCCTTCACAGATCACCGCGTCATACGTGCCCCGCAACTGAGCCAGACAGTCGAGGACGGTCCCGAGGAGTGCCTCCTGACGCCCTCCGCGCAGCCGTTCCCCGCTCGGCCCGGCGCCCGGCAGCGGCTCCCCGGCGGGCCCGGACGCCCCGAAGAACCCGCGCGCGCTCATCTCGCCGACCGGCCTGCCCATCAGGACGACCTGGCTGGTGCGGTCGCTGCCCGGCTTGAGCAGCACGGGATTCATCAGCGCGGTCGGCTCCACGCGGGCGGCCTGTGCCTGCATGGCCTGCGCCCGCCCGATCTCGGCTCCCTCGCGCGTCACGAACGAGTTCAGGGACATGTTCTGCGCCTTGAAGGGCGCGACCTTGACGCCCTGGCGCACCAGCCACCGGCAGATCCCGGCGGTCACCACGCTCTTGCCGGCGTCGGAGGTGGTCCCGGCGATCAGCAGCCCGCCGCTCATGCGGTGCGCCCCTTCCTGGTGAGCCGAGCCGTGAGCAGCACCCGTCCGGCGGCGCTCACGCCGAGCGCGAGCCAGCCGACGCGCCGGGAGAGCCGTACGGCCCGTTCGATGTCGTGGACCTGGACGGCGCGCCCCGCGCCGTTGAGCACGGGCCGGTGCTCGACCCGTCCCCCGTAGGAGAGGGTGCCGCCGAGGCGCACGCCGAGCGCGCCCGCGAAAGAAGCCTCCACGGGCCCGGCGTTGGGGCTCGGATGCTTGCGGGCGTCCGCGCGCCAGGCGCGCACGGCCCCGCGCGGGTCGCAACCGGCCACGGCCGCGAGGACGGCGGTCAGCCGGGCTCCCGGCCAGCCGGCGACGTCGTCGAGCCGGGCCGAGGCCCAGCCGTAGCGCCGGTGCCTGGGGGACTTGTGCCCGACCATGGCGTCGAGCGTGTTCACGGCGCGGAAGGCGACGAGTCCGGGCACACCGGCGGCGGCGCCCCAGACCAGGGCGCCGACGACGGCGTCGGAGGTGTTCTCGGCGACGGACTCGACGACGGCCCGCGCGATCCCGTCGGCGTCGAGCGCCTGCGGATCGCGGCCGCACAGATGCGGCAGCCGCTCCCGGGCCGCGTCGAGGTCACCGGCCGCGAGCGCGCCACCGATCGCCCGCGCCTCACGGCCCAGGGAGGTCCCTCCGACGACGGCCCAGGTGGCGGCGGCCGTCAGCGCGACGGAAGCGGTACGGGAGGTGCGTACGGTACGGCTCGTGAGCGCGGCGAGTCCGGTGGCACCGCCCACGCAGACGGCGGTGTGCAGTGCGCCCCACCCGCGGTGGTCGCGCCACAGTGTCCGCTCCACGGCCGCGGCGGCCCGCCCGAACGCGGCGACCGGATGCCCCCGGCGGGGATCGCCGAGCAGCAGGTCGCCCAGGAGGCCGGCGGCGGCGCCGTACGCGAAGACGCGATCGGCACGCACGGGGTCAGCCCGCGGTCGGGTGGAGTGGAACCCTCGTACTCAGCGGATCGGGAAACGGGCAGCCGCGCATGGCGATATGTCCTCACTCAGGGTGTCCACGCCCTGGTTCGACGAGACCGGCGGTGAGAGTTCCTGGCTCCCGGGGAGTTTCTTCCCCGATGACAGTGGCGGGACCGCGCCGGATTCGCACCGGCTTCCTCTCATGCCGCCGTACTTGGCTCCGGCAGTCCACCACGGGGTGAGAACGGCCGTCAACTGGCTGTTGACCTGCGGGGGGACAGTGTGCGCAGGCCCACATACGCGTGGGGTGCGGGACGGTGATCCGTCCCGCACCCCACGCGCGGTACCGCTCGGCGCAACCCTGTTTCGGGCCGCTCCGCCGGGTTACTTGGTGATGATCAGGGAGATGCCGTACGCCACCGCCGCGGCGCAGGCCGCGAAGCAGACGTACGCGCCGGTGGCCGCCGCGACCGCGGAACCGCCCTGGGCCGACTCCTTCTTGGAGAGGCCGGCGACACCGAGGGTGAAGAGGGTGACGAGGGCCACGGTCACTCCGAGGCTGACCCCGAAGACGGACCCGAGGGCTGACCAGTCGATGTTCATGCTGTTTCTTCCTTCGGTTCTCAGGCCACGGGGGACGGCGCGGACGGGCTCGCCGTGGGCTCGGCGGGAGCCGGGATGGTGGCCGTGAGCTCCTCGGCCACGATGCCGGCCGGGGGCGGGGTGACGGCGGCGATGGCGGTGGTCACCACACCGGCGGGCTCTTCGGCGTCGTTCACGTTGTTGTGGTCGATCACCTCGCGGCGCGAGCGGCGCCAGATCGCGAGGCTGGATCCGACCAGGAAGACGGCGACGAGCGCGGTGCCCCAGGCACCGAATCCGGTCACCCACTCGGCGAGCGCGCCGACCACGGCGGCGGCGGGCAGCGTGAGGACCCAGGCGACGACCATCCGCTTGGCGGTGGACCAGCGGACCACACCGCCCTTGCGGCCGAGGCCGGCGCCCATCACGGAACCGGAGACCGAGTGCGTGGTGGAGAGGGAGAAGCCGATGTGCGAGGAGGCCAGGATGACCGTGGCCGCGCTGGTCTGGGCGGCGAAGCCCTGCTGCGGCCGGAGGTCGGTCAGACCCTTGCCCATCGTGCGGATGATGCGCCAGCCGCCCAGGTAGGTGCCGAGCGCGATGGCGAGACCGGCGGACAGGATGACCCAGACCGGCGGGTTGGAGTCCGGAGCGACGGCGCCACCGGCGACCAGGGCCAGGGTGATGATGCCCATCGTCTTCTGCGCGTCGTTGGTGCCGTGGGCCAGCGAGACCAGGCCCGCGGAGGCTATCTGGCCGGCGCGGTAGCCCTTCTTGGTGGCCTTGGTCTCGGCGTCACCACTGAGCTTGTACGACAGCCGGGTCGCGAACATCGCGGCGAGGCCGGCGACGATCGGGGCCGCGACGGCGGGCAGGAGCACCTTGCCGACCAGGACGTCCCCGTGCACGGCGCCGGTACCGGCGGAGGCGATGGTGGCGCCGACCAGGCCGCCCATGAGGGCGTGCGAGGAACTGGACGGGAGTCCGACGAGCCACGTCACGAGGTTCCAGAGGATCGCGCCGACGAGCGCGGCGAAGATCACCTCCGGCTTGATGCCGGATTCATCGACGAGGCCTTTGGAGATCGTGTTGGCGACCTCCACCGAGAGGAAGGCGCCGACAAGGTTGAGCGCGGCGGACATGGCCACCGCGACCTTGGGCTTGAGCGCGCCGGTCGAGATGGTGGTGGCCATCGCGTTGGCGGTGTCGTGGAAACCGTTCGTGAAATCGAACACGAGAGCGGTGACGATCACGATTCCGAGGAGGAGCGTGATGTGTTCCATTTACCCAGGCTTCTGTTGGACGTCAGTGGCAGGTGGACCGTAGGCAACCTGGATGAACGGAAGGTGAACTGGGGCGGGCATCGTGGTGTCTGGAACGGTGAATCGCTCCTCCGGTTGAACCGGAGGGGTGGCGCCGCGGGTTCGAACGGATGTGGAATTCCAAGCTCCGCTTGGGTCGTCGCCCCGGGGTGGGACGTCTGGGGTGAGCCGGGGATTCGGGGAAGAGATTCCGGTCACCCGGCAGTTGCCGCTGTTGTCGTGCCGCCGGAAGGTCCACGTGGACCTTCCGGCGGGCGGCGCTCCGGTGCCGTCGACCGTAGCGGGCCGGTCGCAGCGTGTGATCTGCGGCAAATGTCCGGCCGGGGTCGACGGGAATGTTCCATGGGTGTGTTGTGGTGCAGATCACACGCCGATGGCCGGTCTCCCGCCGGATCCCGTGGCGGCTCGTGGCGGTAGGCCTTGATCCCGTGCGGCGTTCCGGCGTTGCTGGGGCCGTGCCACCTGCTCCGGCCCTGGGTTGCACTCGATGTCCGGCGCGAGCGCCGGCGACCGGCCGCCCGTGCGCCCCGCCTCGCCGTACTGTCGGACAGTCGGACGAAATAGGGATTGCGGCAGGATCGCGTCGTGGCCGAGCGGCACGGGGGCGCACGGGAAGCACGGGACGGGCGGGAGGGCCCACGGATGACGGACAAACACGACAAGCGCGACAAGCGCGGCGAAGGGGGCGAGGGGGGCCGGCGCGGCGAGGGGGACGAGCCGTCCGCGCGCGACGAGCGGGACGCTCTTCGGCGGGCTTGGGACGAGCTCGTCGCGACGGCCCGCCGGACGGTCGCCGACGGGCTGGTCGTCGGCACGTCGGGCAACGTCTCGGTCCGCGTCGGCGACACGGTCCTGGTCACGCCCACGGGCGTGCCCTATGACCGGCTGACGCGCGACGACATCGTCGGCGTCGGCCTCGACGGCCGCCAGGTGCTCGGTTCGTTGCGGCCCACCAGCGAACTGCCGATGCACCTCGCGGTGTACCGCCTCACCGACGCACGGGCCGTCGTCCACACCCACGCCGCGCACGCGACAGCCGTCTCGGTCCTCGTCCCCGAGCTCCCGCTCATCCACTACATGGCCGCGGACCTCGGAGGCCCGGTCCGCGTCGCCCCCTACGCGACCTACGGCACGCCGGAGTTGGCCGAGAACATGATCAGAGCCTTGTCCGACCGCACCGCCTGCCTCCTCCAGAACCACGGCACCATCGCCTTCGGAGCCTCGCTGGACCAGGCGTACGACCGCACGGCCCAGCTGGAATGGATGTGCCGCGTCTGGCTCCTGTCCTCCTCGGTCCCGGGCCTCGCGCCAGCCCTGCTCTCACCGGACCAGCTCGAGGAGGTGGCGGAGCGGCTGCAGGGGTACGGCCAGAAGCGGTAGGGCCGGTAAGGGGGCGAGGCGGGACGGTCAAGGCGGAAGAGGTAAGGCGGAAGAGGTAAGGCGTAGGGGCGCGGCAGAATTAGAAGAGGTAGGGCGCAAGGTCTGGCTGCCGTCCGCCGTCCGCGGTCTGCCGTCCGCGGTCTGCCGTTTGCGGCCCGTCGTCTGCGATGCGCCGTCTGCCGTCCGCGGTGCCCGGTTTGTGGTCCGCCGTCCGCGGTCCACCGCTTGTGGTCCGTGGTCCGCGGTCCGTCGTCCGTCGTCCGTCGTCCGCGGTCAGCGGTCGGCTGTCCGTCGTGCGCGTCCGTCGTCCGTCGTCCGCGGTCGGCGGTCCGCGGTCCGCCGTGCGCGTCCGTCGTGCCCCGGCCCCGGACCAGCCCCGGTGGGCGGGGGGCCGGGGGGAACCGGCCGTCACCCCTGGAGGCCCTCCCGCTGGCCGATGGCGGGGTCCGCCGGGAGACTGGTCGAGTGCGCATCCTAAGAGCCACGGCAGCGGCCGTCACCGTAGCCATTGCCGCGGGCGCGGCCTCCGTGGCGGCAGGCAGGTTCGCCAGCGACGCCGCCCTGAAGGCGAGGCCCGGCAAGCCCCTGCCCACCGAGCCCCGGCTCACCGTGCACGCCACGACGGCGGGCGGAGTCACCCTCACCCGGGCCCTCGCCTCCCGGCGCCCGGGAACCTACGGCCTCGCGGGCGACGGCTCCCACGCGGTCGTCGGCCCCCTCCAGAACTCCGTCCCCCACACCGCCGACACGGTCGTGCGCCGGCTGGAACGCGTCACGCACGGCGCCCTGGAACCCGGCGACAAGGTGTGGCTCACCCCGAACCTGTACGTCGGCGACCCCGGGTCCGCCCTCGGACTCGAACACGCCGACATCGACGTGCCCGGCGAACTCGGCGCCCTGCCCGCCTGGTTCGTGCCGGCCGTCCGCGACACCTGGATCATCACCGTGCACGGCCTGGGCGCCACCCGGGAACACCCCATGAACGTGATGGAATTCCTGAACGACCGGCACTTCCCCGTGCTCGACCTCGCCTACCGGGGCGACCTCGGGGCACCCCGCCCGCCGGACGGCCTGAACCACCTCGGCGAGACCGAGTGGCGCGACCTCGACGCGGCCATCCGCTACGCGGTGCGGTACGGCGCCGAGCGGATCGTCCTGTACGGCTGGTCCACCGGCGCCACGATGGCGCTGCGCGCCGCCGCCCACTCCGCGCTGCGCGAGCGGATCTCCGGGCTCGTCCTGGACTCGCCGGTCCTCGACTGGGAGACCACGCTGCGCGCCCTCGCCGGCGCCCGCCACACTCCGGGCTTCCTGCTGCCGCTCGCGGTGCGCGCCGCCCAGGGCCGCACCGGCGTACGCGGAGACCGCATCGCGTACGCCGCGCATCCCGCACAGGTCAAGGTGCCGACCCTGCTGGTGCACGGCCCGGACGACACCATCGCTCCCTGGAGCCCCTCCCGCCGCCTCGCCGCGAGCCGCCCCGACCTGGTCACCCTGCACACCGTCCCGAACGCACCGCACGGCGCCATGTGGAACGCCGACCCGGCAACCTATGAAGAAGCCCTGCGCCGGTTCCTCACCCCTCTGATGTAAGCCGTCCCAGACCTGAGCCGTCCCAGACCTGAGCCGTCCCAGACCTGAGCCGTCCCCGACGCGAGCCGACGGCGCCCCGCCGATCCACAACAGCGTTCGGTCGATCCGCCCTGGCTCTGCGCCGAGGCGGATCGGCACGGAGCCCCCGCCTCGACGGCGCCCCTACGGCCAAGCCACCGGGCGTCCGCAGCCAAGCCACCGCGCCCCCGTGGCCAAGCCACCGGGCGCATGGAGAGAAGCCATCGCGCGCCCGGAGCGAAACCGCCGCGCGCCCCCCAGAGTGAAGCCGCCACGCGCCCCCGGAGTGAAGCCCGCGCGCGCCCCTGGCGCGGGTGGGCCGCAGGGTGGGCCGAAGCTCTGCGCGAGGCCCCTTGGGAGACGCGAAGGCGCACTTCCGGTTCGGTCCCGAACAACTCGGCGCGACGGTCTTTCCCGCGTGTCGGACGCCCCGAGAAGGCCCCGCTCCCGTCGCCCCCGCGGCCTGCGAGGGCATTCCGTTTGGGTTTTCGGACTGTCAACCGCAAGACTGCACCCGTGACGTCCCGTAACCCGCGCGACTCCAGGCTCCGACTCGTCAGCCCGCGGTCCCTCGCGGCCGCTCCCCGAGCGGTGACCCAGCGCCGCACGCGCCGCCCCGCACCGCGACCGCCGGAAGGCACACCGCCGCCCGCGGAACTCGCCCGTATGGCGCGCACCGGCCTGTCCGACGCGGCGCGCGTCGCGCGCTGGGCCGATGCCGCCCTGCGCCCGGGGCGCGACGGCGCGAACCCCGGCGGCAAGGGCGCCCTCTCGGACGCCACCGCCGAACGGGCCGCCGCCGATCTCGGACTGACCCCGGTTCAGGTCCGCGCCGACTGGGACACCGCCCGTCTGTCCGGTCTCATCGAGGTGCACGGCGACACCGCCCGCCCGGGATGGCGGCTGCGCGCCTGGAGCCGCGACGACAGCGCCGTGCTGCGCGGTTGGGTCGCCCTTTTCGACGCCTGGTCCCTCGCATATCCCGAGCCGACGGACCGTGAGCCCGCGGCCGTCGCCGAGGTGGTCTCCGCGATGCCCCAGGTGCTCTCCTTCCTTCAGCTCTCCGCCGGGCCCGTCCCCGTGGACCAGCTCCTCGACCTCCTCGGGCAGCGCGTCACGGAACTGCGCACCGAGCGCTGCGAAATCCCCTACGGCACCGAGCCCGAGCCCGCCCCGGAGCCCGCCGAGGTCCCGGACGCCCCCCTCGCCCCCCTCCTCGACTGGGCCCTGCACGCCCTCGCCTCCGTCGGCGCGCTGACCTACGGCGAAGGACAGGCCACGCTCACCCCGCTCGGCAGCTGGGCGGTCTGGGTCAAGCTGGAGCAGATCTGCGTCGCCGCGCAGAGCCCGGCCGGGAACATCGAGCAGTCCGCCGAGGACATGCTCCGCGGCTGTGCCCAGCTCCGTCCCAACGCCGCCCGCGCCGAGTACCGCGCCTGGCTCGCCGCCCGCCCGGTCGGCGGCGCCGTCACCGAACTCATCGACGCCGCCCGCGGCGAGGACGCCCTCAGCCGCGGGCTCGCCTTCGAGGCGCTGCGCGTGGTCGGCGCTCCCGCCGAGCCCGATGTGCGCGCCGTCGTCGATGAGACCCCGCTGCGCCCCTACGCCCTGCTGTGGCTCGCCGAGCACGACGGCTACGACCCCGAGGACGCCCACGAGGTCCTCACCCGCGCCGAGTCCACCTGGCTGTGGGTCGACACCGCGGCCGCCGTCGCCGACCACGGCGAGGCCCCGCTCCTCGTCCGCCACCTGGAGTCCGCGGTGCAGCCCACCGTGCCCGCGCTGCTCGACGAGGTGCGCGCGGTCGGGCACCCGCGCACGGTGCAGGTGCTGGTCGCGCTCGCCGCCGCCCACCCGGACCCGGCCCTCGCCAAGGCCGTACGCCGGGCCGCCTTCCAGGTGCACACCGGGGGGAGCTGACCGGGGGAGCCGGCCGGAGCGAGGGCGGGCCCCGGCGGGGTCCTACGCGCCTATCTCCGGGGCGTAGGTGCCGAAGCTCCAGATGTTGCCCTCGATGTCGCGGGCCATGTAGTCGCGCGAGCCGTAGTCCTGGTCCGTCGGAGCCATCAGGATCTCCGCGCCGTGGTCCACGGCCCGCTGGTGGTGTGCGTCGACGTCGTCCACGACGATGTACACCCCGCACGGTCCCGCGCTCTTCATCGCCTCGTCGAAGCGGCCGCCGCGGCCCTTGGAGCCGAGCATCACCGCTCCGTTGCCCTGCACCAGCTCGGCGTGCATCACCGAGCCGTCCTCCCCCTCGTAGACGGACAGCTCGGTGAAGCCGAAGGCCTCCGTGAGCTGTCTGATCGCCGCCTTCGCGTCGGCGTACAACATCGAGGGGTAGATGCTCGGGCGCGCGCCGTTCATGCCAGCCATGCCGATCACTCCGTCTCGTCACACACTGCCGGATTCCGATCCGCCGCCCAGTCTGGCACCGGCCACTGACAACGCCCCGCGGCCCGGAGCCGGGTCACCGCCGCATGACCGGGGCGCCACCCTGGTACCCCGGCACGGCAATTCGCCCCGACGTCCGAGGCCCGACGCCCGCTCAGCGGAACGTGTTGCACTGCGCCATGTCGCCGCTCGTGAAGCCGTGGTAGAACCACTGCTGCCGCTGCTGGGCGGAACCGTGCGTCCAGGTCTCCGGGGTCACCCGGCCCTGGTACCTCGACTGGATCCGGTCGTCGCCGACGGCCGCCGCCGCGTCCAGGCCGTCTCGGATGTCGGTGTCCGTCAGAGAGGTCAGCAACGGTTTGCCCGTCGACGAGGAGGGCGTGGTGGTCGCGTGCCGCGCCCACACCCCCGCGTAGCAGTCGGCCTGGAGCTCCACCTTCACCGAGTTGCTGTTCGCGCCGGTCACACCGTCCTGCGACCGGGCCGGCGTGCCCATCAGGTTCTGCACGTGATGTCCGTACTCGTGCGCCACCACATACGCCTGCGCGAAGGGTCCGCCGCTGGAGCCGAACTTCGTACGAAGATCGTCGAAGAAGCCGAGGTCCAGGTAGACCTTGCGGTCGCGGGGACAGTAGAAGGGCCCGACGGACGACGTCGCGGTGCCGCACGCGGTGTCGACCCGGCCGCTGAAGAACACCGTCGGGGCGCGGGTGTAGGTGCCGCCCATGCGCGCGAACTCCCGGTTCCAGTAGGCCTGGACGCTGTTGACCACCGCCACGATCCGGCAGTCCTCCTGGGCGTTCGCGTCCCGGCCCGTCCGGCAGGTCTGCTGCACCTGGGCGAGAGAGGAGGCGGTCGCCCCGGGCTGGTCGCCGCCCGAGGAGAGCCCGAGCTGGTCGGGACCCACCCCGACGAGCAGTCCGATGACCAGGGCGATCAGACCGGCGAGGCCGCCGCCGACGGTCGCCCTGCCGCCGGGGATTCGGCCGCCGCGCACATCCTGCACCTCGGAGGTGTCCAGATCGGCGTCGTCGTCGAACTGCATCGATCACCACTTCCTGCCGTACGTCACTCGGTGGCGCCATCCTCGTACGGTCCCGGACCCCCGGCCCCGGACCGGGGTCCGAACGGGCGACGCCCGGACCGGGCCGCCGTTCCCCGGGCGATGCGCCGCCCGCCGATCGCGAGACCCGCGCGGCCGCCGGCCGGACCGGCCGGGAATCGGCACAGCCCGACGGCGGGAATCAGCAAAGCCCGACGGCGAGAATCGTCACAGCCGGACCGGCGAGATCGTCGCCGTGGACGACCACCCGATCACCCGCGCCGCGCCCCTCAGCACCGCAAAGGCGCCGGGCGGGCACCGGGCGGCGGGGCGAGTGTCACGGTGCGCGACGCCCGCACACCGGAAAGACGCTTGCACCGCCCCGTTAGACTTGCCCCATGGCCTTTCTCCTCGCGCATTAGACGGCGGGAACGTCCTCAGCCGTCCACCCCGCCAACGACCCTGCCCTGGAGTCTGTCCGTGATTTCCGCCTCCGGTATCGAGCTGCGCGCCGGCGCCCGCATCCTCATCGAGTCCGCCACCTTCCGCATCACGAAGGGCGACCGCATCGGCCTGGTCGGCCGAAACGGCGCGGGCAAGACGACCCTCACCAAGGTCCTCGCGGGTGAGGGCCAGCCCGCCGCGGGCACCGTCGCCCGCTCCGGCGAGGTCGGCTACCTGCCGCAGGACCCGCGCACCGGCGACCTCGACGTCCTCGCCCGCGACCGCGTCCTTTCCGCCCGCGGCCTGGACGTCCTGATCCGCAAGATGCGCGAGAACGAGCAGCGCATCGCCAACGGCTCGGGCGCCACCCGCGAGAAGGCCATGCGGCAGTACGAGCGCCAGGAGACCGAGTTCCTCACCAAGGGCGGTTACTCCGCCGAGGCCGAGGCCGCCACCATCGCCGCCGCGCTCAACCTTCCGGACCGCGTGCTCGGCCAGCCCCTGCACACGCTCTCCGGCGGTCAGCGCCGCCGTATCGAGCTGGCCCGCATCCTCTTCTCGGACGCCGACACCCTGCTGCTCGACGAGCCGACGAACCACCTCGACGCCGACTCCGTCGTCTGGCTGCGCGACTACCTGAAGTCCTACCGCGGCGGCTTCATCGTGATCTCCCACGATGTCGACCTCGTCGAGACGGTCGTCAACAAGGTGTTCTACCTGGACGCCAACCGCGCCCAGATCGACGTCTACAACATGGGCTGGAAGCTCTACCAGCAGCAGCGCGAGGCCGACGAGAAGCGCCGCAAGCGCGAGCGCCAGAACGCCGAGAAGAAGGCCGCCGCGCTGAACTCGCAGGCCGACAAGATGCGCGCCAAGGCCACCAAGACCGTGGCCGCGCAGAACATGGCCAAGCGCGCCGACAAACTGCTCGCCGGCCTGGAGGCGGTCCGCGTCTCCGACAAGGTCGCCAAGCTGCGCTTCCCGGAGCCCGCGCCCTGCGGCAGGACCCCGCTCATGGCCGAGGGCCTCTCGAAGTCGTACGGCTCGCTGGAGATCTTCACCGACGTCGACCTGGCCATCGACAAGGGCTCCCGGGTCGTCATCCTCGGTCTGAACGGCGCCGGCAAGACGACCCTCCTGCGTCTGCTCGGCGGCGCCGAGAAGCCCGACACCGGAGAGGTCATCGAAGGCCACGGCCTCAAGCTCGGCTACTACGCGCAGGAGCACGAGACCCTCGACCCCGAGCGCACGGTTCTGGAGAACATGCGCTCCGCCGCACCGGACCTGGACCTGGTCGAGGTCCGCAAGACGCTCGGCTCGTTCCTCTTCTCCGGCGACGACGTCGACAAGCCGGCCGGCGTGCTGTCCGGCGGCGAGAAGACCCGGCTCGCGCTCGCGACCCTCGTCGTCTCGGCCGCGAACGTCCTGCTCCTCGACGAGCCGACGAACAACCTCGACCCGGCCAGCCGCGAGGAGATCCTCGGCGCGCTGCGCACCTACAAGGGCGCCGTCGTCCTCGTCACCCACGACGAGGGCGCCGTCGAGGCGCTCCAGCCGGAGCGGATCATCCTGCTGCCGGACGGCGTCGAGGACCTGTGGGGCTCCGACTACGCCGACCTGGTGGCCCTCGCCTGATCCCGTGCGCGGCCTCCGCGAGGGGGTTCGCACCACTTGATCGAATGACTGATCCACTGCGTATGGATCATTCGGCCGATCCGTGATCCATCATCTGTGTGAGATCTCCTCGTACCGAGGTGTGTCGTACATCGATTTCACGGCCGAGTCCTTTGTTCCCAAGGGCTCGGCCGTTCTGCGTCGCTGACCAGGCACTTCGTGGGGGAACTCGTTCGGCTGTACGGACGACGCCCGCCGGAACAATGAGTTCCATTTGTGGGGACGGGCTCCTGTCGTCAAAACCTTGTCTTACGGACCTTGCCGAATGGGTGGCCATGAAGCCCGGAAGGGGTGATCATGAGAGTCCAGAGCGCACTTCCCATGAGGAGGACCGGGTGGCCGAGACTCTGAAGAAGGGCAGCCGGGTTACCGGCGCCGCGCGCGACAAGCTCGCGGCAGACCTGAAGAAGAAGTACGACTCCGGTGCGAGCATTCGAGCGCTGGCCGAAGAGACCGGCCGTTCGTATGGCTTTGTGCACCGGATGCTCAGCGAGTCGGGTGTCACGCTCCGAGGGCGTGGCGGAGCGACGCGGGGCAAGAAGGCCGCCTCGGCCTGAGGCCGGGCGTCCCCATCGGCTTCGGTGGTGACCACCCGGTCGGTCGGGTGACCGACCGGGTGGTTACTGTGCAGTCACTTAGGTGCGTTCCTCATGTCTTCGCGGGGTGCGTATCCGATCCGACCGCACCCATCGGAGGCACCCCATGGCTTCGCTCGACAAGGACCTCGACCCGGCATTCGACAAGGACGGCGTACGGCTCACCGTCGACGGCGCGATCGCCACGGTGACGCTGACCAATCCGGCCAAGCGCAACGCCCAGAGTCCTGCTCTCTGGCGGGCCTTGACGCAGGCCGGCCGGTCACTGCCGGGCTCCGTCCGGGTGGTCGTCCTGCGTGCCGAGGGCCAGTCCTTCTCCGCGGGGCTCGACCGGCAGGCGTTCACGCCCGAGGGCTTCGACGGGGAACCGTCGTTCATCGACCTCGCGCGCGGCTCCGACGCCGAACTCGACGCGACCATCGCCGAGTACCAGGAGGCGTTCACCTGGTGGCGGCGCAGCGACCTCGTGTCCATCGCCGCCGTGCAGGGGCACGCCATCGGTGCGGGGTTCCAGCTCGCGCTCGCCTGTGACCTGCGCGTCGTCGCCGACGACGTGCAGTTCGCCATGCGCGAGACCAGCCTCGGTCTGGTGCCCGACCTCACGGGGACGCACCCGCTGGTCGGCCTCGTGGGATACGCCCGTGCGCTGGAGATCTGCGCCACGGGCCGCTTCGTCCTGGCCGAGGAGGCCGAGCGCACCGGGCTCGCCAACCTGGCCGTGCCCGGCGAGCAGCTCGACGCCGCGGTCCGCGACCTGACCGCGGCACTGCTGGCCGCGCCGCGGGACGCCGTGATTGAGACGAAGGCACTGCTTCGCGGGGCACAGGAGCGGTCGTACGAGGAGCAGCGCACCGCCGAGCGAGCCTCCCAGGCGCGTCGGCTCCGCGACCTCGCGGGCGTGGGGGAGTAGCTCCCTCCGACCCGGGGCCGTAGGCGGTGGAGCACCGCCGTGAGGGCTGGGCGTCCCGCTGCGCGCGCTGACCGCCGAACGGGCGGGGGCGCCCGTTCGGCGGCTGCACGGGGGACGTTCTCCGGAGCCGGTGCTCCCGGCGTACGGCGGTCGTGGGCGGGCGCCCGGTTCAGTGTGGCCCCGGATGGGCGCGCCGGGTCACCGCCGTCACCAGTACCGCCACGGACGGGGTGTCCCGGGCTGCCCCGGTGATCGCGGTTCTGGCCGCCCGTGCCACGTCCGCCGCCCGCTCGTCCCCGGAGACCTCCAGCTCGACCCGGATGTGGCGGCGCGGCAGGGCCGGGTCCGTGGCGGGCGTGCTCTCGACGTGGACCGGTCGGCCCAGTACGTCCGTCAGACGGGTGACACCCGGGACCGCCAGCGCGGCCGCCGCGATCCGAGCCTCCTCGGGATCCTTCGGCACGGCGGCCGACCGCCTGCCGCCCACCGCCTCCGCGCTTGCCGGCGCCACGGCCCCGCCCGCCCCGGTTCCGTCCGTCCGGCCGTCGGCCGCCCGGGTGTCGGCCGGCGGGGTGTCCGTCGGCCCGGTTCCAGGGCGTTGCGAACCGGCGTCCGCGGGGATCGCCGTGGGTGTCCCAGGTACGCCGGCAGGCGGGTGGGGCGCGTCCGCGTCCGCCTCCAGCAGATCCGTCACCCGTAGGTCCACCTCGCTGACGTCGAGGCCCAGGAGCCGCGTCGCTGCGGACACCACGGTCAGGCGCAGCCGGGCCGCGACGGCAGGGAGGGGTTCGGTGCCCGGGGCCGTGGGATCCGCCGAGGCCCCGAACTCCGCGGTGACGCGCAGCGGACCGGGCGGCAGGGCGCTGGGCGGCGGCGGTACGGACGGAGTGCCGGCCCCCTGCGGATCGGCCGACGCGATCCGCAGCGACCCGAGCCGTACCCCCGCCACGACCGCGGTCTCACGCCGCAGCACCGACGCGGCCGCCTCCTCCGTGATCCACGTGCCGTCCAGCGCGAGACCCAGCGGCAGGAACCTGCCGAGCCCGAGCTGATGCCGTACCACTTGCGTCCACCGGTCCGCCGTCATTGCTCCAGCGTGCCCCATCCACGACGCGCGATCGCGCGACCCGACCTACTGTGAGCAGAGGAGGACGACCGAAAGGGACGTACGGCGATGACCGACATGACCGAGCGGAACCGGACGGACAGCCCCGACGTCGAGAAGGAGAGCCAGCAGACCCGCAAGCCCACCAAACGCGGCGGTGGGGATCCCGCCACGCGGGGTCGGACCACGATCGCCGACGGAGTCGTGGAGAAGATCGCCGGGCTCGCCGCCCGCGACGTGGTCGGTGTCCACACGATGGGCAGCGGGCTGAGCCGGACCTTCGGAGCGGTACGCGACCGGGTGCCGGGCGGTTCCAAATCCGTGACACGGGGTGTGAAGGCCGAGGTCGGCGAGCTGCAGACGGCGCTCGACCTGGAGATCGTCGTCGACTACGGCGTCTCGATCGCCGACGTGGCGCGGGACGTGCGCGAGAACGTCGTCGCGGCCGTCGAGCGCATGACAGGCCTCGAAGTGGTGGAAGTCAACATCGCGGTGAGTGATGTGAAGCTTCCCGAGGAAGAAGACGAGGAGCCGGAGACCCGGCTCCAGTGACCCTCGGGCCACCGGAACGCCCTGGAAACCCCGGCAACCGCACCACGAGTGATCACGCGGCCACCGACTGCTGAGGAGCGCATCATGAGCTTGGCCGTGATCGGCATGATCGCCGGAATGGCGCTGGCCTTCGCCGGGTACTTCGGCGGTTTCGGCGCCTTCCTCCTGGTGGCCGCCCTGGGGGCCGTCGGGTTCGTCGTCGGACGGCTCCTGGAGGGGGACCTGGACATCGGCGACTTCTTCCGCGCCCGTGACGACCGGCGGCGGTGACGCGTGCCAGGTCATGTCGACCGGCTCGGTGAGAGACGGCCGGGTCTCGCGACGGTCGCGGCCGCCGAGCGGGGCGCCACCCGGATCGCCGACCGGGTCGTCGCGAAGATCGCGTCGCAGGCGGCGCGCGAGGCGCTGCCCCCGCTGCCCTCCGACGCGGTGCCCCCGCACGCGACGGTCGTCGTGCGGCGGCAGTCGGCCGGCGGCGGAGCGGACGGTACACCCACGCACAGTGCCCAGGTCCGGGTCAGCCTCGAACTCGGTTATCCGACCGACATCGGTGCCCAGTGCGCCGAGGTGCGTCGTCATGTCACCGAGCGGGTAAGGGCGTTGGCGGGAATGGAAGTGCCGGAGGTGGCCGTCCAGGTGGAGCGGCTGCACCTGGCGCACGGGCTCGGCACGGCACAGGGGAGGACGCAATGAGCGAGCCCCAGGGCTCCGAGAACACCCGGAAGATGCCCGTACTGGAGAAGCCGGAGGAGCCGGAGAAGGGGGACCACGCGGGCGCGCTCGGACAGTCCGCCTCCGCGGCGGCCTACGAACCGCTGGACACCCTCGGCGACGAGGACGGCCGGCAGGGCCGGTTCTGGTCCGCGCGCCGCGTCCCGGCGGGCATCCTCGCGTTCGTGCTCCTCGTCGCCGCGGGAGCCTTCCTGTACGACGTCGTGGCCGTGCGCGCCGGGCGGTCCGCCCTGCGCTGGCGCACCTGGCTGGCCGAGCAGCTCGCCGAGCGGCCGCTCGACGACACCGCGGTCCTCGTCGGCGCCGGGCTCGCCGCCGCGGTGGGACTCTGGCTGATCGTCATCGCGGCCACGCCCGGACTGCGGGACGTGCTGCCGATGCGGCGCACCCACGCCGATGTCCGGGCCGGACTGCACAGGGGTGCCGCCGCGATGGCGCTGCGCGACCGGGCCATGGAGGTCGCCGGTGTGCAGTCGGTCCGGGTGCGCGTGAAGCGCCGCAAGGTCGACGTCCGCGCCGTGTCCCACTTCCGGGAGCTCGACGACGTACGCGCCGACCTCGACACCACGCTCACCGAGGGCGTGAAGGGGCTGGGACTGGCCCGCTCGCCCGCCCTGTCGGTGCGTGTCGCGCGTCCCGGACGGAAGGGGTGAGGTCCGTGCTCCGGATCGTCAACCGCGTACTGATCGGTTTCGTCGGGCTCGTGCTGCTCGTCCTCGGCGGCTCCGTGCTCGCCGTCGGGCTCGGCGTACGGCCGCCGTCGTGGTGGATCCACGACGGGCGGCACGACGTGCTGCTCAGCACCGACGAACGGACCAAGTGGCGGGACCAGGGCTGGTGGTGGCCCGCCGTCATCGCCGCGCTCGCGGTGCTCCTGCTGCTCGCCCTGTGGTGGCTGGTCGCCGTCGTGCGGCGCCGGCGCCTCGCCGACGTGCTGGTCGACACCGGCGACGGAGCGGGCGCGCTGCTGCGCGGGCGGGCCCTGGAGGGCGTGCTGGCCGGCGAATCGGCCCGGCTGGGCGGGGTCGACCAGGCGCACGTGCACCTGACCGGCCGGCGCAGTCTGCCCGAGGCGCGCGTGCGGCTCCTGCTGGAACCCCACGTGGACCCCGGGCACGCGCTGCATCTGCTGACCGTGGAAGCACTCGCGCACGCACGTGACTCGGCCGGCCTCGCCGCGCTCCCCGCCGAGGTCCGCCTCCGCGGGGTCAAGCACCGCGCGGAGCGGGTGACCTGAGGGGCCCGCTCTCGGCCGGGCGGTGACGGCGGCGGGTTTCGGGTGGGCGGCCTCGGTGGGCCGCCCGCCTTCGCTGCGGACCCGCTGGGCTCGCCCGTCTGCGGGGGCGGGCCCGGCAACCGGGTCTAGAACCCGCTTCGCATCCCGCCGTCCACCGGCACCATGATGCCGGTGAGGTACGACGCCGCGGGGGAGAGCAGGAACGCGGCAGTGCGGCCGAACTCCTCCGGGGTGCCGTAGCGGCGCAGCGGGATTCGGGACTCACCGGCAGCGCGGGTGGCCTCGGGATCGGCGGACAGCCCGTCCAGTTCGCGGACGCGGTCGGTGTCGATGCGGGACGGCAGCAGTCCGACGACGCGGATGCCGCGCGGACCCACCTCGTTCGCGAGGGACTTGGCGAAGCCCGCGAGGCCCGGACGCAGACCGTTGGAGATGGTCAGCCCCGGGATCGGCTCGTACACCGAGCCGGAGAGCACGAAACCGACGACACCGCCGTCGCCGAGCTCGGCGGCCGCCGTGCGGGCCAGCCGCACCGCACCGAGGAACACCGACTCGAACGCGACCATCCACTGCTCGTCGGTGTTGTCCGTGGCGAACCCGGGCGGCGGTCCGCCGACACTGATCAGGATGCCGTCGAAGCCGCCGAAGTGGTCACGGGCGGCCGCGATCAGCCGGGCCGGGGTCTCGGCGGCGCCGTTGTCGGCCGCGACCCCGACCGCGTTCGCGCCGAGCGCGGAGGCGGCGTCGGCCGCGCTCTTCGCGTCGCGCCCGGTGACGACCACCTTCGCGCCGTCGGCGACGAGTTCACGCGCGGCGGCGTTGCCCAGGCCCCGGGTGGCTCCCGTGACGACGTACACACGATCCTTCAGTCCAAGATCCATGACTCCATCCTCCCCTATCCCGGTGGTGCGACCCCTCCCGTTTCCCCCGCCTTCTCGACGCCGAACAGGCTCAGGGCGGACACCACCAGACCGATGTGGCTGAAGGCCTGCGGGAAGTTGCCGAGCTGGCGGCCCGCGACCGGGTCGTACTCCTCGGACAGCAGTCCCAGGTCGTTGGTGAGGCCGACCAGCCGTTCGAACAGCTCGCGCGCCTCCCGCGTACGGCCCGTCAGATGCAGCGCGTCCGCGAGCCAGAACGAGCAGACGACGAACGCGCCCTCGCCGCCCGGGAGTCCGTCGACTCCGGTCGTCGCCGCGCTGTAGCGGCGCACCAGGAAGTCGTCGGGGGCGAGTTCGGCGCGGACCGCGTCGACCGTGCCGACCACCCGGGGATCGTCGGGGGGCAGGAAACCGACCCGGGGGATGAGCAGAAGGGAGGCGTCCAGGTCGGGTGAACCGTACGACTGCGTGAAGGTGTTCCGGCCGGGGTCGAAGCCGTGTTCGAGCACCTCCCGGTGCACGGCGTCGCGCATCTCCCGCCAGCCCTCCAGATCGCCGTCGAGCGTCGGGTCGTCCTCCATGGTGCGCACCGCGCGGTCGGCGGCCACCCAGGCCATCACCTTCGAGTGCACGAAGTGCCGGCGAGGCCCGCGCACCTCCCAGATCCCCTCGTCCGGCTGCCGCCAGGCGACCCGCAGGAACTCCATCATGGCGCACTGCACCCGCCACATGTGGGGCCGTGACGGCAGGCCCGAACGCCGGGCGAGCGACAGCGAGTCGATGACCTCGCCGTACACGTCGAGCTGCAACTGCTCCACGGCGCTGTTGCCGACCCGGACGGGCGCGGAGCCGGCGAAGCCGGACAGCCACGGAATCTCGTACTCCGGCAGTCTGCGCTCTCCGGAGAGGCCGTACATGATCTGGAGGTCCGACGGGTCGCCCGCGACCGCGCGCAGCAGCCAGTCGCGCCACGCCTCGGCCTCCTCGTGGTAACCGGCCGCGAGGAGCGCGCCGAGGGTGAGCGTGGAGTCGCGCAGCCAGCAGTAGCGGTAGTCCCAGTTGCGGACGCCGCCGAGTTCCTCGGGCAGCGAGGTGGTGGGGGCGGCCACGATGCCGCCGGTCGGGGCGTAGGTGAGGGCCTTGAGCGTGATCAGGGAGCGTACGACGGCGTCCCGGTGCGGCCCGTCGTAACGGCAGTGCGCCGCCCACGCCCGCCAGTCCTGGACGCTGGTCTCCAGCGCCTCGAAGGGATCGCACAGGGGCGGCCGGGGCCGGTGCGAGGGGTGCCAGGTCAGGACGAAGGCCACCTTCTCGCCCGCCGCCACGGTGAACTCCGAGTGCGTGCGGAAGTCCTTGCCCCAGGTGTGCACGGGCGGCTCGCTGCGCAGCCACACCGAGTCCGGCCCCGCGACCGCCACCCGGTGGCCGTCCGCGCGGCGCATCCAGGGCACGACCGAGCCGTAGTCGAACCGAAGCCGGAGCAGACTGCGCATCCGGACCGTGCCGCTGAGACCTTCGATGATGCGTACGACATCGGGGGCGTGCTCGCGCTGCGGCATCAGGTCGGTCACCCGGACCGAGCCCCCGGCGGTGTCCCACTCGGTGTCGAGCACCAGTGTGTCCGGGCGGTACGCGCGCCGTGTGCATGCCTCCGCCCCCTCGGGCGCGATCCGCCAGTGACCGTTGTCCTCGTCGCCCAGCAGGGCCGCGAAGCAGGCCGCGGAGTCGAAGCGCGGCAGGCACAGCCAGTCGACGGAGCCGTCGCGGCCCACCAGGGCGGCGGTCTGTTCGTCCCCGATGAGCGCGTAGTCCTCGATGCGTCGGTGCACGGAGGACCGGTTCCCGAACGGGGTGACGGTCAATCGGGCCGCCGGAGTGGCGTGAGCGCTCCGGGCGCATCCAGGATGGCGGTCCGGGGTGCGTCCCGGGCGCTACACGGTCGCCGGTTCCGCCTCCGGCGCGGCCTGCGCGGCGGCTGCCTCCGCCCGGTCGCGGCGCTCGCGGCGGACCAGGACCACGAAGCCGACGGGGACGCCCGCGGAGAAGAGCCACCACTGGATCGCGTACGCCATGTGCGGGCCGATGTCGCTGTGCTCGGGGTCCGGGATCAGCTCGGGGGAGCCGCCCCTGGGCTCCGGCGCGGTCTGCTCGATGTAGCCGCCGAGGACCTGCCTGCCGAGCCGCCGTGACTCCTGCCCGCTGCTGATCAGCATGACCTGACGGGCGGGCAGGCCCCGGACGTTCCTGATGCCGCTGTCGGCGGTCGTCTGGTCGGCCATCAGCCGCCCGGTGACGGTGATCTCGCCGCGGGCGGGGGCCGGGATCTTCGGGAATGCGGTCTGCGCGCCGTCCGCCGGGACCCAGCCCCTGTTGACCAGGAGGACACGGCCGTCGGCCAGGACGAACGGGGTCAGGACGTGGTAGCCGACCTCGCCGTCGGCGTTGGTGCGGCGGCGGACGACCTCTTCGCGCGCGGTGTCGAAGTGCCCCTTCGCGGTCACCCGGCGGAACAGGTCGCCGTTCCGGATCTCCTGTCCCGGCGCGGTGACCGTCTCCGCGGGCACCGGCTTCGCGGTGAGCGAGTCGGAGATCACCGTGTTCAGGGCGACCTTGTGCTCATGCCGGTGGAGCTGCCAGAAGCCCAGCTTGATCATCGTCGGGATGAGCGCGAGGGCCACGAGGGTGAGGATCACCCACTGGCGGGTCAACAGGAAGCGGTACACCCCATTGACGGTACTCGGCATGATTCGGCCCTCGGCGGGAGGGTCCCGCCGAGGGCCGTGCGCTGCCCTGTCAGGGGCCGGGCCGGGACTCACACCTTGTCGACGATCCCCGCCCTGCCCTCCGCGCGGGCGCAGTGCGCGCCGCAGTACCAGTGGCCCTCGACCTCCACGCCCTGGCCGATGACCTGGACGCGACAGTGCTCGCAGATCGGGGCCATCCGGTGGATCGCGCAGGAGAAGCAGTCGAAGACGTGCACCGCGCCCTGCGCGTGCACCTCGAAGGTCATTCCGTAGTCATTGCCGCATACTTCGCATCTCGCCATGGGCCACAGGGTGGGGTGCCGGGGCGGTGCGGGCGAGCGGATGCGGGGCGAGTCGCCCGTCAATCACCCGTACGTCGGTCACCCTTCCGACGCGGGTTCGACGTCGCGCAGCAGTTGTCCGAACGCCGCCTCGTCGATCACCGGTGTCCCGAACTGTCTCGCTTTGACCACTTTCGACGTGCTGGAATCCGGGTCGTTCGTCACCAGCAGGCTGGTGAGCCGGGACAGGCTCGTCGCGACATGCAGCCCGGCCTCCACCGCCCGGTCCTCCAGCAGTTCGCGGTCGACGGACGTGTCCCCGGAGAACGCGACCCGCATGCCCTGCTTGAGCGGTTTGTCCGACTCGTAACGGCCGGGGTTCGGATGGGGGCATGCGGGGCGCTTGCGGGAGGGGCGCCAACTCCCGGACGGGTAACCGCCGGACCCGTAGCCCCCGCTCCCGGACTGCCGTCCGATCCGCGGCGCCGCGGCACTGTCCGACCACTCCTTGAGCGGCAGGCACTCCAGGAGCGGCAGGCGCACCCCGTCGCGCGCGGCGGCCCGCAGGCTCGGCCGGAACGCCTCGGCCAGTACGCGCGCGTCGTCCAGCGCGTGGTGCGCCCGCTGCTGCACGACCCCGAAGTGCGCGGCCAGCGACTCCAGCTTGTGGTTGGGCAGCGGCAGGCCCAGTTCCTTGGAGAGCGCGATCGTGCACAGGCGCTGGCGCACCGGCGCCTCGCGCTCCGCGCGCGCGTACTCCCGCGCGATCATCGACCAGTCGAAGACCGCGTTGTGCGCGACCAGCACCCGGCCGTCGAGCCGGGCGGCGAACTCCTCGGCGACGTCCTGGAAGAGCGGTGCGCCTTCGAGCATGTCGCTCGTCAGACCGTGGATCCACACCGGGCCCGGGTCCCGCTCCGGATTGACCATCGTGTACCAGTGGTCCTCGACCTCGCCGCGCGCGTCCAGCCGGTAGACGGCGGCGGAGATTATCCGGTCGTCGCGGGCCAGTCCGGTGGTCTCCACGTCAACGACCGCGTATCCCTGCGGATACGCGGCCGGCCAGGAGGCTGGGGACGCTGCGGTCGTGAGGTCTTCGAGCATGGTCAATGAGGATACGGGCCCCGACTGACACTCCGGCCCGCGGCTTCCCCGATCCGGCGCCCCCGGGAACCCGTCACCGGGCCACCCCGGCACGGACCCCGCGACCGGGTGCGGCGGGCCCGGCGTTGACGTGGTCGGCCCAGGGCTGCCCGGCGTCGACGCGCTCGGCCCGGCGCCCTCACCAGGTCCCCGCCGGCCGTCAGGGCGGTCAGCCCGCAGCCGTCGACCGGGCCGGGCGGCAGCCGGTACACGGATCCGCTCGCGCCCTGCGGGGCGACACCGTGCACCAGGGCGAGCGGCACGTACCTCTTCGCGCCGCCTCGGCGGCGAGTCCGTCCGGGTCCTCGGCCGGCCGCCGCCGCTCCGGAGGGTCCGCAGCGCGTACCCGGGCGGCGAAGGCCACGTCCGTCTTCCTCCCCGCGCACGTAGTGCCACAGTCCGTCGCCTGACTTCGCCTGACTTCGCCGGCCGGACCACCGCGACCTCGTCCGTGCGGGCCGCCGCGTGCAGTCGCACACGCCCACGAACGTCCGGCCCTCGTCGTACGGCGCGACGGAGAGGCCGAGCTCGACGCGGACCTTGGCGGGCTGTGTCGAGCGCGGGAACAGGCGCAGGACCTCCCCCTCGGGGAGCGGCCGGCTGCTGCCGCGCGGCACCGGGACCAGCACCTTCGCGGGCGCGCGCTCGACGGACGGGATCGCCGGGCCCGCGAGACCCGTGTCGAGGGCGGCGAGGTCGAAGCGCGGGGCGGACGACACCCGGCGCACGGCCTCCGCCCCCAGGAGCGCGCGGACGCCGTCGGTGACCGCCTCGGCCGGCGGGGCGCCCCGGGTGTCGTCGAGGGTGGAGGGGCGGGTGACCCGGCCGCGTGGGAAGAACACCCGCCGCTCGCCGGGGAGATGACGGACGCGCAGCCGTCCGAGCGCCGCGAGAAGGGGGCCGGGACCGGCCTGGGGCAGGACCCGCCGCAGGGTGCAGGCGAACCCGTCGGGCAGTTCCTCCAGCTCACGCGGTCGCAGCACGTCGGTCGCCGTGGTGGGGTGCGCGGCGAGCAGGGGGCGCACGGCCGCGCGCGTGCGCCGGTCCAGCGGGAGACTCCCGAGCACCAGGGCCTTCGTCTCGCGGACCGGGATGTCCGCCGGCAGTCAGTCCGGGGTGGCGGGCGCCAGCAGGAGCTTCACATCGTCCCGGTCCTGCGGAGGCGGCGGTGCCCGCCGGGCCGGCAGCTTGAGCGGCGCCCGCACCCAGTCCGCCCGCCCGTCGGCCGGTGCCGCCCGTCCGCCGGTGCCGCCCGCCGGCCGGTGCCGAGTGCTGGCCGGTCCTAGTGCCGGCAACTTCAGTGATTCGACGGGCAGTTCGTGCCGGATCCGGGGTGCGGAGGGCTTCAGGAACGGTCGGCGCGGTCGATCCGGCGGTGGCAGGGTGCAGACGGTCCCGTCGCCGGGTCCGGGCGTCCGGCCGGCGCATGGCTATGGACCTTTCGCCCGTGCGGTGCAAGCGTGCTGCGCGCCCCAGCAGGTAGCGCCTACGAAGGGCGGTACGGACATGGCACGAGTGAGGTACGGCGCACGGACCGAGGCGGAGATCGCCGCCGCGCGCACCGCGAGTTCCAAGCTCCCCGACATCTGGTCCACCGGTGTGGTGGCCGTCTGGGAGAGCGACCCCGACGCGGTCGCGGCGGTCCTGCCGCCCCCGCTGAAGCCCACCGCCCGGCCTCTGGTGCGGGTGAACATCAGCAAGGTCGATCTGCCCGGATATCCGCTGGGCGCGGGCTCGTTCGCCGTCGCCGCCGCGCACCAGGACGTCGAGGGCTGGTATCCGCTGGTCATGCCGATGACCCACGAGAGGGCGCTGATCGGCGGCCGCGAGGTCTTCGGGGAGCCCAAGAAGCTCGGCGAGGTGACGGTCGAGCGCGACGGACTCGTCGTGCGCGGCGTGCTCGCCCGCCACGGCATCGCCTTCGTCGAGGTACGCGGCGCGGTGAGCGGGTCCCTGCCGCTGCCGGAACCGGCGCGGAAGACCGACTTCTACTTCAAGTTCCTTCCCGCGGTGGACGGTTCGGGCTTCGACGCCGACCCGGTCCTCGTGCACTGCGTGCGCAACGAGAAGGTCCGCAAGCTGGAGCGGGTCACCGGGGACGTCGTCCTGCGCGAGTCGATGTACGACCCGGTCGCCGATCTGCCCGTGCGCCGGCTGGTGGGGATCACCATCGGCGAGAAGACCAGCGACCAGACGGGCCGGGTCGCCGAACGCGTCAGCGGCCGGGCCCTGTTGCCCTACATCCACCAGCGCTACGACGATCCGCGGCAGATCCTCGACGGTCCGCCCGAGGGGAGCCTCTGATGGAACTGCGCGCGGGGCAGGTCGCCGTCGTCACCGGGGCGGCGAGCGGCATCGGGCTCGCGATGGCGCGGCGGTTCGCGGCGGACGGTCTCAAGGTGGTCCTCGCCGACGTCGAGGAGGGTGCTCTGGAGAAGGCCGCAGGGGAGCTGCGCGAGGACGGCGCCGACGTCCTCGCGCGCGTGGTGGACGTCGGGGAGCGCTCCGAGGTCGTCGCGCTCGCCGAGGACGTGTACGGCACGTACGGCGCGGTGCACGTCCTGTGCAACAACGCCGGTGTCGGCTCCGGCGCCGAGGGCCGGATGTGGGAGCACGACCCGAACGACTGGAAGTGGGCCTTCGCCGTCAACGTGTGGGGCGTCTTCCACGGCATCCAGGCCTTCGTGCCCCGGATGATCGCCGCGGGCGAACCGGGCCACGTCGTCAACACGTCGTCCGGCGACGGCGGGATCGCCCCGCTGCCCACCGCCTCCGTGTACGCCGTCACCAAGGCGGCCGTGGTGACGATGACCGAGTCGCTGTACGCGCATCTGAAGGCGGAGCACGCGCGCGTGGGCGCCTCCGTACTGTTCCCGGGACCCCACATGCTCCGCACGGGCCTGTGGGAGTCGCACCGCAACCGGCCCGAGCGGTACGCGAAGGAGCGGCCCCGCAGGACTCCGTACCGCAGCCTCGGACAGTGGGAGGCCGCGATGAAGGAGGCGGGCCACGACGTGCGGTTCACCCCCGTCGAACAGGTCGCCGACCTGGTCGCCGAGGGCATCCGCGCGGACCGCTTCTGGCTGCTGCCCGAGAGCGAGCACAGCGACCGGCAGATCCGGGCCCGGTCGCAGTCGATGCTCGACAGGGCCGATCCGTCGTACCTGGAAAGTTTCATCCTCGACTGAGGGGGCGCGGTGACCGAACAGGACCCGTATCTGATCATCTCCTCCGACTGCCACGCCGGACTCCCCACCGAGGAGTACCGGCCCTATCTGGACCCCCGTTTCCACCGGGACTTCGACGAGTTCCTCGCGGGCCGTGACCGGCGCCGCGAGGAGATGACGCGTCTGGGCGTCCGCAACGAGGCGTTCGCGGACAAGTGGTTCCACGACAACGAGGAGGGCCTGCGCGGCGGTTGGGAAACCGCGCAGCGCCTCAAGGAGCTGGACGGCGACGGGGTCGCGGCCGAGGTCGTCTTCCCCGACGCGGACGCAGTGGACAGCCGGACCGCGGCGCCCTTCGGCGTCGGCCTCGGCCTCTCCGGCGACCAGGACCCGGAACTCGGCATGGCGGGCGCGCGGGCCCACAACCGCTGGCTCGCCGACTTCGTCTCCGAGCACCCCGAACGGCACTGCGGGGTCGCCCTGTTGCCGGTCACCGGTGAGACCGGGCGGGTCGTCGCCGAGGTGTACCGCGCCAAGGAGTCGGGCCTCGGGGCCCTGATGATCCCCTCCATGTGGGTCGACAAGGAGCCCTACCACGACCGCCGTTACGACCCCGTGTGGGCGGCGGCCGCCGAGTGCGCGATGCCCGTGCTCACCCACTCCGGCGCGGCACCGCGCCACGAGTACGGCGACCACCTCGGGATCTACGTCTCCGAAGTCACCTGGTGGCCCGCGCGCCCGCTCTGGTTCCTGCTCTGGTCGGGTGTCTTCGAGCGGCACCCCGGACTCCGGTTCGGCGTCGCGGAGTCGGGCTGCTGGTGGCTGCCCAACCTGCTGTGGTTCATGGACCGTCTCTATCTCGGCGCGCACGGCGGCAAGAAGCTGTCGCCCTTCGCCGAACTGAAACGGCCCCCGCACGAATACCTGGACCGGCAGGTCTTCATCTGCGCGACCAACACCAAGCGCCGCGAACTCGCCCAGCGCTACGAGATCGGCGTCGACAACATCCTCTGGGGCAGCGACTTCCCGCACCCCGAGGGCACCTGGCCCGACACCCGGACGTGGCTGGCGAAGACCTTCCACGACATCCCGGTGACGGAGACCCGCCGCATGCTCGGCCTCGCGGCGGCCGAGGTGTTCGGCTTCGACATCGGTCGACTGGCCCCGCTCGCCCGGCGGATCGGCCCCACCCCGGCCGAACTGGGCCAGCCGGAGGACCAGTCGGCGGTCGAGGCGTCCTGGGCGCGCTCGCGCGAGGTGGGCCGACACTGGCTGACGGACCACGACTTCCCCGTACTGGGGGTGAACCCATGACCGCCGGGGACCGTGCCGGTGCCGAGGACCGCTACACCGTCATCTCCGCCGACTGCCACGCGGGCGCCGATCTCCTCGACTACAAGCCGTACTTGGAGCGCCGGTACCACGAGGACTTCGACGCATGGGCGGCCGGCTACGTCAACCCGTACGCGGACCTGCTCGCCGACACCGCCGACCGGAACTGGAACTCCGGGCGGCGCGTCGCGGAGCTGGAGGAGGACGGCATCGTCGCGGAGGTGGTCTTCCCGAACACCATCCCGCCGTTCTTCCCGTCGGCCTCCCTGATGGCACCGGCCCCGACGGCAGGGGAGTTCGAGATGCGGTGGGCCGGTCTGCGGGCCCACAACCGCTGGCTCGCCGACTTCTGCGCGGCGGCGCCCGGACGGCGCGCGGGCGTCTTCCAGATCCTCCTGAACGACGTCGACGCGGCGGTCGAGGAGGTGTGCCGGGCAGCGGGCGCGGGCCTCAGGGGCGGTCTGCTGCTGCCCGGCACACCCCCCGGCTCGGGCCTGCCCGAGCTGTACTCGTCGGCGTACGACCCGATCTGGGCGGCCTGCGCCGAACTGGGCGTCCCGGTGAACCACCACGCGGGCTCCGCCTCGCCGCCGCTCGGGGACGAACCGGCGGCCCGCGCGGTCTACATGGTGGAGACGACCTGGTTCTCGCACCGGGCGCTGTGGCACCTGGTGTTCGGCGGCGCGTTCCGCCGGAACCCCGGCCTGAGACTGGTGCTGACCGAGCAGGGCTCCGGCTGGATACCCGGGGTGCTCGACATGCTGGACTACTACCACGGGCGGCTGGTCGCGGCGGCCGGCAAGGCGTCGACCGCGCCGAAGGCGTCGAAGGCGTCGACGGCCGAGTCGAAGTTCGGCGCGGGGCTGGCCGCGACGATGGGCGAGCGCCCCTCCGAGGTCTGGCGCGACAACTGCTTCGTCGGGGCCAGTTTCATGCGTCCCCACGAGGTGCCGCTGCGCGACCGCATCGGCCTCGACAAGATCATGTGGGGCAGCGACTACCCGCATGACGAAGGCACCCATCCCTACACCCGCGAGGGCCTGCGCATCGCCTACGCGGGCCTGCCCCGGGCCGAGATCGCCGCCATGGTCGGCGGCAACGCGGCCCGCGTCTACGGCTTCGACCTGGCGTATCTCGACGAGATCGCCGCGAAGGTCGGCCCCACGGTGGCCGAGATCGCCGAACCGCTCGGCACTCCGCCCGCCGACGCGACGAGCCCGGTCTTCGCGAGAGGAGGCTCGGTGCGCGTGTGGTGAGCGCCGCCGTCACCCCGCGGCTCCCCGGCCCGTACGGACCGGGGCACCACCGGGTCGGTACGGCACGCCCCGGCCCCCGGGGTGCGATGCTCGCCGTGTGACGGAACCGACGCACGACGAGGCCCACGGCGGAACCCTCGGCTCGCGGCTGAACTGGCTGCGGGCCGCCGTCCTGGGCGCCAACGACGGCATCGTCTCCACGGCGGGCCTCGTCGTCGGCGTGGCCGGCGCGACGAGCGACCGCGCGGCGCTGTTCACAGCGGGCCTCGCGGGGCTGCTCGCCGGGTCGATGTCCATGGCGGCGGGCGAGTACGTCTCCGTCTCCACCCAGCGGGACTCGGAACTGGCGGCCCTGGCCATGGAGAAGCGGGAGCTCAAGGAACAGCCGGAGGCCGAACTGGAGGAGCTGACAGAACTCCTGGAGCAGCGCGGCCTGTCGAGGGAGGTGGCCCGCGAGGCTGCCGGACAGCTCACCGAGCGGGACGCCCTGCGGGCCCACGCGTCCGAGGAGCTCGGCATCGACCCCGATGATCTGACCAACCCGTGGCACGCGGCATGGGCGAGCTTCCTCGCGTTCACCGCCGGAGCCCTGCTGCCGCTGCTGGCGATCGTGCTGCCGCCGGCGGCCTGGCGGCTCGGCGTCACCGTGGTCTCCGTGCTGGTCGCGCTCACTTTCACCGGCTGGAGCAGCGCACGGCTGGGCTCGGCGGACCCAGGGCGCGCGGTACTGCGGAACACGGCCGGGGGAGCGATCGCCATGGCGGTGACGTACGCGGCCGGGGCCCTGCTCGGAGCGGCGGGCGTATGAACGTACCGACGGTGTGGCCGTCCGGCCCAGTGCGGGAAACGGTCTTGGCGGAGATCACCAAGAAGTAAGCGCGTACCGGCGGTAATACTTATCGGTAACAGCCTCTGTACGCAGCCGACCAGCGCATCTACGGTTCACCCATGCCGAACCTGCCCGATGTCGTGCTCCTGTCGATACCCGCCTTCGTCCTGCTCGCGGTGATCGAGATGGTGAGCGTCCGGATCCATCCGGACGACGACGCCGCGGGATACGAGAAGAAGGACGCCGCGACCAGTCTCGGCATGGGGCTCGGCAGCCTGTTCTTCGACTTCCTGTGGAAGACCCCGATCGTCGCGGTCTACACGGCGGTCTACGCGTTGACCCCGCTGCGGGTACCGGTCCTGTGGTGGACGATCCCGCCGATGCTGCTCGCGCAGGACTTCTTCTACTACTGGTCCCACCGTGGCCACCATGTGATCCGCGTCCTGTGGGCCTGTCACGTCGTGCACCACTCCAGCAGGAAGTTCAACCTCACCACCGCGCTGCGGCAGCCCTGGACCGGCCTCACGTCGTGGCCCTTCTACCTCCCGATGATCGCCCTCGGCGTGCACCCGGCCGCGCTCGCCTTCTGCTCGTCGGTGAGCCTCGTCTACCAGTTCTGGATCCATACCGAGCGCATCGACAAGATGCCCCGATGGTTCGAGTCCGCCTTCAACACGCCCTCCCACCACCGCGTCCACCACGCCTCCCAGGGCGGCTACCTGGACCGCAACTTCGGCGGCATCCTCATCGTCTGGGACCGGCTCTTCGGATCCTGGGTCGCGGAGACCGAACGGCCCGTCTACGGGCTCACCAAGAACATCTCCACCTACAACCCGCTGCGCGTGGCCACCCACGAGTACACCGCCATCGCCAGGGACGTACGGGCTGCGGCGAACTGGCGCGAGCGCGCCGGGCGGCTCCTCGGCGGCCCCGGCTGGCAGCCCGCGCCCCCGGCCGCCGCCGGGCAGAGCCCGGTCACGGAGCCCGTCGCGTGAGGCCGCGCCCCGCGCGCTTCCTGCTCGTCTGCTTCGCGCTGGTGACAGCCGTGGACCTCCTCTCGCTGCTCGCCGGATCCGACCCCGGACACCTGATCGCCAAGCCGCTCCTGATGCCGCTGCTCGCCGTGTACGCGGCGGTACGCGGCGGACCCCGGCTCCTCGTCGCGGCCCTGCTCCTGGGCTGGTGCGGCGACCTGGCGCTCATGTCCGACGCCGGCCCCGCCTTCCTCGCCGGCATGGCCTCCTTCGCGGCGGGGCACGTGTGCTACCTCGTGCTCTTCCGCAGAACGGCACGCGTGCGCGGCGCACTGCTTGCCGGCGTGTACGCCGCCGTGCTCGTCGTGCTCGTCGTCCTCCTGTGGCCCGGTCTGCCGGGAGGCCTGCGTGTCCCCGTCGCGGGATACAGCCTGCTGCTGACCGCGATGGCGTACGGGGCCACGCGGCTCGGGCCCGTCGCGGCGCTCGGCGGCGCCCTCTTCATGCTCTCGGACACGCTCATCGCCACCGGCGTGGCCGACTGGCCGCAGCTGCCGCGGGCCGCCTTCTGGATCATGCTCACGTACGTCGTGGCCCAGTTCCTGCTGGTCCGAGGCGTGCTGAGCCCCCTCGCCGCGCGACGCGCGCCCGCGGCGGCGTACGGTGAGATGCGCTCAACCACCCCCTGAGCGCATCTCACCCACGCCCCGCACGAGAGGGATCCTCGCCATGCGCGCCACCACCATCCACGCCCCGTTCGACATGCGCGTGGAGGACGTGCCCGAGCCCATGGTGCAACTGCCCACCGACGCGATCGTGCGGGTGCTTCGCTCCTGCATCTGCGGCAGCGACCTGTGGGCGTACCGCGGTGAGGCTGCCCGGCAGCCGGGCCAGCGGATCGGGCACGAGTTCCTCGGCGTCGTCGAGGAGACGGGCTCCGCCGTGACGGGCGTCCGGCGCGGCGACCTGGTCGTGGCGCCCTTCATGTGGTCCGACGGCGTGTGCGACTACTGCCGCGACGGACTCACCACCTCGTGCCGGCACGGCGGCTTCTGGGGCGCGGTCGGCTATGACGGCGGCCAGGGCGAGGCAGTCCGCGTTCCCTTCGCCGACGGCACCCTCGTACAGCTGCCCAAGGAGGCGGCCTCCGACGACCACCTGCTGTCCGCCCTGCTGACGCTCTCCGACGTCCTCGGCACCGGCCATCACGCGGCCCTCGGCGCCGGCGTCCGCAAGGGTTCGACCGTCGCCGTCGTCGGGGACGGGGCCGTCGGACTGTGCGCCGTCCTCGCCGCCCAGCGGCTCGGCGCGGAGCGGATCATCGCGCTCGGCCGTCACCAGGCGCGCACCGACATCGCGCGCCGCTTCGGTGCCACGGACGTCGTCGCCGAGCGCGGCGAAGCGGCCGTCGAGGCCGTGCGCGAGCTGACCGGGGGCCAGGGCGCGCACTGCGTCGTCGAGGCCGTCGGCACCGAGCAGTCCATGAGCACGGCAGTGAACATCACCCGCGACGGCGGCGCCATCGGCTTCGTCGGAGTGCCCCACGGCAGCGGTACGGGCCTCGACCTGGGCGTCATGTTCGACCGGAACATCGCCCTGCGCGGCGGCGTCGCCCCGGTCCGCGCCTACATCCCCGAGCTGCTGCCCGACGTCCTCGACGGCACCATCGACCCGTCGCCGGTCTTCGACATGACCATCGGCCTGGAGAGCGTGCCCGAGGGCTACAAGGCGATGGACGAGCGGACCGCGCTGAAGGTCCTCGTCACCAACGGCTGACGAGGATTCGACGGGGTGCCGCTCACGAGCGGTGGTTCGGCGGTCCCTCCGTAGGTACGTTTCCGGTCGACCCGTCGGTCACGTCCACTCGGCCGGATCCGTACCCCAAGGTCCCGGCGGCCGTGCCCAGTCGGCGGGACCACCGGCGAAGGACACGGGCGACCTGGCATACCGGAGCCGGCCCAGGTCGCTGTCGGTCTCGGCGAGCCAGGCGGCCGGTTCGTACGAGGCGTCGGCGGGCTCCTCGTCCCGGCGCGCCAACCCGTCCACCAGCCACGCGGCCGTCTGCGCCAGTGCCAGCCGGACGAGCCGCGTCCCGCCCTGCCGGGTCTGCTCGGTGAGCGACCGGAGCACCGCGGCGGCCAGCAGATACCCCGTGCCGTGGTCGAGGGCCTGCGCGGGCAGGGCACCCGGCCGCTCCGCCGCCCCCTCGATCGCCGCGATCCCGGTGGCGACCTGCACCAGGCTGTCGAAGCCCCGCCGCCCGGACCACGGCCCGTACCCACCCCACGCCGACAACTGGGCCACGACCAGGCCGGGCCGGCGCACGGCCAGTGCCTCCGGCGTGAGCGCGAAGCGGTCGAGGGCGCCGGGCCGGTACCCGGTGACCAGGACGTCGGCCCCGGCGAGCAGTTCCTCGAAGGTGCCGCGGTCCGCGCGCACGCCCAGGTCGAGCTTCGTGGAACGCTTCCCGAGGCCCGTGTCGGCGTGCGCGTCGGGGTCCTCGGGCAGCCGCGGTGTGTCCACGCGCAGGACGTCCGCGCCCAGCAGGGCGAGGGTGCGGGTCGCGACCGGGCCCGCGATGACCCGGGTGAGGTCCAGGACGCGCACGCCGGCCGCGGGCCGCAGCGGATCACCGGAGAGCTGCGACCACGCGCGTCGCGCGGACCCGTCCAGTTCGGCGACGGGCTCCCGGGTGAGCAGAGGCCGGCGCGCGACGGCCGCCCCCTGCTCGTGCTCCGCCCACTGCTCGGCCGTACGCAGGGCGACGGCGAGGCCGCCGGCCGCGTACACGGTGTCCTCCACGTTCTCGGCGGACCGTTCGGCGAGGCAGGCGGCGACCGTCTCCACGGACGCGTCCGCGCCCAGCCCCAGCGCGTCCAACAGCCTCGCCCGGTGATGCGGATAGTTCGCGTGCGTCCGCACCCAGCCGTCCGCGGTCCGCCAGAACCGGGACAGCGGCGCGAAGCCGACCGGTGCGCGCCCGTCGATCCGCAGATGCCGTTCGCTGACGAAGGCCGTGGCGACGGCGCCGTCGTCCACGCACACCCGCGGCACCCGCGCGAGCCCGGCCCGCCGGGCCCCCAGCTCGGCGGCCGCCAGCGCACAGACGCCCACGCAGGCGCGCGCCAAGTCACGGACGGGCAGGCGGGCTTCCAGCACGCCCGCGCTCCCCACGGTCGAAACCCCGGGGAGCAGTGCCGGGTCGCCGCCCAGCTGCTGCCATGCAACGGCCATAGGTGAGTGCGTCATACCGACACTATGCCGCGTGGACGCGATCAACACGGAAGGCGGCCGCCGACGGCGTGGCCCCGGTCGCCGCACAGGACGACCGGGGCCACGGGGCTTTCGGCAGGCGCTACTTGACCGCCCGCAGGGCGTTGACGATCCCGAACCCGTAGAAGCCGTTCGCTCGCTTGCCGCCCACGCAGGTCGCGTCGACGACGCCGTCGCCGTTCCCGTCGTAGGGGGCGGTCGGGCAACCCGGGTTGTCCGCCTGGGCCTTGAGGAGGATCTGGAGCTGAGCCGGCGTCGCCCAGGGGTACTTGGACTTCAGCAGCGCGGCCACGCCTGCGACGTGCGGCGTCGCCATCGAGGTGCCCTGGAGCCAGCCGTACGTGTTGTTCGGCAGCGTCGAGAGGATGCGGCCGTTCTGCGACGGGGTGTCCGGGATCTGGTACCGGTCGCCGCCGGGCGCCGCGACGTCGATGACGCCGTCGCCGTAGCTGGAGAAGTAGGACTTGGCGCCCTTGACGCCGGTCGAGGCGACCGTGACGACACCGGGCAACTGGGTGGGGACGTCAAAGCACTTGTGCGGGTCGACCGTGCGCGTCGTGGCGGTCGAGTCGTCGGGGCTGGACGCGTCGGTCAGCGCGTTCGAGTCGAGGTCGTCGTTGGAGTTGCCCGCCGCCGCGACGTTCAGCGTGCCCTTCCGCTGTGCGTACAGCTGGGCCCGGTTGACCGCGTCTACGATGGCCTTCTGGTCGGGGTCGTCGACGCAGTTGTACAGCCACGGGTCCACGTAGTAGCTGTTGTTGGTGATCTCGACGCCGTGGTCGGCGGCGAACACGAAGGCGCACACGACGCTCTCCGGGTAGAACAGCTGCGTGGAGTCGGGCTCGGCCACGGTGATGCCCGAGACCTTCACGCCGGGCGCGACCCCCGCTACGCCGATGCCGTTGCGGGCCGCCGCGATCTCACCAGCGACATGCGTGCCGTGGTAGTGGTCGGCGTCCACCGGCCGCCAGGCGCCGTACGTCGTGTCCGGCTTGCCGCCCACACAGTTCGCGGACTGCGAGGGGGAGAAGTTCGGCGCGATGTCCGGGTGGGTGTCGTCGACGCCGACGTCGATCACGGCGACGGTCACCTTCTTGCTGCCCGGGTCGATCGCGGCCGCCTTGTCGGCGCCTATCGCGCGCAGATCCCACTGGTCGGCCTCCAGGGGTTCCTCGCCCGCACCGGCGGTCTTCGCGACCTTGGCGGCCTCGGCGGCCGACAGCACCTGCGCCGCGCCCTCGTCCGTCGTCCCCGCCGCGGTCAGCGCGGAGGTGCGCGTGGCACCCGCCGACTGCACCCCGCGTACCGTCCGGATCTGCCGCCCGAAGTCCGGGTTCGCGGAGTGGACGACGATCACGCCGATCTGCTCGTACGCGATGACGACGCTGCCGCCGGCCGCGCCGATCGCCTTCTTCACCGACTCGATCGTGCGGTGGTCCGTCGTCGTATTGACCACGTACGCGAGGTTCGGCCCGTCCGCGGTCGTGGCGGCGGGCGCGGTCAGAGGTGTGGCCGACGCGGCGCCCGGCAGGAAGCCGAGCGATGCGGTGAGCGACAGAACGACCGGCACGGCGAGGGCAAGACGGCGTCTGGAACGCAGATGAGCCATGGGATCTCCACATCATCCGGAAAACGGAGCTGCCCGAACACAGATGGTGCTCGGGCAGGTACATGACGGAATGTTGCAGGCTGAAGCTATCCTCCCGCCGACCGGGCCAGCAATGACTTGCGGCGACGACTTCCGAAAGAAGTCGGGGGAGTTGAACCGGTCCACGCGTGGCGCCGTGACCTTGGGCAGGGAGCCCGTGGACGATCGAGCCCCCCGTTTGGATCACGGAACGGATGGGCATCGTCGCAATCCGTCACGTGACGCGCGCCGCTGCGAGGTCGAAGTCCCATGCCCGTACCCGAACAGTCCCCGTCCGCCGACCCAGACCTGCCCCCGTCCACCGTCGCAACCGCACCCGCAACGCGAGGAGACACCGTGGCCACCGACGCACCACCACCCGCGAAAACCGGAGCCCCGCTCCCGTCCACCGAGGCGTTCGTCGAGATGCAGGAGAGCGCCGAATTCGGTGAACTCCGCAGCTCCCAACGCTCCTTCGCCTTTCCGCTGACCGTCGGATTCATCCTCTGGTACCTGCTGTACGTGCTGCTCTCGAACTACGCGGACGGCTTCATGGGCACCAAGCTGTTCGGCAACATCAACGTCGCCCTGGTGCTCGGTCTCGCGCAGTTCCTCACCACGTTCCTCATCGCCTGGTGGTACTCGCGGCACGCGGCCACCCAGCTCGACCCCAAGGCCGACGCCATCAAGTCCCGGATGGAGGGCGGCGCATGAGCCCCGTACGGACGACCGCGCACACCACGCTGCTGGCCGCGGGCGAGGCGAGCCAGCACCGGCCGCTGATCATCACCCTGTTCGCCGTGTTCGTCGCCGCGACCCTCGTCATCACCGTCTGGGCCGGCCGCCAGACCAAGGACGCCGCCGACTTCTACGCGGGCGGCCGCCAGTTCACCGGCTTCCAGAACGGGCTCGCCGTCTCCGGCGACTACATGTCCGCCGCGTCCTTCCTCGGCATCGCCGGCGCGATCGCCCTCTTCGGCTACGACGGCTTCCTCTACTCCATCGGCTTCCTGGTCGCCTGGCTGGTGGCCCTGCTCCTCGTCGCCGAACCGCTGCGCAACTCCGGCCGGTACACGATGGGCGACGTCCTCGCGTACCGCATGCGCCAGCGACCGGTCCGTACCGCCGCGGGCACCTCCACCATCGTCGTGTCGATCTTCTACCTGCTGGCCCAGATGGCGGGCGCGGGCGTCCTCGTCTCGCTGCTCCTCGGCATCACCAGCGACGGCGGCAAGATCGGCATCGTCGCGCTCGTCGGCGTCCTGATGATCGTGTACGTCACCATCGGCGGCATGAAGGGCACCACCTGGGTGCAGATGGTCAAGGCGGTCCTGCTGATCGTCGGCGCCCTGCTGCTCACCTTCCTGGTGCTGCTCAAGTTCCACTTCAACATCTCCGACCTGCTCGGCAAGGCGGCGGAGAACAGCGGGAAGGGCTCCCCCTTCCTGGAACCCGGCCTCAAGTACGGCGCCACGTCCACCACCAAACTGGACTTCATCTCCCTCGGCATGGCGCTGGTCCTCGGCACCGCGGGCCTGCCGCACATCCTGATCCGGTTCTACACCGTGCCCACCGCCAGGACCGCGCGGAAGTCCGTCAACTGGGCGATCGGCCTCATCGGCACCTTCTACCTGATGACCCTCGCCCTCGGCTTCGGCGCCGCCGCGCTGATCAAACCGGACGAGATCATCGCCTCGAACAAGGCGGGCAACACGGCGGCACCCCTGCTCGCCCTGCACCTCGGCGGCGTCGACTCCACCTGGGGCGCGATCCTGCTCGCCACGATCTCCGCAGTCGCCTTCGCCACGATCCTCGCGGTCGTCGCGGGACTGACGCTCGCCTCGTCCTCCTCCTTCGCGCACGACATCTACGCGAACGTGATCAAGAAGGGGCAGGCGTCGGAGAAACAGGAGATGGCGGCCGCCCGGTACGCGACGATCGGAATCGGTGCCGTGTCCATCCTGCTGGGCGCCCTCTCCCGTGACCTCAACGTCGCCGGTCTGGTCGCGCTCGCCTTCGCGGTCGCCGCCTCCGCCAACCTGCCGACCATCCTCTACAGCCTGTTCTGGAAGAGGTTCACCACCCCGGGCGCGCTCTGGTCGATCTACGGCGGTCTGGTCACCGCGGTCGGCCTGGTGCTGTTCTCCCCGGTGGTCTCGGGCAAGCCGGCCTCGATGTTCCCCGACGTCGACTTCCACTGGTTCCCGCTGGAGAACCCGGGCCTCATCTCCATCCCGGTCGGCTTCCTGCTGGGCTGGCTGGGGACCGTCCTGTCCAAGGAGGAGCCGGACGCCGGCAAGTACGCCGAACTGGAGGTCCGCTCCCTGACGGGCACCGGAGCGCACTAGGGACCGGCCCGGACACGGCACGCCGCGGGCCCGCCGCAGGGCTACCGGTGATCACCACTGGTAGATCCCTACGACGGGCCCGCGCCGCGTCTCGTGGGATCGGGCCCCTGTTCTTGTCCGTCCCGTCACGTAGGCTCACAGGTGTCCGGAAAAAGAGATCGGCAACGAGGGAGGGGGCCCGCGTGCTCATCGACACCTACGGCCGGGTCGCCACCGACCTGCGTGTCTCACTGACGGACCGGTGCAATCTCCGGTGCACGTACTGCATGCCCGAAGAGGGCCTGCAGTGGCTCGCCAAGCCCGACCTGCTCACGGACGACGAGATCGTCCGCCTGATAGAGATCGCGGTCACCCGCCTCGGCATCGAGGAAGTCCGTTTCACCGGAGGCGAGCCCCTGCTGCGCCCCGGCCTCGTCGGCATCGTCGAGCGGGTCGCGGCCCTCAGCCCCCGCCCCCAGATGTCCCTCACGACCAACGGCATCGGCCTCAAGCGCACCGCGGCCGCGCTGAAGGCCGCGGGCCTGGACCGGGTGAACGTCTCGCTGGACACCCTGCGCCCCGACGTCTTCAAGACCCTCACCCGCCGTGACCGCCACAAGGACGTCATCGAAGGTCTCGAAGCCGCCCGCGACGCCGGTCTGACCCCCGTCAAGGTCAACTCGGTCCTGATGCCGGGCCTGAACGCCGACGAAGCCCCGGACCTGCTGGCCTGGGCCGTGGCGCACGACTACGAACTCCGCTTCATCGAGCAGATGCCCCTGGACGCCCAGCACGGCTGGAAGCGCGACGGCATGGTCACCGCCGGCGACATCCTGGCCTCGCTGCGCACCCGCTTCGAGCTCACCGAGGAAGGCGCCGCCGAGCGCGGTTCCGCACCCGCCGAGCGCTGGCTCGTCGACGGCGGCCCGCATCGCGTCGGCGTGATCGCCTCGGTCACCCGCCCCTTCTGCGCGGCCTGCGACCGCACCCGCCTCACCGCGGACGGCCAGGTGCGCACCTGTCTCTTCGCCACCGAGGAGACCGACCTGCGGGCCGCACTGCGCTCGGGCGCGCCCGACGAGGAGATCGCCCGCACATGGCGCGTCGCGATGTGGGGCAAGAAGGCGGGGGCGGGCCTGGACGACCCGTCGTTCGTCCAGCCCGACCGCCCGATGTCGGCGATCGGCGGCTGACGAGGACCGGCGCTCCGATCAGGCCCGTCGGTCCGGCGGCTGACGGGGACCGGCGGTCCGCCGGCTATCCCTCGCCGGGCTCGGCCGGCCGGGAAGCCTCCCACTCGTCGAGCGGCACGACATCCTTCAGGAACCCGCGCACACCGAGGAACTGCGACAGGTGCTCGCGGTGCTCATCACACGCGAGCCAGGTCTTACGGCGCTCGGGCGTGTGCAGCTTCGGGTTGTTCCAGGCGAGCACCCACACGGCGTCCGCGCGGCAGGCCTTGGCCGAGCAGACGGGGGACGCGGGATCGGAGCCGGGGGCGTTCAGAATCACCCTGCCGACCCTAGCCGAGGCCTCGCGTCGCGCGTTCCGCGCGGTGGGCCGGCGTTCGTGGATGGGGGCTCCGACAGCACATAAAGGCGACGCCGAGCAGCCACGGGGGGAGCTGCCCGGCGTCGGTCCGTCGCTCCGACGGGGGATGCGGAGCGCGTACGAAGTATGTCACGGGTAACCCGCCGCCCGGCACCGGAACAACATGATTGATCTGAGCTTTTCTTGAGCTTGTCTGCGCGGCGATATTCCGTTTTCGGATATTCCTCCGACATCCGTCCGGGGCTGAATCGGCTTTGCCCCGCGGCGAGTTCGGGCGCGGTTCGAGTCCGGTCCGTACTCAGCCCGAGTCGTGCGGCTCGGCCACCGGTGGCGCCCCCGGATCGCCCGTGGCGTCCTTGGGGGACGCATCCCCGGAGCCGTCCTGCCGGGGCGGCGTGATCATCGGACGCAGCGGCGCGGTGACGAACGTCGAGGGAAGCGAGGGCGTGTTCTCGCGTCCGGCGTTGGCGATGACCACGGCGACGTACGGGAGGAGAATTCCGAGGACCAGCGCGACGAGAGCGACGGGCCGTTCGACGTTCCACAGGGTGGCCGCCAGGATCACGGACACCGTGCGGACGGACATCGAGATGACATAGCGCCGCTGCCGGCCGCGTACGTCGTCGTCCAGGCTCTGTCTGGCTCCGGTGATCCGGAAGACCTGGACGTTGCTCTGCTTCCTGATCACACTCCACCACCCGCCTGCGTCGGACGCTCCCCGGTCCGTACCCGGCACGAACCCGTCGAGGAAGCGGGCCCGGACTCCCTCCACGTTACGCCGCGACTGCGCCGCCTTCGAGACCGGGGCATGTCCGGACCGGGTGGACACGGTGCGTCGTAGCGCGTACGGCTCCGTCCGACATGCGCCGTATGGCGGACGGCAAGAGACTGACGGTACTGCTCACGGGGAGCGGGCACGAGGAGGCGGACATGGGCTGGTTGTGGGCGATCATCGTCGGGTTCGTGCTGGGCCTGATCGCCAAGGCGATCATTCCGGGGAAGCAGCACAGCCCGCTCTGGCTGACGACCATCTTCGGCATCCTCGGAGCGATCGTCGGCAACGCGATCGCCCGCGGCATCGGCATCGCCGAGACCAGAGGCATCGACTGGGGACGGCACGCGCTGCAACTGGCCGCCGCGATCGTCCTCGTCTTCCTCGGCGACATGCTCTACATGGCCGTACGGGGCGACAAGGTGAAGACCTGAGACGACGGCCTGCCGCCCGGCCTCCCCGGGAACGGCGGTACGACGAAGGGGGCGGCTCCGTCAGGGAGCCGCCCCCTTCGTCCGCGCGGGTCGAAGCCGGGGGAGGCCTCAGCCGCCCGTGACCTCGACCGCGGCCAGGCTCTTCTTGCCCCGGCGCAGCACCAGCCACCGCCCGTGCAGCAGGTCCGTCTTGTCCGGGACGGCGTCCTCGGCGGCGACCTTCACGTTGTTCACGTACGCCCCGCCCTCCTTGACCGTGCGGCGCGCGGCGGACTTGCTGGCCACCAGGCCGACCTCCGCGAAGAGGTCCACCACGAGACCAGCCTCGGCGACCTGGATGTGCGGTACCTCGGACAGGGCGGCGGCGAGCGTCCGCTCGTCGAGGTCGGTCAGCTCGCCCTGCCCGAAGAGGGCCTTGGACGCGGCGATCACGGCGGCCGTCTGGTCGGCGCCGTGCACCAGCGTCGTCAGCTCCTCGGCCAGCGCGCGCTGGGCGGCACGGGCCTGCGGACGCTCCTCGGTCTGCTTCTCCAGCTCCTCCAGCTCTTCGGGTGACCTGAAGGACAGGATGCGCATGTACGTCGAGATGTCACGGTCGTCCACGTTCAGCCAGAACTGGTAGAACGCGTACGGCGTCGTCATCTCCGGGTCGAGCCAGACGGCACCGCCCTCGGTCTTGCCGAACTTGGTGCCGTCCGCCTTGACCATCAGCGGCGTCGCCAGCGCGTGCACATGGGCCCCGGGCTCCAGGCGGTGGATCAGGTCCAGGCCCGCCGTGAGGTTGCCCCACTGGTCGCTGCCGCCCTGCTGCAACGTGCAGCCGTACCGTCGGTACAGCTCCAGGAAGTCCATGCCCTGCAGCAGCTGGTAGCTGAACTCCGTGTAGCTGATGCCCTCCTCGGACTCCAGGCGGCGGGCCACCGAGTCCTTGGTCAGCATCTTGTTGACGCGGAAGTGCTTGCCGATGTCCCGCAGGAACTCGATCGCCGACAGACCGGCCGTCCAGTCGAGGTTGTTCACCATGACCGCGGCGTTCTCGCCCTCGAAGGACAGGAACGGCTCGATCTGCGAACGCAGCCGCGTCACCCAGTTCGCTACCGTCTCCGGGTCGTTCAGCGTGCGCTCGGCCGTCGGGCGGGGGTCACCGATCTGGCCCGTCGCCCCGCCCACCAGGGGCAGCGGCCGCAGTCCCGCCTGCTGGAGCCGGCGCATGGTGAGCACCTGCACCAGGTGACCGACGTGCAGGCTGGGCGCGGTCGGGTCGAAGCCGCAATAGAACGTGACGGGACCGTCCGCGAGCGCCTTGCGCAAAGCATCTTCGTCGGTGGACAGGGAGAACAGGCCCCGCCACTTCAGCTCGTCGACGATGTCCGTCACTGTTCTCGTATCTCCTTGAGTGGTCTCGTGAATCAGGTACGAGGTTATACGCCCTGGCTGACAGAGCTCATATTGAAGTCCGGCACCCGCAGGGCGGGCATCGCGGCCCTGGTGAACCAGTCGCTCCACTCACGGGGCAGCGTCTTCTCCGTCCGCCCGGCCTCCGTGGCCCGCCCCAGCAGCCCCACCGGCGACTCGTTGAACCGGAAGTTGTTCACCTCTCCCACGACCTCGCCGTTCTCGACGAGGTAGACGCCGTCCCGGGTGAGCCCGGTCAGCAGCAGCGTCGCCGGGTCGACCTCGCGGATGTACCAGAGGCAGGTCAGCAGCAGACCGCGCTCGGTCGCGGCGACCATCTCCTCCAGAGAACGGTCCTCGCCGCCGTCGAGGACGAGGTTCCCGATCGTCGGTGTCACCGGCAGCCCGGTCAGCCCGGCGCTGTGCCGGGTGGTGGACAGATGCCGCAGCTCGCCCCGGTGGATCCAGTCGGTGGCCTTGAGCGGCAGCCCGTTGTCGAACACGGAGGCGTCGTCGCCCGAGGAATGCGTGAGGACGAAGGGAGCGGACTCCAGGCCCGGCTCGTTCGGGTCGCTGCGCAGCGTCAGCGGCAGCTCGGTGAGCCGCTCGCCGATCCGGGTGCCGCCGCCGGGCTTGCTGAAGACGGTCCGGCCCTCGGCCGCGTCCCGGGCGGCGGCCGACCACATCTGGTAGATCAGCAGGTCCGCGACCGCGGTCGGCGGCAGCAGCGTCTCGTAGCGCCCGGCCGGCAGCTCGACGCGCCGCTCGGCCCAGCCGAGCCGTACGGCCAGTTCCGCGTCCAGCGCCGCCGGGTCGACGTCCTTGAAGTCCCGCGTCGAGCGCCCCGCCCATGCCGAACGCGTACGGTCCGGGGACTTGGCGTTGAGCTCCAGCGTGCCGTTCGGCTGGTCGTGCCGCAGCCGCAGACCCGTCGACGTACCGAGGTAGCTGGAGACGAGCTCGTGATTGGCGAAGCCGTACAGCTCACGGCCGCCCGCACGCGCGCGTGCGAACGATTCCCCGAGCGCCGGCGCGAAGTCGGCGAAGACGGTGGACGAGGTCTCGGCGGGCGCGTCCGTGAAGTCGGGGGACTCCGGTACGCCCGTCACCAGCGGCCGGCCGTCCTCGGCGGGACCGGCGCCCCGCGCCGCGGCCTCGGCCGCCCGCACCAGGGGCTCCAGCTCGTCGGCGGTCACGGCCGAGCGCGAGACCACACCGGACGAGGTGCCCTCGCGGCCGTCGACGGTGGCGATCACGGTGAGCGTGCGCCCGCGCGTGACCCCGTTCGTGGTGAGCGCGTTGCCCGCCCAGCGCAGGTTGGCGGTGGACTGCTCGTCGGCGATCACCACACAGCCGTCGGCCCGGGACAGTTCGAGGGCGCGCTCGACGACCTCGTGCGGCTTGCTCGTACGAGCGCTCATCGACCCGCCTCCTGCGTGGTGTTGAGGATGTTGACACCCTTGAAGAGGGCGGACGGGCAGCCGTGCGACACGGCGGCGACCTGGCCCGGCTGGGCCTTGCCGCAGTTGAAGGCACCGCCCAGGACGTACGTCTGCGGGCCGCCCACCGCGGCCATCGAACCCCAGAAGTCGGTGGTGGTCGCCTGGTACGCGACATCACGCAGCTGACCCGTGATCCGGCCGTTCTCGATCTTGAAGAACCGCTGTCCGGTGAACTGGAAGTTGTAGCGCTGCATGTCGATGGACCAGGACCGGTCGCCGACGACGTAGATGCCGCGGTCGACGCCCCCGATCAGATCCTCGGTGGACAACCCGCCGGGGTCCGGCCGGAGAGACACGTTGGCCATCCGCTGCACGGGCACATGCGCGGGCGAGTCGGCGTACGCGCATCCGTTGGACCGCTCGAAGCCCGTCAGCCTCGCGATCCGCCGGTCCAGCTGGTAGCCGACGAGCGTGCCCTCCTTCACGAGGTCCCAGGACTGGCCCTCGACGCCCTCGTCGTCGTACCCGATGGTCGCGAGGCCGTGCTCGGCGGTGCGGTCACCGGTCACGTTCATCAGATCGGAGCCGTACCTGAGCTTGCCGAGCTGGTCGAAGGTGGCGAAGGACGTCCCGGCGTACGCGGCCTCGTAGCCGAGCGCGCGGTCCAGTTCGGTGGCGTGGCCGATGGACTCGTGGATGGTCAGCCACAGGTTGGACGGGTCGACGACGAGGTCGTACAGCCCCGCCTCGACGCTCGGTGCCCGCATCTTCTCCGCGAGCAGTCCGGGAATCCGCTCCAGTTCGGACTCCCAGTCCCAGCCGGTGCCCAGCAGGTACTCCCAGCCGCGACCGACCGGCGGCGCGATCGTCCGCATCGAGTCGAACTCGCCGCTGGAGTCGTCGACGGCCACCGCGGTGAGCTGCGGGTGCAGCCGCACCCGCTGCTGCGTGGTCACCGTCCCGGCGGTGTCGGCGTAGAACTTGTTCTCGTGCACGGTCAGCAGCGACGCGTCGACATGGTTGACGCCGTCGGCCGCCAGCAGCCGCGCGCTCCAGTCCGTGAGCAGCCCCGCCTTCTCCTCGTCCGGGACGGAGAAGGGATCGATCTCGTACGACGAGATCCACGTCTTCTCGGCGTGCACGGGCTCCTGGGCCAGCTCCACGCGCTCGTCGGAACCGGCCGCCTTGATCACCTGGGCCGACAGCTTCGCCATCGCCACCGCCTGCGAGGCGACTTTCGCGGCCGCGTCCATCGTCAGATCCACGCCCGAGGCGAAACCCCAGGTCCCGCCGTGCACGACCCGCACCGCGTACCCCAGGTCGGTGGTGTCCGACGACCCGGCCGGCTTGGCGTCGCGCAGCCGCCAGGACGCGCTGCGCACCCGCTCGAACCGGAAGTCCGCGTGATCGGCGCCCAGCGCCCGCGCCCGCGCGAGCGCGGCGTCGGCGAGTGCGCGCAGCGGTAGCGCCGTGAAGGCTTCGTCGATGGAATGAGGCACCGAGGTCTCCCTGCTGTCGTGGCCCGTCGGGTCCGATCATGTCGCGCGGGCGGGTCCGGCGGCCACGCCTTTGCGGTGACCGGGCGAGTCTTTCGGCCTTGCCGCTTCCGCCTTACGGCCGTACAGCCGCCGTTTTCTGTAGGGATCCGACAGCAGTCACCCGAACCCACTGTCGGTGCCCGATTCTCTGGGAGGCCTGGCGGACCGATAGGTTTTCGGGGAAGGCGCCTGTATTGCAGGGGTTTCAGTCCGCTAACGAAAGGGTGATCCGTTGAGCCGCTCGGTTCTCGTCACCGGAGGCAACCGGGGCATCGGCCTCGCCATCGCCCGCGCATTCGCCGACGCAGGCGACAAGGTCGCGATCACGTACCGGTCCGGTGAGCCGCCGGCCGCCCTGGCGGAATTGGGGTGCCTGGCGGTCAAGTGCGACATCACCGACAGCGAGCAGGTGGAGCAGGCCTACAAGGAGATCGAGGCCGAGCACGGCCCGGTCGAGGTCCTGATCGCCAACGCCGGTGTCACCAAGGACCAGCTGCTCATGCGGATGTCCGAGGAGGATTTCACCTCGGTCATCGACACGAACCTCACCGGCGCCTTCCGCGTGGTCAAGCGCGCCAACCGCGGCATGCTGCGCGCCAAGAAGGGCCGCGTCGTGCTGATCTCGTCGGTCGTCGGGCTGCTCGGCTCGGCGGGACAGGCGAACTACGCCGCGTCGAAGGCCGCCCTGGTCGGCTTCGCTCGTTCGCTCGCCCGGGAGCTCGGCTCGCGCAACCTCACCTTCAACGTCGTCGCGCCCGGCTTCGTCGACACCGACATGACGAAGTCGCTCACCGAGGAGCAGCGCGCGAACATCGTGTCGCAGGTGCCGCTCGGCCGTTACGCGCAGCCCGAGGAGATCGCCGCGACGGTGCGGTTCCTCGCCTCGGACGACGCCTCGTACATCACTGGAGCCGTCATCCCGGTTGACGGCGGACTGGGAATGGGTCACTGATCACCATGAGCGGAATTCTCGAGGGCAAGCGCGTCCTGATCACCGGTGTGCTGATGGAGTCCTCCATCGCCTTCCACACCGCCAAGCTGGCCCAGGAGCAGGGGGCCGAGATCATCCTGACCGCCTTCCCGCGGCCCACGCTGACCGAGCGCATCGCCAGGAAACTGCCGAAGCCCACCAAGGTCATCGAGCTCGACGTCACCAACGAGGAGCACCTCGGACGTCTCGCCGACATCGTCGGCGAGGAGCTGGGCGGCCTCGACGGCGTCGTGCACTCCATCGGCTTCGCGCCGCAGGACGCCCTCGGCGGCAACTTCCTGAACACGCCGTTCGAGTCGGTCGCCACGGCCATGCACGTCTCGGCGTTCTCCCTGAAGTCGCTGACCATGGCCTGCCTGCCGCTGATGCAGAGCGGCGGCTCCGTCGTCGGCCTCACCTTCGACGCGCAGTACGCCTGGCCGCAGTACGACTGGATGGGCCCGGCCAAGGCCGCCCTGGAGGCCACCAGCCGCTACATGGCGCGCGACCTGGGCAAGCAGAACATCCGCTGCAACCTCATCTCGGCGGGTCCGATCGGCTCCATGGCCGCCAAGTCCATTCCGGGCTTCGGCGAGCTCGCCTCGGTGTGGGACACCCGCGCGCCCCTGGAGTGGGACCTCAAGGACCCGGAGCCGGCCGGCAAGGGCGTCGTCGCCCTGCTGAGCGACTGGTTCCCGAAGACCACGGGCGAGATCATCCACGTGGACGGCGGTCTGCACGCCATCGGCGCGTAAACGCTTACGCCCCGTATCGACGCCCCGTATCGACGCCCCGTATCGACGCCCCGTTTCCCGCAACGCGCGGGGAGCGGGGCGTCGCCCGTTCGGCCCATTCGGCCGGGCGGCCCGGAGCCCCTGCCCCGCACGCTGGGAGAACGCACCGCCCCGCAGCCGTACGGCCGAGGAGGTCCCCTTGTGCGCCTGTCCCGCCGCTTTGCCCCGGTGTTCGCCGCTGTCGCTCTGGTGATGGCCGTACCGTACGAAGCGATGCCCCAGCCGCGCTCGGAGGGTGCGAACGCGGGGCCCCGGACGCCCGCCGCGCCCCAGCCGTTCGGCGCCGAGTGCCGGACCACCGTCACCGGTTCCCATGTCGTCGCGTACTGCCACAACCCCTATGTGGGCACCGACCGCGTCAGTCTGCACGTCGAGTGCGCCCGCTGGTGGGACATCGACAGCGACAGCGCCCCGGTCGACGTCGGACCCGCGATGACGGTCCGGCTCACCGGCCGCTGCTGGAAGGAGATCCGCACGGTCTGGATCACCCACGGGACATGATGTCCGGCGCGCTCGGCCGCCGGTGCCCGCGCCTACGGGCCGTGACGTCCGGCCGCCCGGGTCCGGCGCCCGCGCCTGCGAGCCGCCCCGGTCCGTGACCGCGCCTGACGGTCGTGCCGTCCGGCCCTCCCGGCGGCCGGGTGGGTGCCCGCGCCTACCCCTGGCCCCCCGGCCGTCCGGGCCTGCACTGGAACGGATAGCTCGCGGCCTCCGCGGCCGCCGCCTCGGCGTCGCCCGTCCGGATCGCGTCGACGAGCCGGGCGTGGTCCATGTACGTCTCCGGCGTCAGCTCCTTGCCGACGTCCTCGCGCAGCCAGTCGCGCAGAACCTCGCCCAGATCCGCGTACATCGCCGTCATGACGTCGTTGCGGGACGCGGCCACCACCGCCAGATGGAAGGTCGCGTCGGCGGCCACGAAGGCCTCCGCGTCGCCCGACTCCCAGGCCTCCTCCCGGCGTACCAGGAGAGCGTCCAGCTGCTTGAGATCGCGCTCGGTGCGCCGCTCGGCGGCCAGCCGGGCGGCGCTCGACTCCAGCGTGGAACGCAGTTCCGCGATGTGCCGAGGGTCGGCGTCCGCGAACCGCCGGTGCATCACGCCCGCCAGCTCGCTGGTCGCCACGACATAGGTTCCCGAGCCCTGCCGGATGTCCAGCAGCCCGTTGTGGGCGAGCGCCCGGACGGCCTCGCGCACGGTGTTGCGGGCGACGCCGAGCTGGTCGACGAGCTCCGGCTCGGTCGGGATACGCGAGCCCACCGGCCACTCGCCCGAGGTGATCTGGTTCCGCAGCTCGGCGATGACCTGCTCGGACAGGGCCGAACGGCGGGGATGGCTCAGCGGCATGACGGTCCTTCGTACGGGCCCGGGTGTGATCGTTCGCGCGGGGCCGGAGGCTCCGGAGATTAACGCAGCGGGATTGGACAGCCAATCATCCCATGATTCTATGATGAGGGCATGGCCACCGAGGAGACCCGGACGACTACGACGTCCCCAGCGATACGCCGCTCCACCGAGAGCACGGCACCCGAAACGCCCGCCACGCGCGCGTGGACGACGCGGCTCGTGGTCGCCGGCATCGTCCTCGCCGCACTCAACCTGCGCCCGGCCATCACCAGCCTCGGCGCCCTCCTCGAAGAGGTACGCGGCGGCCTCGGGATGAGCGGCGGCGTCGCCGGACTGCTCACCTCCGTACCGCCCCTGTGCTTCGCCGTCTTCGGCGTGACGGCACCACGGCTCGCCCGCCGCTTCGGGCCCGCCGCCGTCGTCTGCGCGGGCATGGTCGCCATCACGACGGGCCTGGCCGTGCGCCCCTACATCGGGGGCACGGCCGGCTTCCTGGCCGCCAGCGCGCTGGCGCTCATGGGCATCGCCGTCAGCAACGTCCTGATGCCGGTGATCGTCAAGCGCTGGTTCCCCGACAGGGTCGGCTCCATGACGGGCCTGTACTCGATGGCCCTCGCGCTCGGCACCTCGGCCGCCGCCGCTGTGACCGTCCCCATGACCGACGCCCTGGGAGGCGACTGGCGGTCCGGGCTCGTGGTGTGGGCGGGCCTCGCTGCGGCGGCCGTCGTCCCGTGGATTCTGCTGGCACGCGCGCGGGGCGCCGATTCTCCGGCCGGTGACCGTGGGCCTGCCGGCGCGGCCCGTGCCGGTGATCGTGAGTCGGCCGCGTCCGACGCGGCCCGCACAGGTGCCCGTGGGTCCGTGGCGTCCGGCACCGGTCGTATCCGCGATCCGGCGCCTGCCGCGGCCACCGCGGCCCGCACCGGTGATCTCGGGCCCGCCGGTCCCGTCGTCACCCGGCACGAGCCCGGCGGGCCGCGCATCACCCGCAGCCGTACGGCCTGGGCGCTCGCGGTCTTCTTCGGCCTCCAGGCCACCGCCGCCTACATCACGATGGGCTGGATGCCACAGATCTTCCGCGACGCGGGCGTCGCCGCGGGCACCGCCGGACTGCTCCTCGCCGTCACCATGGTGATGGGCGTGCCGCTGGCCTTCGTCATCCCGCGCCTCGCCACCCGTCTGCCCCACCAGGGGCCGATCGTGGTCGCCCTCGGCCTCTGCGGCCTCGCCGGTTACGCGGGCCTCTATCTGGCCCCGGCGGCGGGTGCCTGGGCCTGGGCCCTGCTGCTCGGCATCTCCAACTGCGCCTTTCCGCTGGCCCTCACCATGGTCGGCCTGCGGGCCCGGACCGGCGCCGGTGTCGCCCAGCTGTCGGCGTTCGCCCAGAGCACCGGCTATCTGCTCTCGATCCCGGGCCCGCTGCTCGTGGGCGTGCTCTACCAGCACAGCGGCGGCTGGGGCCTGCCGCTCGCGATGATGGCCGGGCTGATGGTCCCGCAGATCGGCGTCGGCATCCTGGCAGGCCGCAACCGCACGGTGGAGGACGAGGCCGCCGCCTGACCCGGTTCCGGGAGACGGGCCCCGGCGGCGGCGGAGCGGACCAGGAGTGCGAGACTGGCGCCATGCCTGTGCTCGACCCGAACCCCCAGAACGGCCAGAAGAAGCTGCTGCTCGTGCTCGGCGCGATGCTGGCCATCACCGTGATCATCGGCGTCATCGCGTCCGTCGCGTCACGCTGAACGACAGAGCCCCCGGCCGCGGTGCCCGCCGGCCGCCGCCGCACCGGTGCCGTGGTGCCGGTGACGCCGCCCCTCGCACGCCTCCGGGTGACGGGCGCTCCCCGACGCCGACCCGCCTGCGGGTCCGGGGGTAGGGGTAACCCCCCGTCCCCTAGGGGGTGGGTGTCAGGGTCAAGTGGGTGGATCACCGGATGGGCCGAGGACCGCGGAGTCCGTAACTTCGAGTTGTGACCGCGAGACGCGGCCCAGGGAACACCCGAAGACCCACGGAGGCGGCATGTCGGCCCATACGCACACCCGGCCCCACCCGGCGACCACGGGCCGCGTGGACATCCGACTGCCCTGGTGGGCCCTCGCCCTGCCCACGCTCGCCTTCGTCACCCTGCTGCTCATGATCCTCAACCCGGCGGACGCGCACGCCGCGGGCAGCGACCCGGCGATCACCCACATGTTCGAGCGCTTCCAGCAGACGGTCCTGCACAACGCTCCGTGACACGCGGAAGCGTCGCCCGCCGCCGCGGACCCGGGTGTCCCTCACCCCACCGTTCGACCGTCGGCGACCCACTCCACGGCGGCACCCTGGCAACCCGTGCCACCCCGGCAGGCAATGCCCTCCGAAAGCCTCTCTGCCGCAGCTCCCGCCCTCGCCACAGCCCCGCCGCCGATCAGGGCCGGCCCGTTCCGACCGCCTTGATCGAGCCATCCCGCATCCCGCACAGGCGGACGCCGTCCGCAACCCGGGGAGACCGTTCGCCCCTTCAAAGGGCACGGCATCACCCCTGACGGGGCAGGGCATCACCCCCGTCGGAGGACCGCATCAACTCCCTGCGCCCCATGGCATGTTTCGTGCGAAGCTGGGACGCATGAGCGTCGCAGAACCCCGCAGGATCGTCCTCTTCCGGCATGCGAAAGCCGACTGGCCGCAGATGTCCGACCACGAGCGGCCGCTCGCCGACCGGGGCCGCATGGACGCCGCCGTCGCCGGACGCAGGCTGGCCGACACCGGCATCCCCCTGGACCTGGCCCTGTGCTCCACCGCGATCCGGACCCGCGAGACGTGGAAGCATGCCGTCCAGGAGCTCCCGCACCGGCCGAAAACGGTCTATGAGGAGCGGCTCTACGAAGCCTCACCGGGCGAGCTGATCGCCGTGCTCAACGAAACCCCGGACGACGCGCACAACGTGATCCTCATCGGTCACAACCCGGGCGTGCACGGCCTCGCCGAGGTCCTGGCGGGCCGGGCCGAGGGTGACACCCGTACGCGTATGGATGCCCACGGTTTCCACACCGCCGCCTTCGCGGTCATCTCCTTCGACGGCCCCTGGAAGTCCCTGGAGCCCGGATCGGGCGCCCTGACCGACTACTGGGCTCCGACGGAGTGAACCCGCCCCTGCGACGGACGGGGCCCGGCACCGCGACGGTGCCGGGACCCGCGTCGTAGGACCTCACTCAGTGAGCGTTGTCGTCCTCGTGCATGTCCGCGGCCTCGACCTCTTCGCGGGTGACGCCCAGCAGATACAGGACCGTGTCGAGGAACGGGAAGTTCACCGCGGTGTGCGCGGCCTGGCGTACGACGGGCTTGGCGTTGAACGCGACCCCGAGGCCGGCGGCGTTGAGCATGTCGAGGTCGTTGGCGCCGTCGCCGATCGCCACGGTCTGGGCCAGCGGAACCCCGGCCTCGGAGGCGAACCGGCGCAGCAGCCGCGCCTTGCCCGCCCGGTCCACGATCTCCCCGGTGACCCGGCCGGTCAGTTTCCCGTCGACGATCTCCAGCGTGTTGGCCTGGGCGAAGTCGAGCCCGAGCCGCTCCTTCAGGTCGTCGGTCACCTGCGTGAACCCGCCTGAGACGACACCGACTTGGAAGCCGAGCCGCTTCAGCGTACGGATCAGGGTGCGCGCGCCCGGCGTCAGCCGAACCTCCTCGCGCACCTTCTGCACGACCGACGCGTCCAGCCCCTTGAGGAGCGCCACGCGCGCGTGCAGGGACTCCTCGAAGTCCAGCTCGCCCCGCATCGCGGCCGCGGTGACCCCGGCGACCTCGTCCTCGCACCCGGCGTGCGCGGCGAAGAGCTCGATCACCTCGTCCTGGATGAGGGTGGAGTCCACATCCATCACGACAAGACGCTGGGCCCGGCGGTGCAGGCCCGCGGCCACCACGGCGATGTCCACCCCGAGTGCCGAGGCCTCGGTCACCAGCGCGGTGCGCAGTGCCTCGGTCTCCGTACCGGACACGGCGAACTCGACCGCCGTCACCGGGTACTTGGCCAGCCGGAAGATACGGTCGATGTTGCCGCCGGTCTTCGTGATGCGCGCGGCGATGGCGGCGGTCGACTCCGCGGTGAGGGGGTGCCCGAGCACCGTGACCAGCGAACGTCCGGATCCGCGCGGGCGGTTGTCACCGAGGCCGGAGATGATCTCCGCCTGCATCTTCATCGATTCCGCCCAGCTGTGGACGGTGGCCCGCAGATCACCTTCGAGGCCGGCGGGCGGCTCGGTCACGAGCGCGCACAGCACGATCCGCCCCCGGGTGACGACCTGCTCGATGTCGACCACGTCGACGGAGTAGGCGGCGAGGGTGTCGAAGAGTCCGGCGGTGATGCCCGGCCGGTCCTTGCCGAAGATCTTGACAAGAAGAGTGGGCACATCAGAGGTCTGCGAAGCGCTCATGGTGTTCCCACCGTATCCGGCACCCAGTGCCTTCCGCCCGCCCGGTCCGCCCAGCGGACACGGAACACTGGGTGACACCCGAACGGCGCACGGGTGACGAACGGGCCACCCCCGCCGCGCGCGTGCGTCCACCACTTCCCACGACAAGTCCCCGCACCCACCGGATTGCCCGCATCCCGGGTGCTGCGGGCCCGCAACCCGGCATTTCGCCCCTCCGCCCTTGCCCTTCCCGCCCCGGGGCTCCGCCCGGACCCCGGCTCCTCAAGCGCCGGAGGGGCTGAAATTCTCCCTGGGCTCCGCCCCGGACCTCGCTTCTCGAAGCGCCGGAGGGGCTGAATCTCGACGCCGCGGCCGAAGAACGCGCGGAACGGGCGACGCCCCATGCCCCCACGCACCCGCGCTCCTCAACGCCGGGGCCTGCGCGGAGGAGGCGGCGGTCCCTCGTCCGGCTTGGGCGGAACGGGCGGCGGAGGCGGCGGCGGTGGTGGCCCGTCCTGCCTACGCCTCGGTGGGCGCCCGATCGGCCCCACCACGGTGGGCGCCCCGTACATGTCACCAGGCGCCGCCCGTGAACCCCTCGGCGCCGGCGCCCGATCCTCCGGCTCCCGCAATTCGTCCGGCACCTTCAGGTACGGATTGGTGTCGGGGTTGGGCGCCCGGTACGACCCCCGGGGCCGGTACGGTCCCGCACTCCCGCCGTCACCGGCACCCGCACCCGCGCCAACGCTGCCAAGCTCCCCAGGCCGCCCAGGAACCCCGGACCCCCCACTCCCCAAGTCACCCCGTGCCAGCTCCGAAGCCCTCCGCCCCGCGGCCCCGCTCGCACAGGCCAGCAACGCCCCCACGGCACCGGCGCCCGCCCCCCAGAGGGCGCCCAGCAGCAACGCCGGTCCCAGTCGCCCGTGCAATTCGATCCCCGCCCCGAAGGCGTCGAATCCGAGCACGGACAGGGAGGCGTCCACCGACACCTCCGTCAGCCACGCGAGCAGCGGCAGCGCCAGCGCCGTCACGACCCCGAGCCGAAGTGCGCAGTGCCCGGCGAACCGCAGGGCACTGTCGCCTCGTACATCCGAGGCACCCCCCGCTCGCGCGACGGCGCCATGCCCCGCCCGTACAAATGGCGTACGCGCAGCCGTCAGGACACCCGCGTACAGCGTCATGAGGACGACAGCGACCCCCAACAGCCATACACGTCCGTCGAGTTCGGCGAGCCGCCCGAGTGTGAGGGGCCGGGACGCGTCGACGGTCAGCAGCCTGTCGAGGGGGTCGGGGAGCAGTTTGGCGAGTTCGCCGGTGGCCTTGCCGTCCCAGGGGACGAAGAGCCCGAGGGGGATCCCGAGCCACACGCCGTTGGGCGCGCCGAGCAGTGCCGCTCCCGCGATCCGCTTCGGGTGGGCGTCGCCGATCGCCGCGTACGCCGCCGCCGCGAGCCCGGCCAGTACGGCGACGAGCAGGACGGCGACGAGCGAGGAGGCGGCCGGCCGCACCACGCGGTGCACGGCGTCCCAGCCGCGCGGCAACGGCGTACGCCGGGAGGCCAGCAGAGCGATCAGCAGGACACCGGCGGCCCACGCGGCCCCGCCGAGCAGCGTCGGCGCGGTGTCGACGGAGAAGCCCACGGCCGCCTTCGCCTTCACGAGGTCACCGACCCTGCCGGGCAGCAGGCCGCCCAGGTCTCCGAGTCCGCCCGGGAGTTTGTCGGTGATGTCGCCGAGCCCGCCGCCACCGCCCGTGACCTTGTCCAGCCCGAGCTTGCCGCCGTCGATCGTGATGACGTCGTGGCCGGCCCAGGCGAGCCCGCCCAGTGTCGCCACGAACAGGACGATCACCGAGCCCGCCCGCGCCAGGAGTTCGGCGGGAGCGATGACAACTCCGGCCCCGCGCAAGGACCGTAGGAAGAACCACGACATCAGCAGGGCGCCGACCAGCCCGACGCCCAGCGGGGTGATCTGGATGGCGGACTGCGCCTCCGCTCCCTTCAGCCCGAAGGCTGAGACGTTGCCGGACGGCGTCACCGCACCGCCCGCCCCGAGCGCCACCACCGCGGCGGTCATGGGGCCGAGCGAGGCGGCCGCGTCCGCCCCGAGCAGGTGCAGACCGAGCGCGGCTGTGCCCGCCATGCCGATCAACGCCCAGCTCACGGAGGCGATCGCGGACAACAGCACATCCCCCCACGGCACGCTCCTGGTGTTCCCGCCGTGGTGCATGGTCCCGATGCTCATCGCCAGACCCCCCGATCCGCGCCGCGGTGATCCCCGCGAATGTCCCCCTCGCGTGGGATTACCACTCTCCGGGCCGGTTTCAACCCCGTCAACGGAAACGGGCAACCCGCCCGTAGCCATCCTTCACAAGGCCCGACTTTCGGTCAGGGGGCCTGTACTGAAATAGTTCCCCACGATGTTCGACATCCCTAGACTCCCTGTGATGGGGGTAGCTCGGGGGACAACTCAGTGGGGCTGGAGTGCCGGAACTCGTACTGGAATTGAATGGACGGACCTGGACGCTCGACGCGTCCAGGCCGCACACCCTCGGACGTGATCCGCAGGGGGACATCGTGCTCGATGACGCCAGGGTCTCCTGGCGTCACGCCACGATCAGCTGGAACGGCCGTAGTTGGGTCATCGACGACCACGGGAGCACCAACGGCACGTTCGTACAGGGGCAGCGGATCCACCAGTTGGAGATCGGGCCCGGTTCGGCCGTTCACCTCGGCAACGCGACCGACGGACCGCGGCTGAGCGTGTCCGGTGCCGCGGCCCCGGTGGCGCAGCCGTTCGCGGCGCAGGGCGCGGGCCCCGGCTGGGCCCAGCAGCCGACGCCGCAGGCGCCGGAGCCGGCCTCGCAGCAACCGCAGCAGGCGGCGGGCATTCCGCAGCAGCAGGGACCCGGTGGTGGCGCGGGGGCGCCGCCGGTCTACGGCGACCGCAGCCCGACGACGTTCCACCAGTTCTCGCTCGGCCGCGTGATGCGCATAGGCCGTGCGCTGGAGAACGAACTGGTGGTCTCCGACCTCCAGGTCTCGCGCCACCACGCCGAGTTCCACGCGACGCCCGACGGCCGCTTCGAGATCCGCGATCTCGGCTCGCACAACGGCACGTACGTCAACGGTATGCCGATCACCAAGGGCGGCTCCGCGCTGCTCGGCCCGAACGACATCGTCGGTGTCGGCCACTCGACGTTCCGTCTGGTCGGAGACCGGCTCGAGGAGTTCGTCGACACCGGTGAGGTCTCCTTCTCGGCCCGCCACCTGACCGTCACGGTCGACGGCGGCAAGCAGATCCTCAAGGACGTCTCCTTCGGCGTACCCGAGAAGTCGCTCGTCGCGGTCATCGGCCCGTCGGGATCCGGCAAGTCGACGCTCCTGAAGGCGCTCACGGGCTACCGCCCCGCCAACCAGGGTGACGTCCTCTACGACAACCGGAACCTGTACAAGCAGTTCGCCGAGCTGCGTCAGCGCATCGGTCTGGTTCCGCAGGACGACATCCTGCACAAGGAGCTGACCGTCAAGAAGGCTCTCAAGTACGCGGCCAAGCTGCGCTTCCCCGCCGACACCACGGGCGAGGAGCGCGAGGCGCGCATCGACGAGGTGCTGCGCGAGCTGAAGCTGGACATCCACAAGGAGAAGAAGGTCACCTCCCTCTCCGGTGGCCAGCGCAAGCGCGTCTCGGTGGCTCTGGAGCTGCTCACCAAGCCGTCGCTGATCTTCCTGGACGAGCCGACCTCCGGTCTCGACCCGGGCATGGACCGCGATGTCATGCAGCTGTTGCGCGGCCTCGCCGACGACGGCCGTACGGTCCTCGTCGTCACGCACTCGGTGGCGGAGCTCGCGATCTGCGACAAGCTCCTCGTCATGGCGCCCGGCGGCTCCGTCGCCTACTTCGGTCCGCCGGAGGAGGCGCTGAACTTCTTCGGCTACGAGACCTGGGCCGACGTCTTCTCCTCGTTCGAGAACTACCGCGACTACGACTGGGCGGGCCGCTGGAAGGGCTCGCAGCACTACCAGATGTACGCCGCCGACATCGACGCGGTGGCCCCGCAGTCGACGCAGATGCCGCCCGCGCAGGCGATGAAGCCGCCGAAGCCGCAGAGCTGGGGCTCCCAGCTGATGACGCTGATCCGCCGCTACACCTCGGTGATCGCGTCGGACAAGGGCTTCCTGGCACTGACGGTGATCCTGCCGGCGGTCCTCGGCTCGGTCAGCCTGCTCATCGACAACGGCAAGACGCTGCTGGTCAACGACAAGGTGCTGCCCTCGGGGGCCCATGTCGCCAACGGCACGGCCACGACCGTGCTCCTGATCCTCGCGGTCGGCGCGTGTTTCGCGGGCGCCGCCAACTCGGTCCGTGAGCTGATCAAGGAACGGGTGATCTACGAGCGGGAGCGTGCGACGGGCCTGTCGCGTTCGGCGTACCTGATGTCCAAGGTGATCGTCCTCGGGGTGATCACCCTGCTGCAGGGCGCTCTGGTCGGTGCCATCGGCTTCGGCAGCCGTGAGGTGCCGGCGAAGGGGCTGATCCTCAAGAGCCTGCCCAAGGTCGAGCTCACGCTGCCGATCATGGCTCTGGGCTTCGTGTCGATGATGTTCGGCCTGATCATCTCCTCGCTGGTGAAGACCGCCGAGAAGACCATGCCGCTCCTGGTCATGTTCGCGATCGTCCAGGTCGTCTTCACCGGCTGTCTGTTCATCCTGAACGGCACGGTGGGTGTCAACCAGTTCTCGTACCTGATGCCGGCCCGCTGGGCGGTGGCGGCCTCCGGGGCCACGCTGGACCTGAACAACATCTTCCCGAACCAGGACGACCCGACGAGCACGGACCCGCTGTGGAACCACACGGCCGGGGCCTGGACCCTGGACATGATCGCGCTGATCGTCCTCGGTGCCGTCTGCGGCTTCTTCGTGGCCCGCTTCCTGCGCCGCCACGAGCCCGAGGTCATGCGCAAGTAGACGCCCGGGAACGACGCGAGGGCGGCACCCCGGACCGGGGTGCCGCCCTTCGGCGTCTGTGTGGGAACTCCGCGCTGAGTCCTCAGTACGCGCTGTTCACGTTGTCCATGGAACCGTACTTGTCGGCCGCGTAGTTGGCGGCGGCGGTGATGTTGGCGACCGGGTTGTAGATGTCCCACGAGGTGCCGGCCACGTGGTACGCCTTGAACGTCGGCGGGATGACCTGCAGCAGGCCCTTCGACGGGATGCCGTTGATGGCGTTGATGTCCCAGTCGTTGATGGCCATCGGGTTGCCCGAGGACTCACGCATGATGTTCTTGTGCAGCCCGTGGTAGGTGCCGGGGATGCCCTTGGCCTTCATGATGTCGAGGGACTCGCGGATCCAGCCGTCGAGGTTGTTCGCGTACGTCTTCGCGGCGACCGTCTCGAGCTTGATGCGCTGCGTGGAGCGGCTCGCGACGGCGGCCTCGGTGCGCGCCGCGGCGGCCTGCTTCTTCGCGGCGTTCTTCTTCGCGGCGGCCTGCTTCTTCGCGGCGTTCTTCTTCGCGGCGGCCTGCTCGGCGGCCTTCTTCTTGGCGGCCACCGCGTGGGCGGCGTTCTTCTTGGCGGCCACCGCGTGGGCGGCCTTCTTCTTCGCCGCGGCCGCGGAGTCGGTCGCGGCCTTCTGCTTCGCCGCGATGGCCTGCGCCTTCAGGTCGGCGCCGGCCAGCGGGCCGGTGACGACGGCCTTGACGTCCTTGATCTGGTGCTCGCTGTAGGCGACCTGTGCCGTGGGGGCGGCGGCGTCGTCCGTGGTGGTGTGGGAGTTGTCCGGCACCAGGGAGAACGCGAGGGCGGCGGCACCGAGGGTGGCCACACCGGCGATCGAAAGCTTGTGGAGCTTGGTCAGCGTCGGACGATGACCAGGAGTGTTGATGTTCTTGGGCATGACTGATGGACCTCTTCGAATAGCGCGGAGGTCGCTCTTCGTCCCGGCGGGGGACTGTGTTTTTCCGGAACAAACGCCGTGGTGCGAAACCCGCGGCGCTGAGCGACAACGCAATTCTTAGCGGTCGCAAAATGCTGTGGCAAAGGTGTGACCTACGAAGTCGGATAGTGGACACAGAAGGAGCAAATCGGGGCAGACTGGCACGTCTCCGCTGGTCATCTTGTCCCTTTTATCTCCTATGCTCCTTCGTACGTGACCTGGACCCTATGCGCGGGCTCACATGGGCCCCAGGTCATTCTGACCGGCAGTTGCGGGAGCAATGCTAAGAGTGAGGGCCCTCCTCCGGGAGGATCAGGTGCACGTCCCCGAACTCGTGCCAGAGGTAGCGCATACGCAGCGCCTCGTCGTACCCGCGGCCGATCGCCGCTCTCCCCGCGATCGCCTCCAGCATCAGCAGATGCGAGGCCTGTGGCTCGTGCAGCCCGGTCAGCAGCCCGTCGACGGCCCGCACCCCGCGTTCCGGCGTCACCACGAGGCCGGTCCAGCCCCTCGCCGCCCGGACCAGCCCGTCCGCGCCGGTCGCGGACTCGACGGCCCGTACGGCCGTCGTACCGACCGCGACGATCCGGCCCCCGCCGGCCCGCGCCGAGTTGATCAGCCGCGCCGACACCGCCGACACCTCGTAGCGCTCCGGATAGGGCGGCTCGTGCGCCTCCGCCGACGCGACCCCCGTGTGCAGCGTGACCGGTGCGAACTGCACGCCCCGGCTCACCAGCTCCGCCACCAGCCGCGCGGTGAAGGGGCGCGCGGCGCTCGGCATCTCCGCACTCCCCGCGCCGTCGCCGGACGGCAGCGCGAACACCGTCTGGTACACGGACAGCGGCTGGTCCCGTGCCGTATAGGAGTAGCGAATGGGCCGCCCGTGCCGCCGCAGCAGTCCCCATACGTCCGTGTCGGGCACCCGCCCCCACCACAGCCGCTCACCGCGCGCGCTCAGCGGCTCCTCCAGGTGGAGGCGTACGTCCCCGGGCAGGCACACCACCGTTCCCGCGGGGCCGCCCGCACGCGCACGCGTGGTCCCCCTTCCGTCGGGATCCCGCAGTTCGACCGCCCACCGCCCGTCATCGCCGCGCGTGGAGAAGTGCACCACCACGCGCGCGTGGCCGATCCGTCCGTCCACGGCCGCCGCCAGGGTGGCCGAGGTGTTGACGATCAGCAGGTCCCCGGCCCGCAGCTGCCGGGGCAGCTCCGCGAACGCGTGATGCGACACCTCGGTACCGCGGGACACCAGCAGCCGTACGGAATCCCGGTCGCGGCCGGGACCCCGCTGCTCCGCGGGCACCCGCGCCGACAACTCCTCCGGAAGCCTTGCCCACTCCCGGCCGCGCCCGACCGGAGGAACCCCCATCGCCGTCGTCACCGCTCCTCCAGCAGGGCCGGAGCCGTGTAGCGCCCACTGGCGGGCCGCTCGTCGAGCAGGCGCAGAAAGGCCGGAACCACACTGTCCGGCGCCGGCCGCGGACCGTCGTCGTCCGGTACGGCCGCCGCATAGAGGTCCGTGCCCATGTCCCCGGGGTCCACCGCCCACACCCGCAGGCCGGGCTCCTCCTCCCCGAGGACCGCCGAGAGATGGTCGAGAGCGGCCTTCGAGGCTCCGTAACCGCCCCACGTCTCGTACGCCTCCGCCGCCGCGTCCGAGCTGACGGCGACGACCGCGCCCGCCCCGGCCGCCCTCAGCAGCGGCAGCGCCTCCTGGATCAGACCCAAGGCGGCCACCACATTGACTTCCAGAGCCTGCCGCAGCCCGTCCAGGCCCAGCTCCTCCAGACGCACCAGCGGCTCGGCGCCCAGCGCGCTCGCGTTGTTCACGAGCAGGTCGACACCGCCCAGCTTCCCCGCCGCCGCCACCAGCGCGGCGCGGTGACCGGCGTCCGTCACGTCCCCGGGCAGGGCCTCCACCCGCGTTCCGTACGCGGACAGCGCTCCCGCGGTCTCCTCCAGCACCCCGGCCGTCCTGGCGTCGAGCACCAGATCCCAGCCGCGTTCCGCCAGAGCCGCGCCGAGCGCCTTCCCCAGCCCCTTCGAGGCCCCCGTGATGATCGCTACCGGCATGACATCCGTCCCCTCGCTCCGACCGCCTTCCCGGCGGGTGCCCTCACCGTAGGAACCGGGGCCGCCCGGCCGCCTCGTGCGCGGGCCGCAATGATCAGGGGCCCTTCGTCCTAGGCCCAATGGCCCGGCGGGCGCCCGCACACGTCCGATACGCGCTGTCACACCGCGCCGGTAGTTTGGGGTCATGAGTCACGGACCCCGGTCGGGCCTGTACGCGGTGAGCTCCGCGCTGCTGGCCATGAGCAGGCACCTCGAAGTGCGCGACGTCCTCAAGACGATCGTCGCCTCGGCCCGCGAGCTGCTCGACGCGCAGTACGCGGCGCTCGGCGTGCCCGACGACCACGGCGGCTTCGCCCAGTTCGTCGTCGACGGGGTCAGCGACGCGCAGTGGAAAGCCATCGGACCGCTCCCGCGCCAGCACGGCATCCTCGCCGCGATGCTGCGCGAGGCCCGACCCGAGCGCCTCGCCGACGTCCGCAAGGACCCCCGCTTCGAGGGCTGGCCCGAGGCCCACCCCGACATGTCCGACTTCCTGGGCCTGCCCATCCGCGACGGCGACGAGATCATCGGCGCGCTCTTCCTCGCGAACAAGCTGCGCCCCGCGGGGGGACCACCGTGCCCCGAGCCGGACGGCCGCTGCGGCTTCACCGAGGACGACGAGGAACTCCTCACGATCCTCGCCCAGCACGCGGCGATCGCCCTGACCAACGCCCGGCTCTACGAACGCAGCCGCGAGCTCACGATCGCCGAGGAGCGCTCCCGGCTCGCGCACGAACTGCACGACGCCGTCAGCCAGAAGCTGTTCTCCCTGCGCCTGACCGCGCAGGCCGCCGCCGCCCTCGTCGACCGCGACCCCTCCCGCGCCAAGGGCGAACTGCAGCACGTGGCCGCGCTCGCCGCCGAGGCGACCGAGGAACTGCGCGCCGCCGTCATCGAACTGCGCCCCGCCGCCCTCGACGAGGACGGCCTGGTGGCCACCCTGCGCACCCAGATCCAGGTCCTCGACCGCGCCCACTCCGCGCGCGTGACCTTCGCCAGCCACGGTGTACGAGCGCTGCCCGCCTCCCAGGAGGAGGCCATGCTGAGGGTCTCCCAGGAGGCCCTGCACAACGCGTTGCGGCACTCCGGCGCCACCCGTGTCGACGTCACCCTGGACAGGCACGGCCCCGGCGCCGTCCTGCACGTCACCGACGACGGCAGCGGCTTCGACCCCACCGCGATACGCAGAGCCGGCCGCCATCTCGGCCTGGTGTCGATGCGGGACCGGGCCAGCGGGGTCGGCGGCACACTCACCGTGGAATCGGCGCCCGGAAAGGGCACCGTGATCGAAATGGAGGTCCCTGGTGGCTGACGCAATCAAGGTGCTGCTCGTCGACGACCACCAGGTCGTCCGCCGGGGACTGCGCACCTTCCTCGAAGTGCAGGACGACATCGAGGTCGTCGGAGAGGCGTCCGACGGGGCCGAAGGCGTCGACCGCGCCGAGGAGTTGAAGCCGGACGTCGTCCTGATGGACGTCAAGATGCCGGGGATGGACGGTGTCGACGCGCTGCGCAAGCTCCGCGAACTCGCCAACCCCGCGCGCGTGCTGATCGTCACCAGCTTCACCGAGCAGCGCACGGTGGTGCCGGCCCTGCGCGCGGGCGCCGCCGGCTACGTCTACAAGGACGTGGACCCCGACGCGCTGGCCGGAGCCATCCGCTCGGTCCACGCGGGGCACGTCGTCCTCCAAGCCGAGGTCGCGAGCGCCCTGTTGTCCCAGGAGGAGGTCAACTCAGGCCAGGGGAGAAGTGGTTCACTCACCGAGCGGGAGCGCGAGGTGCTCGGCCTGATCGCGGACGGCCGCTCCAACCGCGAGATCGCCCGCGCCCTCGTCCTCTCCGAGAAGACGGTGAAGACGCACGTTTCGAACATCCTGATGAAACTCGACCTCGCCGACCGCACCCAGGCCGCGCTCTGGGCCGTACGCCACGGGATCGCGGACTGATCGTCAGGGGCCGCTGACCAGAGGAACCGTGCCCCGGCGCACTCCCTCGGCACGCGGGCGGGACGGTGCCATCGCGTCCCAACTCGGAGGGTTCCGCTCCGGGATGAGATTCATACCGTCGTGTGTATGTCACCCGGATGGCGCATCCTCCGTGAGGCCCGGCCGTTCTCCAGTGCGCCGCGGTGGTCTGCCGCGGTGTTCGCGAGGAGGGGTTTCGCAAGTGAAGAACCTGAAGAAGTTCACGGCCGTCGCGATGGTGGCGGGCGGCCTGGTCGCCGCCGGTGCGGGCATGGCCTCGGCGACGGACGGCGCGTCGGCGGGCGGCAACGCCGTGGGCTCCCCGGGCATCGTCTCCGGCAACCTCGTCCAGGCCCCCGTCGACGTCCCGGTGAACGTGGTCGGCGACAGCGTGAACGTCGTCGGCGCACTGAACCCGGCCTTCGGCAACCTGGGCCTCAACCGCTGAGGTTCCCCACCGGAACCACCACGACCACCGGCCTTCCAGGGAGTCCCTGGGGGCCGGTCGGCTTGTCGGCTCATCGGCTGACTGAACCGGACGGGGCATTCGGTACGGCCGTCCCGTGTCGTCCCGGACTCCCCGGCGTTGCTCAGCGTACGACCCGCGGCAGGGTCGGATCCGTGAACGCAGGAGGAACGCTTCCCATGAACATCGCCAAGAAGGCCGCCCTGGCCGTCACCGTCGCCGGAATCGCCGCGGGCGCCTGTGCCGGTGCGGCTGTCGCCGACGCGGGCGCCGAGGGCGCTGCCGTGAAGTCGCCGGGCGTCGGCTCGGGCAACGTCGCCCAGGTCCCGGTCCACATCCCCGTGAACGTGGTCGGGAACAGCGTGAACGTCATCGGCGCGCTGAACCCGGCCTTCGGCAACGCGGGCGTCAACGGCTGAGCGACCACCGGCCACAAGGGCCCCGCGAACGGAAACGTTTCGCGGGGCCCTTCCCATGAACCACCGACCCGGGGCCCCGGGCGCACGCGGTCCGCCGGCAAGCACCACGCGAGCCGCCCGACCCTTCCGCCGCCGGCGGACGGAGCCCGCCCGGCACACAAACGGGGGCAGGGCGTCTGAGCCCCCAAGAGCCGAGGCCTCCCAAGAACCGAGGCGACCGGAAACCGAGGTCGCACGGAGTCCGCCACACCCCGCACCGAGATCCATGCAGGCCCCGGCGTGGCGAGCGGGCCGGGCAGCCCCGGTGCTCGTGCGTCCGGGGAACCGCCGATCCGCGCAGACCCCGAGCGAGCAGGGCACCCCAGGCTCGTGCGCGTGCACGTACGCGGGGCACTCCAAGTGCCTGTGCGCCTGGACGACCCCGGACACTCAAGGCACCCGGGTTCCGCGCCGAGCGGCGCTCAGCGCACCCCGCGCTCGCGTCCCTCCACGAAGGCGTTGTACGCGGCCACCTGCGCCCGCCGGGCCGTCCGCTCCACCGGCCGCAGGGCCTCGGCCCGAGCGGCGATCTCCGAGGCGCTCACCGCGCCGCCGTGCCCGCTCTCGTACGCCACGGAAATCAGCGTCCCGACCCGTTGCGCCAGTTCCAGGACGCGTACCGCGCGAGGCGGGTACCCGGGGGCCAGTACCTCCCGCCCCCGCTCGGCCCGCGCCCGGTACGCCTCGATCGCCGCCGCCGCGACCGGCCCAGACCCCGCCACGTCCAGCCGTGACAGCACCTCCGTCGCGTCGCGGAGCGCCTCCGCCAGCTCCCGCTCGGCCTCACCGAGCGAGGGCACATCGGCGGGCGGCGCCTCGCGTACGGGGAGGCAGCGCCAGACGACCTCGACATGCACATCACCGGCCGGCCCCGCCTCGGACACCTCGGGCACGAGTCCCAGCGCCGCGCCGTGACAGACCACGGCCTCCTCGGCGTCGAGGGCGCGCGCGTTGAACGCGGGCGGTCCGCTGAGTCCGAGCGGATGCCCCGGCGCGGGCAGCGCGACCCGCAGCCCGGCCACCCCGAGCGTGCGCAGCCGGCCGAGGCCGAGCGTGAGCCCGACGGGCCCCGACTCGCCGGGCAGCCCCTCGACCCGGTGCACGGCGTCGTCCCCGACGATGGCGAGCACGGCGTCGTCCGGTGAAACAAGTCCGGCCAATAGGGCATTTCCCCATGCCGCCAGTTGTCCTGAGCGTGGTTCCGAGAGCATGCCCCCACCCTAAGGACCGGCCGATGGATCGGTGCGGCCGACCGGTGGCGTAGGTTTTCCCTGGGGGCTTCGTCCACAGACGTAAGCGACGGCCGAGACTGCAATGGGAGACAACGCGCTCATGAGCGATGTACTGGAGCTGGTGGACGTATCCGTGGTCCGCGAGGGCCGGGCTCTGGTGGACCAGGTCTCCTGGTCGGTCAAGGAGGGGGAGCGCTGGGTCATCCTCGGCCCCAACGGCGCCGGGAAGACGACCCTCCTGAACGTCGCCTCCAGCTACCTCTTCCCCAGCGCGGGCACCGCCACGATCCTCGGTGAGACCCTCGGCCAGGTCGACGTCTTCGAGCTGCGCCCGCGCATCGGCATCGCCGGTATCGCGATGGCCGAGAAGCTCCCCAAGCGCCAGACCGTCCTGCAGACGGTCCTCACCGCCGCGTACGGCATGACCGCCGGGTGGCACGAGGACTACGAGGACATCGACGAGCGGCGCGCCCGCGCCTTCCTCGACCGCCTCGGCATGAGCGACTACCTGGAGCGCAGGTTCGGCACGCTCTCCGAGGGCGAGCGCAAGCGCACCCTGATCGCCCGCGCGCTGATGACCGACCCCGAGCTGCTGCTCCTCGACGAGCCCGCCGCCGGCCTCGACCTCGGCGGCCGCGAGGACCTCGTGCGCCGCCTCGGCCGGCTCGCCCGCGACCCGATCGCCCCCTCCATGATCATGGTCACGCACCACGTCGAGGAGATCGCCCCCGGCTTCACCCACGTCCTGATGATCCGTCAGGGCAAGGTGCTCGCCGCCGGCCCGCTGGAACTGGAACTCACCTCGCGCAACCTCTCCCTCTGCTTCGGCCTCCCGCTCGTCGTCGAACAGGTCGGCGAACGCTGGACCGCGCAAGGCCTTCCGATGGCCTGAACCGTCCCGGCGGGCGGACGCGCACCCGTCACCCGGCGTACCCGACTTGATCACGCGCTCTGTCCGCCGGGGGACCGCGGTCCTACCATGACGACGTGAACGACATCAACGCATGGGTGTGGTGGCTGGTCGGGGCGGCCGGACTCGGTATCCCGCTCGTGGTGACCGCCATGCCGGAGTTCGGCATGCTCTCCGTGGGCGCGGTCGCCGCGGCGGTCGCGGCGGGCCTCGGCGGCGGCGTCGTCCTCCAAGTGCTCGTCTTCGTGGCCGTGTCGGTCGCGCTCATCGCCGTCGTGCGCCCCATCGCCGCCCGGCACAGCGCCCAGCGCCCCCAACTCGCCACCGGCATAGAAGCGTTGAAGGGCAAGCAGGCCATCGTCCTGGAGCGCGTGGACAGTTCGGGTGGCGGCCGCATCAAGCTCGGCGGAGAGATCTGGTCGGCGCGCGCCCTCGACGCCGGACAGGCCTACGAGGTGGGCCAGGAAGTGGATGTCGTGGACATCGACGGAGCCACGGCGATCGTCATGTGACCTCGCACAACGCAAGTGAACCGAACGCCCCACGTGGCAGGCGACGTTCTGTCACACTCGTCCAGCAAGATCTTCAACACCCATGAGATCTTTCGGAATTACCGAGTGGAGAAGGGTACGGGGAGCATCGATGGAACCGATCATCATCGTCCTGATCATTCTGGTGGTGTTGGTCTTCATCGCCCTGATCAAGACCATCCAGGTCATCCCACAGGCCAGCGCCGCCATCGTCGAGCGCTTCGGCCGCTACACGCGGACACTGAACGCCGGACTGAACATCGTCGTCCCGTTCATAGACTCGATCCGCAACCGCATCGACCTGCGTGAACAGGTCGTCCCGTTCCCTCCGCAACCGGTGATCACCCAGGACAACCTGGTCGTCAACATCGACACCGTCATCTACTACCAGGTCACCGACGCGCGAGCCGCGACGTACGAGGTCGCCAGCTACATCCAGGCGATCGAGCAGCTCACCGTCACCACGCTCCGCAACATCATCGGCGGCATGGACCTGGAGCGGACCCTGACCTCCCGTGAGGAGATCAACGCGGCCCTGCGCGGCGTCCTCGACGAGGCCACCGGCAAGTGGGGCATCCGCGTCAACCGCGTCGAGCTGAAGGCGATCGAACCGCCCACCTCCATCCAGGACTCGATGGAGAAGCAGATGCGCGCCGACCGCGACAAGCGCGCCGCGATCCTCACCGCGGAAGGCATCCGGCAGTCGCAGATCCTCACCGCCGAGGGCGAGAAGCAGTCCGCGATCCTGCGCGCCGAGGGTGAGGCCAAGGCCGCGGCCCTGCGTGCCGAGGGTGAGGCCCAGGCCGTCCGCACGGTTTTCGAGGCCATCCACGCCGGAGACCCGGACCAGAAGCTCCTCTCCTACCAGTACCTCCAGATGCTCCCGAAGATCGCCGAGGGCGACGCCAACAAGCTCTGGATCGTGCCCAGCGAGATCGGCGACGCCCTCAAGGGCCTCAGCGGCGCCATGGGCAACTTCGGCAACCTGGGCGGGGGTTCGGGCTCGGGCAACCGGGGATCCTCCTCGGACTCCGGCGGCGGCCACGAACGCCGTGAGAAGCCGTCCATCACGGACTGATGCCGTACACGGACTGACGCTGTACGACGATGGGGCCACCTCCCGCGGGAGGTGGCCCCATCGTCGTACAGCCGTCGTACGGGCTACGCGGCCGGCTGAGCCAGCCACTCCGGCAGCGCGTCGAAGTCGTCCCGGCCGAGCGTCAGCAGCATGGCGTCCGCGGGTGTCGGCTCGAACGGCTGCCGCAGCAACGGCATCTGGGCCTGCTCCGGCGTACGGTCCGCCTTGCGCTGATTGTCCTCGGCGCAGGACGCCACCGTATTCAGCCACGAGTCCTGACCGCCCTGGGCACGCGGGACCACGTGGTCCACGGTCGTGGCCCGGCGGCCGCAGTAGGCGCACCTGTGCCGGTCGCGTACCAGCACACCCCGCCTCGACCACGGCGCTTGTCTTCGGAACGGCACCCGGACGTAGCGGCAGAGCCGGATCACCCGGGGCACGGGTATGTCCAACGCCGCTCCGCGCATGCGCAGTTCGGGGTGGGCCTGCTCGACGACGGCCTTGTCCTGCAGCACCAGAACGACGGCTCGGTTCAACGTCACCGTCGACAGCGGCTCAAAGCTCGCGTTCAGTACCAGCGTGTCCCGCATCCAGCCCACCTCCTCCTGCGCACCGGCCCACCTGCGGCGGGCTGGGATCAACTCTGGCCGGGCACGCCGAGATGGACAACGCAATAAAAAATGCCCGCCCCTGATCACTTCCATGACCAGAGGCGGGCAAACGTTCGGTGAACGTCAGTCTGCGGCGGGAGCGGCGTACTCACCGATCAACTGGGCGCGCGCCAGCGTGTGGAACCGCAGATTGAAGCCCACCACGGCGGGCGACACCTCCGCGTCGGGACCGAGCTTCTCCTGATCCACGGCGTACACCGTGAAGACGTACCGGTGCGCGGGATCCCCGGCCGGCGGCGCGGCGCCACCGAAGTCCCTGGAGCCGTAGTCGTTGCGCACCTGGACCGCGCCGTCGGGCAGACCCTCGAACTTGCCGCTGCCCGCGCCCGTCGGCAGCTCCGTCACCGAGGCGGGGATGTCGAACACCACCCAGTGCCAGAACCCGCTCCCCGTCGGGGCGTCCGGATCGAAGCACGTCACGGCGAAGCTCTTGGTCTCCGGCGGGAAGTACTCCCAGCTCAGCTGCGGCGAGGTGTTCCCTGCCGCGTAGACCTGCGCGTCCTTCAGCACCGCACCCGCCTCGAAATCCTCGCTGGCGACCGCGAACACCGGTACCGGCGGATGGAAGTCGTGGGGAAGCGGCGGCCTCTTGAGCTCGGTCACGTCAGTACCTCCTGAACGGCGGAATCTCTGCTCCGAGCGTATGACCTGTCCTGCCGATCACGACGGAGGACGGCGACGGTGCCCGGTCCTAGAACCAGCTGCGCTTGCTGCCGACCTCCGACAGCCAGTGGTTCAGGTATCCGGCCCAGTCCGTGCCCTGGAAGTCGTGCAGACCCACCTCGAAGGAGCGGAACGAGTCGCTGCCCTCGCTGAAGAGGCCCGGCTTCTTGTCCATCTCCAGGATGACGTCCATCGCGCGGTCGTCCGAGACGAAACTCAGCTCGACCTGGTTCAGCCCGCGGTACTGCGAGGGCGGGTAGAACTCGATCTCCTGGTAGAACGGCAGCCGCTGACGCGTGTTCCGGATGTGGCCGCGCTCCATGTCCGCGTTCTTGAAGCGGAAGCCCAGCTGGATGAAGGCGTCGAGAATCGCCTGCTGCGCCGGCATCGGGTGCACGTTGATCGGGTCGAGGTCACCCGAGTCGATGGCGCGGGCGATCTCCAGCTCGGTGGTCACACCGATGTGCATCCCGCGCAGGCTCTGTCCGTCGATCATGGTGATCGGCGTCTCCCACGGAATCTCCAGCCCGAACGGGACCGTGTGCACGGCACCAGCCTGCAGCTGGAAGGCCCCGCCGAGCCGCAGCTTGGTGAACTCGATGTCCTGCTTGTACTCCTGGTCGTCGTGGCCCTCGACCTCGACCTTGGCCTGCAGGCCGACCGACAGACCCTCGATCGACTGGTCGACCGAGCCACCCTGGATCCGCACCTCGCCCTGGACGACGCCGCCCGGAACGGTGTTGGCCTCGGTCAGCACCGTCTCGACCGAAGCCCCACCGGCCCCCAAGCTCGCAAGCAGCCGCTTGAACCCCATGTCGTCACTTCCTCCCCAGGCAACGCCTGTTTCGTCCTCTGCCTGTATGGATCCCTTGATCCCTACAAACGCGATCCGGCCCCGACCGGTTCCGCGCCCTCACCCTTACAAGGGAGAAGGCCTCTGACCACCCCGCCGACAAGCACCCGTCCGGACTGTTCCGAACACTGCGAGTCACTCCGAGCCCGTCCGGACTCCGCCTCGGCGGTCAGGACCGAGGGACTACGGGAGGGACTACGCTCGTACGCCATGATCGCGGCCCCTGACCGTACGCCCCTGACACGGGACTTCTTCGACCGCCCTGTACTGGACGTCGCCCCCGACCTGCTGGGACGCCTCCTCGTCCGCGTCACCCCGGACGGTCCGATCGAACTGCGCCTCACCGAGGTCGAGGCCTACGACGGTCCGAACGACCCCGGCTCGCACGCCTACCGCGGCCGCACGGCCCGTAACGGCGTGATGTTCGGCCCGCCCGGTCATGTGTACGTCTACTTCACCTACGGCATGTGGCACTGCATGAACCTGGTGTGCGGTCCGGAGGGCAGACCCAGTGGAGTCCTGCTCCGGGCCGGCGAAGTCGTCGAGGGCGCGGACCTCGCCCGTAAACGTCGACTCTCGGCCCGATACGACAAGGAACTGGCCAAAGGGCCGGCACGCCTCGCGACGGCACTGGGGGTGGACCGGTCACTCGACGGAGCGGACGCCTGCGGCCCCGAGGGCTCTCCCCTGACCCTGCTCAGTGGTAGCCCCGTCCGCTCCGACCTGGTGCGCAACGGTCCACGCACCGGAGTCTCCGGCGACGGAGGCGTTCACCCCTGGCGCTTTTGGGTCGCTGACGACCCGACGGTGAGCCCTTATCGCGCGCATGCGCCCCGCCGCCGCTCAACTTGACGCGCCCCTGGGGGATCCGTAATGTAGCCCGAGCCGCTTGAACCGGTTACGGCGTTCAGCCAGCAGCCGAGAGCGGCCAACCCACTACCTACGACTTCCCTCCAGCGGGGGCTTATTCGGCGTGCCTGCATGCCTGAATTCGAACTCGCGGAACTCGATTATGAGTCGCTGAGGGAATCGGCTAACGTAGTGAATGTCGAAAGGCCGCCAAACGCGAAAGCGCTGAAAGGCCGGAAGACAAGCCCGCTGACTGGGAGTCAGGTCCGAAAGGTTCTGATAGAGTCGGACTCGCCGGAAAGGGAAACGCGGAAGCGGGAACCTGGAAAGCACCGAGGAA
>NZ_JBIAQF010000027.1:0-133827 GCF_042888885.1 Streptomyces sp. NPDC002742
AGACGAACCGCCCCATCCCTCCCGCCTGCAGGTGGAATTCATGCCCACCAACCTCGAACCACACGATCACGTTCGGAAAGCGGAAGCCTTCTGAATCCACCCTGTAGGCAGGACGCTTGGGTTGGATGATGGCCGTCGACGAAGAAGCCCCTGAGCGCTTCGATCGCCCTCCTCCGTGCAGCTGTACCACCGTGCCCGTCAACTGGTCCTCACGGACGGCGGGCAATACTCAAGACCTGTGGATCGGCTTCGGGTTGACCGTGAAGGACACTCCTTCCCCCGGTGATCGATTGGCTGGAATCGAGTAGGCCGACGTTGATCCGCTGGCTGGGAAGGCACCCCATGCCCGTGGTCGTACCCCGTGGACTGGGAGAACAAAAACGCGGGGTGGAGCAGCTCGGTAGCTCGCTGGGCTCATAACCCAGAGGTCGCAGGTTCAAATCCTATCCCCGCTACTGACGTCTGAGGGGCCGGCACAATGTGCTGGCCCCTCAGACGTCGTTTCCACCCAGAACGCACCGTTATCTTCTGGCTTTTGTCTCGCGAGGCTGCCGTGCCGGTGAGGCGACCGGTGCGACCGAGTCTGGATGGTCGGGTGGGGTGACGGCTGGGGCGTGGGGCGGTTTGCGCCTGTCTCATCCCAAAACGCTCCGGAATCCGGCCGGGCTTCCGTCCGCCCCGTCCTTGCGCCTGGGCGCACTCGCGTTCCGGCGGTACGTCCAGGTCATGACGGAGCGTCGCCCCTATCCGAGTGATCTGTCCGATGCCCGCTGGGCACTGATCGAGCCGGTGCTGGCCGCCTGGCGGGCCGAGCGGCGCCGTCATGCCCTGAACATCGGGCGGCCGCCCGAGCACGACCTGCACGAGATCATGAACGCGATCCTCTACGTGGACCGGACCGGGGTGCAGTGGCGCTACCTCCCGCACGACTTCCCGCCCTTTCTGTGGAATCCAACCTGTCCAGTGCCGTCGGAGATCCGCCTGGTCGATATGTGCTCGCCGGTTGGGTCAAAGGCAGGGAGACTCATGTGCTGTGAACATGGGGATCTCTGGTTTTGAGCCGTCCTTCTTGATCGGGGTCGACGCGATTCGGCAGGCGCACGGATCACGCTTGGCGGCGCTCGCCGGTAGGCGGCTGACGGGGTTCGCGCTGGTGCGGTTCGCCGAAGACGGGGACTGGTTCGCCGACTGCCCGGTGGTGCTGGACTTCGACGGCATCCAGGTGGAGGTCTGTCACTGGAAGCTCGATGAACTTTCGATCGGCTGGGACACCATCGACACCACGGCAACCATCACCGGATGGGAGTCTTCCGAGCTCACGCCCCGGTGGTCTCACAGCGACGAACGCCTCGAACTGTGCGTCGGCCACGAACTGCGTGAGGTCACGCTTCTCGAATGGCAACCAGCCGACCGTGACCTGGCGGCAGGAACCGTGGCGGTGGAGTTCACCTTCGCCAGTGGCTCCCTGCGGATCGTCAACGGCCTCGACGAGAACAGCATCGAGGTCGGCGCGGCCCACCCGAACTACGTCCAACACAGGCTGGGCCACTGAGCACTACTGCCCGGTCGGTTTCCGGTTGATCTCGATGACCGGCAGCAGGGTGGCCTGAGCTGGGATGCCGATCTGCCGAGGAGTCGGCCCGGCGGGCGTGGGGACGTCGGTGAGCCGCTCCAGTAGCTGGTCGAGGGCGGCTTGCCCGTCGTCCACGGCGGGCGGCGGCCCCGGTGAGTACGACCACGGTGGTGTGGCCGTACAAGATGTTCGGCGACACGGAGACCGAGTCCGGCTCCGCGACGATCCTCACCCCGGACGCGCCGGACGTACTCGACCTCGGTGTACGGGCGGGGAGCCTGGACCGTCTCACCGGCGCCACGATCGCCGTGAGCAGCGATGTCGCCCGCTCGCGCGCCGCGGAAGTGGGCCACCGGGTGAGCCTCGTCCTCGGGGACGGCGCACGGGTCGACGCCGAGGTCGTCGCCGTCTACGCCCGTGGTCTCGGCTTCGGCACGGTGGTGCTGTCCCACGACCTGGCGGCCGGACACACCACGACGGGGCTCGACCAGAGCATCCTCGTCCGCACGGACGGCACGGCGACCGCCCGCCAGGCACTGACAGCCTTCGCCGCGTCCCACCCGGGTCTGGCACTGGAGGACACGAATCCCCCGTCCGGCAACGGCCTGAGGGACGCCCCGCCCGAGGTGTGGATCAACCTGGCCGTCATCGTGGTCCTGCTCGTCTACCTCCTGCTGAGCATCGCCAACAAACTCGTCGCCGCCACCGCCCAGCGCCGGGTCGAACTGGGGGCGCTCCGCCTCATCGGCACCACACCCCGTCAGATCCGCGCGATGATGCGGCGCGAGGCAGCGGTGACCGCCGCCACCGCGCTCACCACGGCCCTGCTGCTGTCCGCCGTGCCCCTCGCCCTCCTGGGCCAGGGCTTCCTCGGCCACCCCTGGCCCGCGGGCCCCGCCTGGCTGCTGCCCGCCCTCGCGCTCACCGTCACCGTCACGGCATTCCTCACCGTCGAACTCCCCACCCGCCAGGCGCTGCGCACACCACCCGCCGACGCCGTCCGCGCACAGTGACCCTGCTCGCGTCCACGACGGGGCGGGACCGCCCGTCCGGCGACACGTCCGGCCCCGTCGGGGTGCCCCTGCGGCCTGACGCCACCGCGCTCGGGCGAGTACGACGGGGCCTCCCCCGGGGCGAAGACCCACCAGGACGCCGCCCTCGGCCCGGCGGCGACCACGGCTCCGGTCGACCGCGGTACAGCCTGCTGTACCACCGCTCGGGGCGCGCACGGCAATGATCCGCGGACGCGTGACCGGTGTGCTGAACACGTCACGTCAGCCGGCTTTCGACACAGCTCCTACCGCTTCCGACCGCTTCCGAAGGGACACCACGGTGAGCAGCGTCCAAGACCCCGCCAGTACCGAAACCCGACCGGCCGACACGGACCGCGAGCACGGCACCGGCCTGCGGGGCAGCATCCGCCGCCGCCCCCTGACCTGGTTCTTCTCGCTGGCCTACCTGCTGAGTTGGACCGCATGGACGCCGTACGTCCTGTCCGAGAACGGCCTGGGCGTCTGGCACTTCGCCTTCCCCGGAGGCGGCCCCGGCAGCCAGCTCTTCGGCGTCCTGCCCGGCGCCTACCTCGGCCCGATCCTGTCGGCACTCCTGGTGACCGGCACGACCGAAGGACGCCGCGGACTACGGGCCTGGCGCGGCCGGATGACCAAGTTCAAGGTCGGCTGGCGCTGGTACGCCGTGGTCCTGTTCTCGGTGCCCGCCGGGCTGACCGTCACTTCGGTCGCGCTGTCCGGCCGCGGTCCCGCGATGCCGCCCGTCGTCATGCTGGCGGCGTTCCTGCCCGGCCTGCTCGTGCAGATGATCACCACCGGCCTCGCCGAGGAGCCCGGCTGGCGCGAGTTCGCCATGCCCCGCCTGCAGCGCCGCTACGGCCCGCTGTTCGGCACCCTCGTCGTCGGTCCGCTGTGGGGCGCCTGGCACCTCCCGCTGTTCCTGACCGAGTGGGGCAACTGGCCGCACGTGTCCTGGACCACGCCGCTGGAGTTCATCGCCACCGCGATCGCCTTCAGCTTCGTCATGACGTGGGTGTTCAACCGCACCGGCGAGAGCCTGCCGATGGCCATGCTGCTGCACTGCGGCGTCAACAACTACATGTCCCTCGCCTGGTCCGCCATGTTCCCCACGCTGTCCCGCGAAGACGCCGCACACGCCTTCCTGCTCAGCGCCACCGCCGCGGCCCTCGTCCTGTTGGTCACCACCCGCGGCCGACTGGGCTGCCCACCGGCACACGCCGCCTCCGCACTGCCGGGCCGGACGGCTTGACCGCGGCGGTCGTCCACGTCGTGCGCGGGACCGGGCTCGCTCACCTTGTGGACTCCACCGTGTACCAGCCGTCGGCCAGTGCGGCGATGGGCAGCAGTGCGACGGCCTCGGCAGCGACGCCTCCGCGCCCGTACCGTTCCTCGGCGGCGTCGCCTCCGTGCCCGTGCCATTCCTCGGCGGAGTCGCCCACGGCGCCGGCGTCCACGGCGAACCGCGGTACCTGGTCCAGGCGGGACTGTCGCCGGCCGCCGCGCTGCGGGCCGCGACCCCGGCACGTAGCTTCTCCCTGGACGACCGCGGACGCATCGCCGAGGGACTGCGCGCCGATCTGCTGCTGGTGGACGGCGACCCCACCACCCGGAGCAGGGCGAGGCCTTCGGCCATGACGATGCGCACGGCAGCGACATCCTTATCTCGATGGGTCCGCCGGACGTACTGTCGAATCGCACCCAACCTGGACCGGACCTCACGGAGGCTTTGATGCCGATCGCTTCGTTGCCGTACATCGATGAGCACGCGACGGTCATTGCGGCGGGGATCGACGACGTCTGGCGCAGTCTGGGCGAGACACTGGACCGATCCTTCTCGGGTCCTGGTATGGCCGGCTACGCGAGACTGGTGGGATCCGTCGACTGCACAGCCTCCGGGCCACGGCCGCTGGCCGAAGGCTCGACAATGCCCGGTTTTCGCGTAGTCGCCGCGGTCCCGGGACGGGAGCTGGTCCTCGAGGGACGCCATCGTTTCTCGTCCTACGCCCTGATCTTTCGCCTCGAAGATGTCAGTCCGTGTCGATCACGGCTGCGCGCCGAAAGTCGAGCCGCGTTTCCCGGCCTCGTCGGCGGCATCTACCGACGGCTGGTCATCGGGACGGGCGGACACGTGGTTGGCATGCGGCGCCTCCTGTCAGCAATCCGCCGCCGATCCGAGTAGCGCATACACGATCACAGTCCAGTCCCCATAGACGAGCTACACCCCCCATATTCCGTCAGGGAAGGGCTCCCTGCGGATCACCGTCCCCATAACTGTCCGCAACTGTGTGCAGATAACCCGGTACCGGGCCGTCGGCCAGTCCTCCGCCGCCACCCCCTCAGGGTCCCGCAGCATCTCAGCGTGACTCCACTGCACGAGCCGCCGGGTTTTCAGGTCCGGGAACCTCAATGCCTCCGCTTCCAAGTCCCGAAGCAGCATCATCAGTTCACCGCGCCATTGGCTGCCCTCCTGAGTCCCGCTGCATGGCACCCCACCGGCGAAATGGTCCTCGATGCTGTACGTGATCTGAATGACTCCGTTGGCCGCGGCTTCGGACAGACCCAGCAGGTGTGTGCGCTCAGCGTCGCGGGATGTCTTTCGCTGCTGCCAGATCACGGCCCCGGTGGAGACCGCCGCACCCACGACGGCACCTCCAAGACCGAACAACCCTGCCAACGTCTCGGCCTGCAAGCGCCCTCCTACACATTCTGACGGGATCCGTGACGGTCAGGCATTTGGCCTCCGCGTCCCAGGCGAAGTACTCGCCGATGTTGTGCCGGGCGGTCGTGAACGCCTCGCTCGGTTTGGGGAGCCGGCGTGCGCCTCGCCGGGTCCCCAAGCAGTCGACAGCGTGCTGGAGGACCGCTCGGATCACCGGACCGGACTCCGGGTACTCGTCCCGGTTAGTACTCCAGCCGTAGATCGTGATCTCGATGGTGAGTGGCGCCTCTCCGTCTACCCGAGTTCACCGAGACGGAGGGCGTCCTCAATCTCGCTGAGCTTCGCGGAGGACAGGACGCCCACCTGCTCGATCAGGTCGTCCTGGGACACGGTGGTCAGCCACGTGCAGGGGGTAAAGCCCGGGCGCGGGAACGCGAACCGCAGCACGCCTTCAAAGGGCAGTCCTTCCATGGCACCTACTTGCACTTCGACGCCCAGACCGCTGATGTCGACGCCCGCAGGAGTGACGACCTGCATCGCCCGGATCCTGGACGCGTCGTCTGCCGCCAGCAGTACGACCAGCCGCCGCTCGTCGAACTCCACCCACCAGACTTCGCCACGTTGCACATGTCCTCCTGACTCAGGACGGCAGGCGGAACTGCGCGACCCTGACGCGTTGTGGAGACGGGTGCGGCCACCGTTGATCATCGTGAGTTTTGTGGACTGGCGAAGAGACGGTGGCCACAGGTCACAGCATAGAACTCACCCGTTGGCGGGACGCGTTCGAGGGCCTGACGGGCCGGATCGCGGGGCGCTTCGCCCGGGTCGAACCCCGGCGCAGGGCGGCGCGGCTGGTGCTCGGTCTATTGACCGATCTGCCGCGCAAGAACTGCTGGACCATCGCCGAGCGGGCTGGCGAGACCACTCCGGACGGCATGCAGAACCTGTTGGGCAGGGCCAAGTGGGATGCCGATCAGGTCCGCGACGACGTGTGCGGCTACGTGGTGGAGCACCTGCACGACGACCGGGCGGTGCTGGTCGTCGACGAGACCGGCGATGTGAAGAAGGGCACTGGCACGGTCGGCGTCCAGCGCCGATACACCGGTACTGCCGGGGCCTGTAATTCAATAAGTGCTCGGCAGAGGGGCGTTGGTGGGAGTCTGGGATATGACCACCGGTCTGTCAGGTCGCGTCGCCGCCCGAGTCCTGCGGGCCAAGTTCCATCGGACCCTGCCGCGCTTCGATGAGCGCCGCCGTCGGTTGTACCTGGCCAGCGAGGCTACTGCCATCGGTCGCGGCGGGATCGTCCGCGTCGCCGAGGCCTCCGGCACCAGCACTGCCACCATCGCGCGTGGCGTCGCCGAGTTGGCCGGTAGCCCCTCGCCGACCCTACGGATCCGGGCTCCAGGTGTCGGCCGCAAGCGCCTGACAGACACCGATTCCGGTCTGCTCCCCACGCTGGAGTCGCTGATCGAGCCGCACACCCGGGGCGATCCCGTCTCTCCGTTGCGCTGGACCACGTTGTCGTTGCGAACCCTGGCCTCGACCCTCACCGCGCAGGGCCACCCTGTCAGTGCTTCAACCGTCGGACACCTGCTGCACACCCTGGGCTACAGCCTTCAGGGAACCGCGAAGACGACGCAGGGCATCAGGCATCCGGACCGCGATGCCCAGTTCGCCCGGGCCCGGTCCTGGTGCGAGGCCAGCCGCGCGAAGATCTCGTTGAACTCATCGTCCGGGACACTGCGAGGAAACCGCTGCGGCAGCCTCGGCCGGTAGAGGTCGACGCGCTCGTTTCGGTGCGGTTCCATCGGGCTCCGGTGAGCGTGCGCCCCTCGTCCCCGCCGTGAGCGGTCAAGCGGGAGAGGGTTGAGGACCGGGCCGGTGCCGACGTCACGGTGGAAGTCGTAGAAGGCTCGCAGGACCGTCTTCGTCTAGAGCTGTCAAGTATTGGCCCAGGCCAGCGCCGAGAAGGGCTGCCAGGCACATTGGGCACGTCTTTTCGACTCTGCCGCACCGGCTGGCTGGGGGCGAGACTCGGCGCCCCTCTCCGGGTATGGCCGTCGGGGGCTGGACCCGGACTGGAAGCGAAACGGGTGCATGCCATGATCGGCGTATGAGCGAGTACTCCTGGGCCGCCGACGGAACCGGGGCCGGGCCACGAGCCAGGGCGGCACGGCCAGCGATATGCCAGGCGCTGCCTCTCGGAACCAAGATCACCGGCGAGGTCGTCGGCCGACAGCGCTTCGGCGTCTCCTCCGCATCGACGAGATGCCTGACGCGACTGGCCTGGCTGAGATCACCGCGACACCCCGAAACGCGGTTCTTCCCGCAATGGGTGAGAGCGTGTCTGGCCAGGCCATCTGGCATGCCGACCACAACTGCCAAGTGAAGATCAAGCTCGCCGCGTGGAAGGCCGAAGCCTGATGCCCGCAGCCGCACGGGTCTGGTGGAAGAAGCTGGGCAAGCCCTCCGCTGTCGTACTCTTCCGGACGCCGCTCAAGTGGCGCTATGCCGTGTACTTCACCGACCCCGACGGCGTCCTGGACGGCGGCCTGATCGACGAGCCGGCCGACAGCACACCCCGGTCCGCCCAGACAGCCATGCACGGCTGGATCGAAGACACCTTCCACCGATCCTTAGCCGTGACCTGGGCAGAAACCGACAAACCCGACTGGTGGACCGGAACCATCACTTCCACCGACCAGCCCTACTCGTCAACACCCCACCCCTGACGACTGACGATCGCGCCGCCGGGGTGCCATCGGCGCCTTCTGTGAGGCGGCCAGGTGTCCCCGGCTGGGTGGCAGGGCTCATCCGGCTCCGGTGGCATCCGGGTTGGTGTTCTCCGTGCGCGTCATTCTGCGCAGGTTCGCGCGCACCGCGTCCCGGTCCTCTTCCGCTTCGGCGACCTCTCCTCCCACTCGGCCTTGCCCCGAGTCAGCGCGTCTCTCTCGGCGGTCGGTTCGGCGTTCTGGCGGCTGAACTCGCCGATGCGGGCCACCAGCTCGCCTGTGCCGATCCGGTCGAGCCGTTGCCCCAGCCGTCGTCGCACGGCGTCCTTGAGCTTGTCCCGCCCTTCCCGCAGCGTGGTGATCTCCTGGCGAGCCGGTGCCAGATCGGTCTTCAAGCCCGCCGCGCTCGCAGCCGCCACGCTCACTGCGCTCCCTGTGCTGGGCTTCGGCGGGTGCAGGACCTGCCGGGCGCGGGCGGCGCCGATGTGCTCGCGGACGCCTTCGGCGTAGACCCGCCAGTTCGATACCCCGGCGGTCTTGGCGACGCCGCGAATGTGACGGGCTCGCCGCAGGCGACCATGTCGTGGAGTAGCGCCGGGACTTTGGCCCGCTTGGTCTGACTGTCGCGGAGACGGGCGGCTTTGAGGACCTCGGAAGGGACGCGCTTGCCGCTCAACAGGCACCGCCCGACTGCTGGACGGCGGTCAGTGGGAGCAGGGTGCGGCCGTTCGAGGCACGGGTCTTGCGCCACGATCTCGGTTCCGGACCACCCAATCCGCGGCGTCCAGCGCCTGCGCGGTCTCGCGTTCAAGGCGAGGTCGTGAGCCTGAAGCCAGGTAAGGAAGGCGACGGCCGCGTGGGTGCGTTGACGCGCGGATGTGAACTGCTGCGGGGTCAGGGGGCGGCCGTTGCTGCGTCGACGTAGTCGACGGACCAGGTGCCATATCGCGTACTGGTGCAGGTTTTTGCGCTGTTCGGGGTCTTGCTGTGATGCGAGAAGGCCGGTGAGGAACGTTGAGGTGTGAGGTTCCCCCAGGGACATTGTCGTACCAGAGCGATAGCTTGCCGCTGTGGCAGACATCTATGAACTCTCGATCGTTCTGAACCTACGCGAGGGGCTCTCTGACGAAGAGGCTTCAGAGCTTCGGTGGCATCTTGGGCTGGGCCCCAGGCCGGAGAGCCTCCGCATCGTGCCCGAGTTCCCGACAGTCGTTGAGGATGAGCACGGCGACCCCGTCATGATGGACGCCCCTGTGCCGCTGCTCGGCCAGCCCGGCGAGGCATGGAAGGTGGGCGGAGCGCTCGTCTCGGTGCTGCTACGCCCGGAAGACGCACGGTACGGGACATGGGCCCTGACCGTTCGGCAAGAGATCCATCCGGACGATTTCGAGCGCATCGGTGAACTACTCAGCTGGCTGGCCACGAAAGCGGATGACCGGCACAGCGTTCCCACCGGTACGGTCCGTCTGGGCTGGACCAGGTTCTGCGAGTCAGACCAGTTCGAGCCTTTGGTGGTTCGAGACGGCGAGGTCGTGTGGCCCTAAGAGTTGTCCCGCAAAGGCGGGTGAGCTGGGGCTTTGGTCGACGGTACGGTCGTGGGGTGGAGTCCGAGAGGCTGAACCAGTGCCCGCTGCATGGAGCTGGCGTGCGTCCTGTGTACCTGGTCGGGCGGCGCCTTGAGCGGGTGATCGTGTCTCGGCACCTGCACGACGCAGAAGCACTCCGTCTGTCCACCGGGTGACCCGCATGGCGGTGTCGGCAGAAGCCGTGTGAGGATCTTGCAGCGGCTGGTGTGATCACGGCGTCGGAAACGTCCTGGATAGCCCCGTTCACCGGGCTGAGCCCGCGCTGCTTCGGCAAGCTGCTTACCTGCTCAAGACCCACGCCGCACTGGACCAGGGGAAACGAACCGACCGAGGCGACTATCCGCCGGATAAGATCGCCTTCCAAGCGAAGTTCGAGCAGCAGGTCACGCTGGAGGAGTTCGGCTTCGCGGCCTCCCCGAAGCTGCCGGCGGCCCAGATCCGCGACCCGGCTGCCCTGCGCTGGCTCCACGCGGGCGAGTCCGTCATTCTGTTCGACCCGGTCGGGGTCGGCAAGACACACGTCGCCCAGGCCATGGGCCACCGCGCTGTCCGCCAGGGCGTATGAGCTGGTCAGCGAGCGGCAGGGCCGGTCCCTGATCATCACCAGCAACCGGGCGCCCAGCTACTGGTATCCGCTCTTCCCCAACCCCGTCGTAGCCGAGTCGCTCCTGGACCGGCTGATCGACACCAGCCACCAGGTCATCATGAACGGCCCCAGCTACCGACCGAACAAACGCCCAAAGCACCCCACGTATGACGCCAGCGACCATAGGGCGAGTGCCGGTCGCCCCTGAAATAGGGGTGGCATAGGGTCCCAGCCATGACCCATCCGCTTCCTTCCCCGGTGTTGAGAGAGTTCCTGGCGACACTCCGTCGCGGGGACGAACGCTCGGGAGTGGTTACGTCGATCGAGAACTTCGGTGTCTTCGTGGACCTTGATGGAGCCCCCGAGCCTTCGGTGGGCTTCATTCCTCCGCCGGAGGTCTCGTGGAAGTGGATCTCTTCTTGCGGAGAGGTCGTGACGATGGGCCAACGGGTGACCGCGGCAGTGCTGGGCGTGGACGCCGAGATGCGCGGGCAGGCTGTCCTGTCCCTCATCGCCCTCCAGCCGAACCCCTGGCTGGCATGGGTCGATCACGTCGGCAGCGTCGTGCGGGGACGCGTCACGAGGCTGGTCCCCTTCGGAGTGTTCGTGAGCGTTGATGACGGCATGGACGGTCTACTCCACAACTCCGAGTTGCCACAGCTGGGCGGCGACCGCGACATCCAGGTCGGCGACGAGCTGACGGCACGGATCGCCGAAGTGGACCCGGCACGGCGCCGCATCCGCCTCTCACTCCCGACCGAGCACACGGCAGCGGACTGACACGGCGGCTCGCCTGGGCCGCCTCAGCCGGACAGCCCCGGACGGCGAGCCGAGGGCCCTGGTGGACCGTCGCACCGGCACTTCGTACGGCGCGGGAGCAGATACCGAGCCGTACCGCCCGCTGACGTCGGATACCTCGGCCGACTGCCCCGTCCGGCCGGGAACGGCTCGGTGCTCGCTATCGCCGGTATTCACACCGCGGGCTCCCTCGGCCGACCTCAGCACGCTCTGGGGCAGGTGGGCAAGCGTCGCTTCTCCACACTGGTGAGCGTCGACTACGACCCCGAGACCGACGAACCGCAATCGTCGAACTGCACTGTCCCCTCTGCCTGCACGACGAGGAGACGACGGCGTGAATGTCGCCCTCGGCTCGCAGTCGGCCGAACCGTCGCGGGAGAAGGAGGACTTCGCCGCCGCCGCTGCCAGTGCGGCCGTCCTCCTCGACGGGGCCGGCGTGGCCGGGGCGGAGACCGGGTCGCCTTCCGGGCCGGCGCGGGAGCTCTGGAGTACCTCGTACTAGGTGGCTCGACGCTCCTCCTCGCCGGCCTGGACGGAAAGGCAACCGCTGTCTGGCGAAGTACCGCGACGCTCTGGCAGGGCTGCGGAACCGGCCGGGCGGATTCTGGATCGCCGGACCGATGCCGGCCGACAGGACGACCTGCCCAGCCTCCACGCCCTTGCCGCGGGCATCGACCGGGACCGCGAAGCCGTTATCGCCGGACTCACCCCGCCCTGGAACCCGGAGTCGTCGAAGGCCACGTCAACAGGATCATTATGTGGAATCTGAGTCGTCAAGGTCTTCGGCGGTGCCAGCAACCGCTGGCCCGCAGTTGTGGGGCAGAAGGGCGACGACCAAGGCGACTGCGTCGTCAGGGATGTCGGCCTCTCCGATGTCCGCCGGTCCATGAGGTGACCGGGTGTGCCACCAGGTCACTCGGTAACTTCCGCTCGCGGGGGTGATCACCGGGATGTCGCGGGTGTAGGGAAATCCGGTGCAGCGGCTGAAGTTCAGCGTCCGGTGGCTGTGGAAGGGAAACAGGGCTCGCAGCTGCGGCTGGGCGTATGCAGCCTCGATGAGTTCATGGTCCATGTGCCGTGCAGTGGTGTGGCGGTAGCTCGTCCATTGGGCCTCGACTGCGTCACCACGCTCGTGTGCCTCGGCGAGCGGACTGTAGTCGACGAACGGGCATGCGGACTTCGGTCGAGACGACACCCCAAGCAGCTCTGTGTAGTGCCTCCATCGGTACCCGGTCATGGGGACCCCGCAATAACCCGTTGCAGGGCGAGGGCGGCCACTGCTAAGTTTCCGGAGGCCGTGCGAGAGATCGAGGAGGTGGTACCCGTGAACGCAGTATCGACATGGGTGCTCCCCTCCGGGGTCGCGGTCGGGCGATAGACAGGTCGTCCGGGAGCGCCGTTTCAGTGCACTCCCGAAAGGCACGACCATGCATTTCACTTCCGAGCAGCGCCTCGACGACGGCGTCCTCGAACGCGAATTCACCCTCGGTGAGATTCCTGGCATCCTGTGGACACCCGCATCCGCACCGGCGCCGCTGATCCTGCTCGGCCACCCTCCCCTCGGGCTGCGCAAGATGTACCCCCGACTGGTAGACCGGGCCCGGCACTCCGCGGCGGAGGGCTTCGCCACGGCCACCATCGAGCTCCCCGGAAGCGGCGACCGGCCCCGTTGGCCCGCCGTCGAGCAGGCCCGCGCCGACCTGCGCCGGGCAATGGCGGCCGGCGAGCCGGTCAGCGATGAGATCGTCGACGCCCTCATCCTCCCGCTGGTCGACAAGGCGGTCCCGGAATGGCGGGCCGCCCTGGACGCCCTCCTTGCGCTGCCCGAGATCGGCGGCCCGGTCGGGTACTCGGGAGGAGTGATCTCCATCGGCATCCGGCTGGCGGTGGTCGAGCCGCGCATCGTGGCCGCCGGGTTCTTCGCCGGGAGTTTCGTGCCTCGCGCCATGTTCGAGGAGGCCCGGCAGGTCACCATTCCGCTGCACGTCCTGCTGCAGTGGGACGACGAAGGGAACAACCGGCAGCAGGCCCTGGACCTCTTCGACGCCTTCGGCTCCAAGGAGAAGTCCCTGCACGCCAACATGGGCGGGCACACCGGCGTCCCGCAGTTCGCGGGTGACGCCGCGGCCCAGTTCTTCACCCGCCATCTGAAGTGAGGCCGGGCCGTCAGACCGGCAGCAGACATTAGCTGATGCCGGTCGGCATGCCGCTCATCGAGGACGGATCCCGGCCTTCCGCAGCTCTCTGCCCTGCGGGCCCCTGCCGAACTCTCGGCAGGGGCCCGTGCTGCCTTAAAGTCATGAACTGTTCGATTTCTGCAGAGTTGTTCTGGGACTCGCTGGTGTTCGACGGGATCGACGTCGTGGACGTCGAGGCGGTGACCGTTGCCTTCGGCACGGTCGACGTGGTGGCCAGAGGCCGGGCGGCCGGGGCGGCGTGCCCGGACTGCAGTCGCCTCTCGGACCGGGTGCACGACTGCTACCAGCGGAGGTTGAAGGATCTCCCGCTCGGTGGGCAGAGCGTCGCGATCATGTTGAAGGTCCGGCGTTTCATCTGCGATGCGGACAACTGCCCGCGCCGCACGTTCGCCGAACCGTTCAACCAGTTGGCCGCCCCGTACGCGCGGTTCACCACGCGGCTATGCCACGTCCTGGAGCGTGTGGGGCTCGCGCTGGCCGGGCGGGCCGGTGCCCGGCTGGCCGCTCAACTGGGCTTCGGGGCAGGGCGGATGACCTTGTTGCGCAGGGTCATGGCGTTGCCCGATCCGCAGTTCAGCACGCCGCGGGTGCTGGGTGTGGATGACTTTGCGATCCGCCGGGGCCAGACCTACTCCACGGTCTTGACCTGCGGCGAATCCCATCATGTGGTCGATGTGCTGCCGTCCCGGGAAGCGGGACCGCTGGCCGCGTGGCTGAGGCGCGCTGGCAGGACACCTTCCGCGAGAACCGGGCCCGGTCCAGCAGACTGGACCCCTACAAGCCCTACCTGGAACGACGGTTCGCCGCAGGATGCACGAGCGTCGTCCGGCTGCACGGCGAACTGCTTGCCGAGCACGCTCCCGTCACCTGCCAGATGGTCCGCGCCCACATCGCCACCCTGCGCACCGCCTCGTCGGGCACGGCGCCCCCACCGCCGACGGTGCGGCGGGTGACCGGCTGGCTCACACGTCACCCCACGGCCCTGAGCGAGGAGGACCGCGCCGATCTGAAGAACGTCCTGGCGCGCTGCCCGGAGCTGGATGCCGCCGCCGGGCATGTCCGCGACTTCGGCGAGATCCTCACCAGCCGCCTCGGTGCAACGCTCCCGACCTGGATCGGCGCCGTCGAGGCCGGCCAACTGCCCAGCGTCACCGACTTCGCACTCCACTTACTCCGAGACCTCGACGCCGTGACAGCCGGACTCACCCTGGAATGGAGCTCCGGCAGCGTCGAGGGTGCCGTAAACCGCATCAAGAAGATCAAGAGGCAGCTCTACGGACGGGCCGGATTCGAACTGCTCCGCAAGATGATCCTGCTGAAATAGCCTCCGCGGCCATCAGGCGGCATGAGCCTGGCTCCCCGTCGCGCCACGCGCATGGCCGGGAACACGGCGGCCCGGCAGGGACGGCGAGCGGTACCGAAGTGAACGACGGAGGCAAGACATGAGGACAGAGGCGGACATGGATTCGCTCCGCTGGGCGGTGGCCTGGATGTGCGTCACCTTTACCCGCGACCTGAGCCCCGAGGAGGTCTTCACCCGGTACGGGGCCGACCCGGACCAGGCACGCCTGCTCGACTGGGACACGGCCTCGGCCCTGGTCTCGGGCGACTACGACGACGAGATGGTCTCGCTGCTGCGGTCCGGGAGGATCGGTGAATGGGCCTTCTGCGTCGAGGAGGAAGGTGGCATCGGCTTTGGGGAAGAATCGCTCGCGGAGTTGTCTCGTGGCACTGAGACGTACAGCCTGGCGACGACCGACGGAATCGACGTCTTCCAGTACTGGCGTGACGGCGAGTGCGTCGAGTACTTCGAGCCCGGCATGGAGCACACCCGGTCCGAACCGCTCGGCCCCTGGTGGGATCGGGTGGAAACGGCGCTCGCCGCGCACGAACGCGAGGATGCAGGCATGGCACCTGCGGTGGCCCTCGTGCTGGACCACCTCGGCATCACCCTGGACGACGCCACCCTCGCCGGGCCCTGGCCCAGTCTGACGCTCACCGAGGACGACGCGCCATCGGCACCACTGGGCGCCACCTACGCGGGCGAGGGACCGGTTCCGCCCGGGACTGTCGAGATCTTGTAGGACCCACAACCCTCCGATCACGGCGCCTGAGTTTAAGATCGACGATCTTAAAACCCAAGCGTCAGTGGTCACCCTCCGCGTTCGCTCCCCAAGATCTGTGCCGGAACCGAGTTTCGAGAGCGCTTGGGCACTTGCTTCGGCGTTGCCGATTGCTTCCGTCCTGATGACAGGCGGCCGGTCACACCGTGGGGACGGCCTCGTCGCGGGACGGGCCGGCCGCGGACATGATGGCCTGCCAGGGGGCGGAGTCGAAGATGAGCGTGATCGAGGTGATCAGGCCGTCGTGGAGGCGGAAGTGCTCGGCCGTGTGCTGGGTGATGCCGACGGCCGGGGCGGTGTGGACGTCGTAGAGCAGGGTGGCCTCGGTCTCGCTGTACAGCTCGCTGATCAGTTCCACGCCGGTGACGATGCCCAGGAGCCCGTCCAGGCCGTCGAGGTGGCCGGTCGGACTGTCGGAGGTGATGAACGGGCTGCGGAAGCTGAAGACTTCGCCGATCTGGGCGGCGGCCGTGGTGACGTCTCCCCGGAACCGGGCCTCGTGGTAGGCCCTGACAGTACGTCGGGCGGCCGTGTTGCGGGAGTCGTTGGTCATGCGGTGCTCCGTCGGTGTCGGTTCAGGAGGTCGGCGGCTCGTCGCGCCGGGCCGTGTTCAGGTACTGCTCGATGCGTTGCTGGTTTTCGACCATGCGCAGGCACAGATCACGGAACCGGGCGAGTTCGTCTTCGGTGAAGCCCTGGAAGACGGCGGACATGGCGCGCTGCGTCGGCTGGCGGAAGTTGTCCAGCCAGTCGAGGCCGGCTGGTGCGATCCTGGCTCGTACCGACCGGCGGTCGTGCTGGTCCTGGACCCGCTGCGCCAGCCCGTCACGCTCGAGCGTGTCGACCAGGCCGGTGACATTGCGGGAACTCACCCCTGCCGCGCGGGCCAGTTCGCCGATGCTCAGCCCCTGGTCCGTGGCCGTACTGAGTCGCGCGAGGACGTCGAGCGCCCCCGCGCTGAGCCCACGTCCCCCCGCACCTTGCGAACGCAGCCGGTCGACCGCCTGCGAGGCCGACCGGACGGCTGCGGCCGTCTCCAGCGCGAGAGTGTCGTCCCCCGCCGCGAACGCCTGCATGGCGTCCCGGACACCAGGGTCGTAGAGGAAGCCATCAGGGTCACGGGCCAGGCCCGGATTATGTACCTGCTTCATAATGAAGCAACACTCTACTTTGTCAGGGTCGACACCACCAGCGACCGCCGCCGCGCGAACCCGAAGATCCCACCCACGCGGGACGAGAAGCAGGCGATGTCGCCGCGCACTGCTCTTGGTTCTGACCAACATTCCTCGACCCCGGCCTCGGCAGCCGGCATCGTCGGCGTGCGCGTACCGGATGCCGGGATGCCCCGCGCTCACCTCTGGGGGCATCGGCGCAGGCGCACGGACCGCCGCGGACGCCGCCCTCTACCGGTGCAGGTCCTGTCACCGCACATCCTCGCGTTGCGCAACCAGGTCCGTGACCGCCAGCAGGCTGACCCGAGTCCAGAACGGCAGGTCCAAGGCGTGGCCGTCCTGGAGGAAGCCGTGCGTCGGCGGATCGCCGGTGCACGCCCGCTCGACCGGCTCCCGCAAGCCCGTATCAGCCTGCGCCTGTCCAAAGGCACGTTCGTCCCGGACGATCCGCTCCCGAACGCGTCCTTCGACTCGCTCGCCCCCGAGGCTGGACGCTCCAACTTCAACTACCGCCGGCCAACCGCTCTGCGACCCGTGCTCCTGCAGGCCATGCACGCGGTGGGAGTTGAGCAGCCATGGGGCCGCGGCGCCGCCGAGGTCACCCGGGCGGACGAGCAGGGAAGCGAGGTCCCGCGGACTGTCCCGATTCCCGAAGACCAGGTCCGGACCCTGGCGAATCAGCTGCGCACAGCATGCGCCATGGTCACCGCGGCGGTCTCCGGGATGAGGATCAGCGAGATCGCCGAGCTCGCCGTGGGCTGCCGCCGTGCTGAGGAACCAGTCCCGGGCATGCTCCGCTACCGCCTGGCCAGCAAAGTGATCAAGGGCCGGCCGGCCCGATGTTCATCACTACCCCCGATTTCCTGCCGCAGCACCGCGAACAGCGCCAGCAGTTGCTGCAGATCGTCTGCGCCGCCGAGGCCCGTGGCCAGGCACGGGTGGTGAAGATGAACCGGCAGGTCCTGGGCAACCTGGAGCAGATCATCACCACGCTGGAAGCCGACCCCGATCAGCCGGAGGCCACCGCTGATGCGAGCTGACAACAGCCAGCACACCATCGAGGCCGCCCGCCGTCGCAGCGAATGCACCCGCTCCAAGGCCATCCAGGCACTACGCTCCCTCGACGCGGCCGGAGAGCCGGTCGCCTTCGATGCCGTCGCCGAGCAGGCGGGCGTCTCGCGGTCTGGCTCTACGGCCAGCCGGACCTGCGGGCTGAAGTCCAGCGCCTGCGGGCAGCACACCGCCAAGCACCCGCATCCCCGGTTCCGGCACGCCGGCGGACCTCCGACGCCTCCCTGCTGCGGCGACTCGAAGCCGCGAACACCCGCGTCCGGCAACTCGCGGAGGAGAACCGCCGCCTCCGCGACCAACTGGCCAGCGGACGGGGCGAACAACGGGCCGACAGAATTGCAAGCAACCAAGCGAGGGGACAACGATGAGTACCGCCGACGAGCAGGACCGACTACTGCGGGGACCCAGGATCACTCTCGAACGAGCCCGGCAGGACCAAGCGACGTGGGTGGACCTCGCCTACTACGGCGCTCAGGACACCGACGAAGGCGCCGTTACCGACCGCAATAGAGCCGCCCGCTTCGCGGTTCTGTGGGCTCTGCAATACGACCGCCGCCCTCAGGACCTACCGCTTCTGCGCTTCCTCCTCCAGCAGCAGACCACGTACTACCGCGAGGCCGTCCCCTGGGGCATGGCCCCCGACCTGACCCTGGCGGGGTTTCTGGTGGCCGAGCACCGGCAGGTCGAGGACCTGTGGCTGCACTGGGACGCCAAGAACATCAGCTTCGACACGGCCTTGGGCTACCACCTCTACCACCTCTACCACCTCCTCACCGCTGGCATCGCCGCCAGCGCCGAGGCGGTTCAAGCCAGCTCCCACCCTGACCGGGACCGCATCCTGGGCGGCATCACATCGGCCCGGCATACCGACGCTGCCGTCGAAGAATGGTTGGACCGGCAACGCACACGATTCCCCGCCGAGCCGGCCGATGAAGGGCTCAAAGAGTGGGCCTACCATGCCGCCCGCTTGGGCGAGCGCGAGGCATCGCGCCTGTTCATGACCGAGTGGGCGGCTGGCGAGCCGCGAAGCGACATCACGCTCAACACCCTGCAGTTCCACCTTGCCCACCTCGGCTATCTCGCCGAGGCCGTGCACGTGCAGAAAGAAGCTGTGGCGCTCAACGATTCATGGTCAGGGGCGAAGGGGAGCAAACTGCTCACCCTCGCCCGACTGCAACGACGAACCGACGACTTCGCAGGCGCATGGCAGACGCTTCAGGAGGCCCAGCGCCTTCTGCCGCCCGACAAGCACGGCTTCGAGCAGGGCAAATGGCGGCACTTCGTCAAGGAGTGCTTCCTTCTCGTCTCGATCGCGCCTGACCCCTCTACCGCGCGGCTCCTCCTCGCTGCGAGCGAGCAGGATCTGCAAGGAATTCCGCGACTCTGGATGGACGGAGTCCTCGACGCCGCAATCGCGGCCGCCGAACACATCGGCGATCCGCAGGCACTCCACCGCTACAGCGAACTGCGGCAGGTCGCGGCTGGCGAACGAGCTCAGGAAGTCGACCGGGCAACCCACCCCCCTGCGTCAGGACCCGCAACCTCGTGAACCCCTGCACCCTACGCACGCAGACGAGTCAGCCCGCCGGAAACCGCGGCGATGCGTCTCGACCCGGTATCCCGGTATCGATCAGTCAGCTGTCCTTCATGCCGCCGACACGGCCAACTCTGCTTCGACAACAACGTCGTCAACGCGAACGCCAAGGTCACAGGGACGAGGCAGGTAGGTCCGGACTCAAGATAATCCAGCAGCAGGTCGGTCACGACCGCGACAGCTCCACCGCCGTCTACTCGCACGTCAGTCAACGTGTCTCGGAGAATCAATGAGACTGCCCATCATCATCCAGCACGCACGCCTCGGAGCAACGGAGTTCAAAGTCATCCGCCCTGCCCAACCACTCCCCCACGCGGTGCTCATCGATCACGACCGGCACCTGGACACCTACCTCGACGAGGACGCCGCACGCCGGATCGGCTGCCTATGGGCACTCGCCGCCACGTCACCACGCGCGCTGATCCACCTGCCGATACGTGGCAACCAGCCCCCTTCCCGCGAACGGCCGGAGGACGCGACACGCCAGCTTGATCTCGTACTGCTGCATCACTCGCTGCAGTTCGCGCCGGCACGCTGGAAAGAGATCCGCAGCCGCCTCGGCCCAGGCCGTCCGCGGACCGTAACGCTGCCCGACCCAGGACTCGAAAGCGATGTCGTGGTCGACCACGAGGCACGGCACTACCAGGAGAACCGGGACCTGTTTCACCAGCACATCCATGCCGAGGCCCTCTTCATGACCGGCAGTGCCAAGGTGTTCAGGGAGACCGCCCGGCACTTCCTCGACGTCGCTCGCAACGGGCCCGGCTACGTCCCCATCCACCCGAACTACCCGTACTTCTGCACGGAGCTCCACTCCAACGACGGCATCCTCGGCGACGCGCGAGAGATCCACATCGAGTACTGCGACGAATGGAGCTCATGATCCAACAGGCGTAGGGGGAGGCATTCGGGCAGTTCCAGTACCCGACTCCACCATTGGCCGTCTACCCCGCCGAGACCATCGAGGCCCACCGGGCGTTCATCGCCCACCGCCGAGCCTCTCGTCCCGGCGGAGAGTACCGAACCCCGACCGATGAGGAGTGGGACGCTTCCCTGGCCCACTTCTAGAAACGGAAAGTATCCGTCGGCACCTGCGCACGTGCCTTCGGATCTCCTTGCATCCGTGAGCACGCTTGTGTCCGATGCTCACTCCTTCGACCGGACCCGACCCGGCAGCCACGACTGCTCGAGATCCGCGACACCTTCTTCGCCCGCATTGCCGAAGCCGAGCGAGAAGGCTGGCTCGGTGAGGTCGAGGACCTACAGGTCAGCCTCGTCGGCGCCCAGGGCAAGCTCTCCCAACTCGACGCCGAGGTGAGCCGCCGCGCCCGGGCGGTCGACCTCGGCGTGTCTGCGTTCCGGCAGATCGCCGGCCGCGACAGAACGACCTCTCGACCAGGTGGGTAGGCGCGGCGAGTTCTCTGAAGATCGTCAGGGCCCCTCCTGATCGTGCGTGGCTGTGTCCCGCCAGGTCCGAGCCGTACGACCTCGGCCGGGGTCGCGTTCTTGGTCGCCGGGCTGGTCGTGTCGGTGGCTGCCGGGATCCTCCGCGGCCGCACCATGCCGATGTGGCGGGACGCAGGCGGGCGGCTGTACCGCAAGGGCGGCCGCGTGACGCTGCTGCTGTGGCTCGCCACCGTCTTCGTCAAACTAGGGGCTCGGCGTGATCGCGGAAGCGGCCTTCGGTGAGCCGTTCAACGGCAACGCCCTATGGCTCGGCCTCGGCATCACGTTGGGCGCACAGCATCTCGTGATGACGCATTATGCCCGTCGTCTGCCAGTACCGGAGTCCTCTTCACAGCCATCAACAAGTGCTCGTGACTAGAACATCCAGAGCACCCTTTAGTTCAGGGGAGCCTGCGGTGAAACTCGCTCGCCCTGGTTACCTCCTTGAAGAGACCCTATGGACATGGAGTTCCTCTGCTACCACCGCGACCGGCCCGGCTCCCTGCCGCTCCGCGACGAACTGCTGGAAGATCATTGGTCCTACATGGACCGGTACGCGAAAGAGATGATCGCCCGGGGCCCAACCCTCGCCGACGACGGCGACACACCCACCGGAAGCGTGCACATCGTCGACCTGCCCGATCCCGCCGCTGCCCGCGCTTTCGCCTTCGATGAGCCGAACTACCAGGCCGGCGCCTACCGGGACGTGCTGCTGCGACGGTGGCGCAACACGCTGGGGCGCACCATGTGGGACTTCCCCGGCGGCCGGACCGGCGGCAACCGGTATCTGGTGCTCGGCCTCGGCACAGGACAGGCCGCCGACTTCGCGGTGCCGCCCGACCGGGACGAGCTGATCGCCTACGGGCCGCTGCTGTCCGACGACGGCACCACCTGGCTGGGCACGGCGGTGTTGCTCCGGGCGCCGGACCCGGAGACGGCACGCGCCATCCTGACCCCGGACCGGTACGCCGACATCGAGGTGCGCAACTGGCAGTTCGGCGGGCGGCCCTGATGGCGGAGGACGTCCAGGCCGACGTCACCGCGGAAGTCCGTCGGATCGCTCGGCATCCCCGTGTTTCCTGGCTGGACCAACACCTTCGCCGACCCCGGTCTCCGCGCGGCCATCGTCGACCGCCTCACCTTCGGCGGCAACATCATCGAGACCGGCACCGATTCCTACCGCCTCGCAACCACCCGCGCCCAAACGGAACGAGCAGCCGTCTGAGCGCAGTGAGCCTGCTCTATCGAACTGGCCCGCACTCATCGACGATCACGGTCGGCTCCGACAGGAAGACATCCCGGCCGACGGGGCCATAGGCGATGTTGAACGTGTCGAGCCAGTACGACCACCCACGGATTCCCAGGGCGCTGGTGAACCGGTAGTTCAACTGCCAGCGGACCCACTGCCCGGGAAGCAGTCGAACTGCCGGAGGCCTGCGGGGCCGAGGAGGCAGCCCGAAGAGCGGCTCCACACGAGCGAGCACACGGAGCCGATCACCTTCGTCCCGCAGGCTGACACCGACCTCGCGAAGGTCCTTCTGGCTCGAACGAAGCTCGAAGCCGTCACGCTCGGACATCTGGACGAAGTGGGCAAACCCAGAGGGCACCTGAGGCAACGAGAAGGCGACCGGCGCCGCGTTCCTGCGGGCAGCGGCCTCCCCGCCCCGAGACTGCTTCGTCCAAGACGTCTTGATCCACTGCACCGTGATGTCCACTGCACCTGCCTTTCGCCGAGAGCCTACGGTCAACATTTGCTTGACGTCGACCAGGTTCCGACGCAACTGCCTGCTGCCAGTTCTCAGCAACATTCCAGAGCGTTGGAGGGCGTCTGAAAAGCCTGTCAGCGGGCAAGTTGCCTGGTAGCGGGGCGGTGGCGCACTTTCGGGGGCTTGGGTGGGCGGGCTGCGTACTCGCTACTCGACGGATCTGTCCGATCCGGAGTGGGAGATCCTCCGTTCGCTGGTTCCGGCGGTCAGGTCTGGTGGCCGGCCGGCGAAACGCACACGGCGGGGTTCCTCGACGCGCTGGCGTACTGGCTGGGGGCCGGTTGCGCCTGGAGACTGCTGCCGCATGATCTGCCACCGTGTCAGACGGTCCACCACTACTGGCGGCGGGGGCAGCAAGAGGGCGTGTGGGAGCGGATGTTGACGGCGCCGCGCGAACGCGAGCGGGTGCAGCTCGGCCGTGATCCCACTCCAGATGCGGCCATCGTGGACAGCCAGAGCGTGCGGGCCCGTAAACGCGTGAGTGCCTTGAGCCCTACTCCCTCTTCGAGCAGTGCCAGCACCGCATGGCCTGCGCGCGCTGCGACTTCTGCACCCGAAGAACTCCAGAACTCCAGAACTCCAGCAGAGGCCAACTGCCGGAGGCGCAGGAGAACCTCCAGAAGATGCTGGCCGACATCCCCCTCACCAACGACGAACGCGCCGCGGTCGACGACGCCCAGACCGCCCTCGACCCGGTAGCGTGAGAGCCTACGAATCCACACCCTGACATGGAAAAAGAAGTGCAGGATGCACATCCTGGATGACCCCGCCGGTCTTTCCACCCGTGCCCAGAGTCTGCTCAAACGAACCGGTTGGCGCGATCATCCGCAGGAGCCCCGACTCTCCACAGAGTTCGTGCGGATCCGGGACTGCGTTGGCCAGTTGATCCCCACACCCATGATGCTCGTCATCCGCCGGGAAGGGTTCGAGCAGAGATACGGCGGGCTCCGCTACAAGGTGCGAAGCAGCTACACCATCCAGGGCGAACGTCACGACACGCTCCGCGAGTGGCACTACGACCTGGGCCAGCACATGGCGACCGGCTCTACCCACGGCTGGTACTTCGATTGGTTCGGAGAACGTGTCTCCTCTCCGGTGCGCTACCTGGTGCACACAGACGGACGAGTCGGAGTGGACGATGGAGGCGGCACGTTCCTCGAAATCGCCCCGTCCCTCCCGGCACTCATCGAATCCCACGCCCTCACCGACACGGTCGCGACCTGGGACCGCAGCACAGCCGAGGTGGACAGCTTCGCACTCGCGGAGCAGCTCGACGGCCTCACCGACGTCCCCGAAGCCTCAGGTCCCACCGTCCGGTGGCGGCTGTCCGACAATGTCGCGGTCGAGGAGTTCCGGAACTGGAGCAGCGAGACACCGCGCCATTGGCGCGCATTCATCTGGAGCCGAGACCAGACTGGCCGACGCCAGATTGAGGAAGCCGCCGTCCGAGCAGCGGCGATGCAGCAGACGATGACAGTCACCGGATGACGACCGCTGCTTGACAAGCTGATTCCACAGAACGCCCTGGGCGCACGTGTTACGGATTCATGGCCCGCTGGGCCGCAGTCGGCGTCATCGGACAGATCCGCGACCAGCTCCGCAGTGGACGGGTGTCGAAGCCGTCGTGCGCGCGGAAGGTCAGCCACCGCTCCGATTCCACCCGGCCGCGGCCCGTGCAGATCTGGTTGACCGCCGGTTTCAGGTTGTCGTAACGGATGTGCCGGGTCGGCACCCCTCCAATATGCGGGTCTCGTTGCCAAGTCATCGTCGATCGAGGGAGAGTCCGCCCAGCGAGCATTGAGCCGCTCCGCAGCCTGCGTCATGTGGACGACATCACCCGCGATGACGTTCTCGTGCTGGAGGCGTTCATCTACCTCTGATCTTGCGCGGTGCTCCGTCCTTTAGGGCGGGGGTGAGGCGCATCCTTGGTGCGGAGGCGCGAAGCGCCGGAGTTCTCTGCGCTTGGGTGGTGACGGTCAGGTGGGTCGCTGCTGGTTCTCGATGTACTGGCGGACGACGGTGAGCGGTGCGCCGCCGCATGATCCGGCGAAGTAGGAGCCGGACCAGAAGTGTCCGCCCCACAGGTACCGGCGGACATGCGTGTCGTACTCTCCCCCAGCCTTCGGCCGGGAGGTGCCCCCAGGCGGAGTCTGCGCGAGCTGACGCCCTTGAGGGAGTTGGCCAGCTTGGAGAGCTGGACTTTGGGCGGGTAGTGCACGAGCAGGTGGACGTGGTCCTGTTCGCCGTTGAACTGTTTCAGCTCGGCCTCGAAGTCGGCGCAGACCTCCCGCATGATCTCTTCGGTGCGGGTCGGCATGGCGTCGGTGAATGCCTTCCGCCGGTACTTCGTGACAAAAACCAAGTGAACGTGCAGGTTGTAGACGACGTGACGTCCGGTGCGTGCGTCAGGATTCGGATTCCAGCGCGGCGACCGGCTGACCGCCGCTCGGCCTGGGCCAATGGCCTGGGCCCCGCCGGTGCGGGAGGCAACCTCTTCTGTCGTGGCCACGGCAATGTGCTTCAGCAACGGTGCCGTGCCCCGCGGTTGCCGCCGCGGCGGGTTGTCAGTCCCGTCGGCACCGGGTTGCGGTCGACGGCGAGGTCATCGGGGGTCATGCCGGCCCCGGACACGGCCGGAGGCGCGCAGGCGGTGACCGGTCAGGCACAGACCGCCGACGCGTAGGCGTCAGCCGCCGTCTCCATGCGCAGGACTCCGTGCGCCGCGGCAGTGTGCACGTCGCGCCAGCACCGCTGCAGGCAGCCGCTGTCGTCACGGGCGTGCCGGCCGCCCGTGCGGAAGAGGCGCTCCACGGCCGACACCAGCAGGTCGGCGGCGAAAGCGGCGTCGCGCCGGTTGCGGGTGACGGCGGCCGCGGAGACGGCGGCGGTGTCGGCCCGCCACGCGGCCTGCTCCAGCAGCAGCGCGGCGGCGTCGATCTCCGCCGACGAACGGGCCAGCGTCTCCCGTACGGATGCCTGCGCACGGGCGGGAGCAGCGGCACCGGCGGGCGGGCACGCCCACGCCGACCAGACCTTGAGGGCCTGGCGTGCGCTGCCCAGCGCCGGCGCGGCGAAGAGCAGGCCCGCCCCCATGTGGGCGGGCACGCTGTGGCAGCGGGCGCGTCCCGGCCCGGGTGTCCCGTGCAGGAGGCCCGTCAGGGCAAAGGTGCGGTGGCCGGGCACGGTGACCGGGGCGACGACGACCGTGTTGCTGCCGGTGCCGCGCAGGCCCGTGCTGTGCCACACGTCGCGCACGGCAGCCTGTTCGCGTGGTACCAGAAAGACCCGTGCGGGGCACTCGGCGCCGGAGGTGTCCCGGGCCGCGAGCAGCAGCCAGTCGGCCGACTCCGCGCCGCTGACGCACTCCCATTCGCCCTGCAGCCGCCAGCCGTCGCCGGTCGGCTCGGCGGAACCGGCCGGCGGCATCACACCGGCCGCGATACGCACGTCGGGACTGGTTGCCCACAGCTCACGCTGGCCGGCCGGGGGCAGATAGGCGGCGAAGCGGCCGTGCGCGGCCCACAGCGCAGCGCACCAGGCGGCGGAGGCGCACGCCTCGCCCAGCCCGGCGACCGCGCGGAGCAGTTCGCTGAACGTGCCCTGTGCTCCGCCCCAGCGGCCCGGTACGAAGTGTCGGGCGAAGCCCGCCTCGCAGGCCGCCCGCTCCACCTCGGGATGCAGAGCGCGGTCCCGGTCGGCCCGCGCGGCATGGCGGGCCGCCGCGTCCGCCGCCTGTGCGGCACGGGCCGCCAGGTCGGCCCCCGCCCCGGACCGGGACCCGGACGGGGCGCGGTCCGGGGCGGGGACCTTCAGGGCGGGCCCCTCGACAGCAGTCATGACGATGACTCCTCAGGTATCACGGACGCCTCACGCCGCGGACCAGGACGTGGGCCCGGCAGGCCTGGGCCTGCCGTTGCGGATCGGGGGAAACAGGGCCGCGGCCCTGCGGACACTCGCGGGCGCCGGGTGCCCCGTGCGGTACGGCAGCGCTGGGCGCCCGCGGAGTCGTGCGTACGTCAGACGAGCCCGGGAGCGGCCACCGGCGCGCTGCGGTCGGCGGTCCAGGACATCGACACGGTCGACAGCAGCACACCGGACTGAACCGCCTCGACGCACAGCAGTTCCGGACTTCCGGCGTCCGCCGGCAGGCGGTGCTGCGTCATCACCAGCCGGATGGGCGCGTCGAGCTCCGCGAAGGCCAGACAGTCCATGGACACCCCGGTCAGCGTGTGCGGGACAGCGGCGCCCCCTTCACTGGTCTGCAGGTATCCCAGCTGACGGAAGCCCTCCAGCAGCACCATGAGCGGCACGTGGTCGGTGGGGTGGTCGAAGAGGATGGCGTGGCCCAGGTCGAGTTCCAGGTCCCACTCCCCCGGGCGTCCGACCGACTTCAGAACGCTGTCCTTGGCCCGCAGCCGCCCCACCCGGTGGGCGGGGAGCCGCTCGGCCTGCACCGCCCGGCCCGCCCCGGCCACCCCGGCCGGCCCGCCCGTCCCAGCCGCCCCGGCCGGCCGGCCTCCGCGCCGCCTGAGAAGCCCGTACCGCTTCTCGTCCACCGCGACCACCCGCAGACTGCCCCGCCCGCACGGCACGTCACCGACGGTGAGAACGGCCTCGATACGCATGCCGCAGCGCTGCGGCGGCCGGTGGTCGACCCAGGCCCAGGCCACCTCCAGGACGATGGGCAGCGGCACCGCACCGACCTTGAACAGGCCGGGATCGGTGATCTCGAAGTCCATGTCCCGGCCGACGAACCGGTGCGTCAGCGGCACCTCGTAAAACTCGTGCGCCAGATACACCAGCGCCTGCCGAATCGTTTCGACAAACAGCAGCGGATCCACGCAGCCGTTGCCGTCCGGGTGGTACAGCGCGTGATCGCGCGGCCACTGCGCGGCGACCAGGAAACGATCCTTCCCCTCGGCGACGGCATCGGTGAGATAGACCTCCGCCACCGACGCCCGGTGAACCAGGTGACGCGGGATGGGCCGCACAAAGGCAAGCTGCTGCCGGACGGACGCGGTCACGGGAGTCAGTAGATCGACAGGCCCCTGCCCGGACATTGCATGACGCATGATCCCCCCAGTCTGTGGTCACATCTGACGCCCTCTCGGGCCGACATTCGTGGCGCGCGGCAAAAAATATACCTACCAGAAGGTATCTGCAAGGGTCCCGAACCCCCCTCGGACCCCCAGGGGCACTTCCAGCCACCCCCCAAGGGCACCACCGGCAACCAGGCGCCACAGACACCGCCGCCCAGCACAGCCTCCACCCGGCAGGAAGCCCGGGAAGAAGCCGGGCAAGGAGCCCGGGAGGGCACGGACATGAGCGTGCGCCTGGAGGACTTCCGCGACGACTCCGGCCCGATTCCGGCCACCACACCACCACCGCCCCCGGCGAACGGCCTGCAGCACCGGCCCACGCGCAGCGCGCTGCACGCCCTGCCCGGCAGTGCCTCGACGCACGGCTCGACTCCTCACCGAGGCCGGGTGACGCGGGTCTTCCCGGAGAGGATCTCCGCCCGCGCCGCGCCGCGGAGCGGCCCGAGCCGGAGGCCGCCTGGCGGCTGGCGGCTGGCGGCTGGCGGCTGGCGGCTGGCGGCTGGCGGCTGGCGGCTGGCGGCTGGCGGCTGGCTGTGCCAGTTTCCGAGGGAGCCGTCTCGGAGCGGCTTCGGAAGTCATTCCGGGGCGGGCATCGTGATCGATGTCAGTGACTCTTCCGATGTCACCCGGGCGGTACGGGCCCCCTCATCCGGTTCCAGGCCTCTCTGAACCAGACCACCGCTCCGGCTTGGAGGAGTCGCCTCGGACCGCTGCTTCGCGTTCGGCTCTTGCTGCCGTGAGTAAGGCTCTTGACCCTCACGTGGGGTCAGGCTGCACAGTTAGTGCCGTGGAGGATCACTGGACTGTTGGACGGGTGGCCGAGCTGGTCGGCGTGAGCGTCCGCACACTGCATCACTATGACGAGATCAGGCTCGTTCGCCCGTCGGCGCGGACCGCGGCCGGGTACCGGGCCTATTCGGCGGGCGATGTGGAGCGGCTGCGGGAGGTGCTGGCCTATCGGCGGTTGGGTTTCGGGCTGCGGGCTGCGGGAGGTTGCCGAACTGGTCGGCGACCCGTGTACCGATGCGCTCGCGCACCTGCGCCGACTGCGCGGCCTGCTGCTGGAGCGGCGTGATCGCGCTGACGCCATGATGGCGGCCATCGACAGGGAACTTGAGGCACGGGCGAAGGGACTGATGGTGACACCGGAGGAGCAACTGGAGATGCCGGGTGCGCGGCTGTACGACGCGATCGGCGGCGCTTACACCGCGACACGGCGTACCGAGCCGCGGATCGCCGCGCGGATCTGGGACGCGCTCGGGGATGCGCAGACGGTTCTGAACGTCGGGGCCGGCACCGGCTCCTACGAGCCCGCTGATCGCGACGTGACCGCGGTGGAGCCATCGGCGGTCATGCGGGGGCAGCGGCCTGCCGACTCGGCGCCCTGCGTGGCCGCCACCGCGGAGAGCCTGCCGTTCGAGGACCAGTCCTTCGACGTCGCGATGGCCGTCTCCACCGTTCACCACTGGGGGGACCCGATAGCGGGGCTGCGCGAGATGCGGCGCGTGGCCCGGCATGCGGTGGTGTTCACGTTCGACACCGACGAGCCCGGCTGGCAGGACCGGTTCTGGCTCACGCGCGACTACCTGCCCGAGTTCGCCGCCGTCCTCGCAAGGTTTCCCTCGCTTGCCGGGATGGCCGACGCGATCGGCGCCCGCGCCGAGCCGGTGCCCATCCCGTGGGACTGCGCCGACGGCCTGTTCGAGGCGTACTGGCGCCGGCCGGGGGCGTATCTGGAGGATCACGTACGCCGTGCGATGTCGGTGTGGACGAGGGTCGGGCCGCAGGCCGAGCAGCGGGCGGTGCAACGCCTCAGCGACGACCTCGACTCCGGCCGGTGGGCCGAGCGCAACAGCGACCTCGCCGACCTCGACGCGGCAGATCTCGGCCTCCGCCTGCTCATAGCCTGACCCGCGTCGCAGGTTCCGGGACGACCGCGCAACCAGAAGTCTCAACCATGTCCGGGCACCCCAGGCCAGAAGACCGCGCCACCCGGACCCAGATGGAACAGGACATGTCCCGTCCCCGCGACGCCTGGGCAGTCCGGCTCTGGTGCAGGCGGATGCGTCAGCGTCCCGGTCATGCGCAGGCAGGCTTCGCAGACATCAGCGCGACAGCCCGGACCCTCAGGACAGCGGCGGACACAGCAGTACGCGCTCCTGCCCAGAGGGCCGACGGCAGAGGCCGCGGCAGGCACCCGGCAGGCGGGGGCCACGTACTACGCTGACATCCCCCTTCCCACAGTCCAGGGAGCAGCGTGCCGCCGTCCTTCACCCACCGGATAACCAAGTACAACCCCGCCGACCGCGACGAGCACGGGCACTACAACGGCGCTGAGGACACGGTGAGCGACCACGGGCCGGTCGAAGCAGCCTACTTGGAGGCGATCGCCGCCTTCGCGCAGGAATCGGGCATCGACCGGCTGGAGATCCGTGACCCGGAGGTCACCTGCTTCGTCAACTTCGGCCTGGAGGCGCCGGTTGAGGGACACGGCCTCGCCGGGCTGTTCCCGCCCGACCTCACCGGCTACTACGACGGCGCCGAAGTCTCAGTGCCGGTCGCGCTGGAGCTGGTCCGGGCCATGCTCCGTGGCCAGGGCGCCTGGTGCCGGCTGGAGCAGCAGGAAACGTTCACCGTGCACGTCGGGTGGGACCAGTACCTGTACGTCGGCAGCGACCAGCCCTGTGAAGCAGCCGTCGCCCGGACCCGCGAGCTCGGCCTGTTCGCGGAACCGATCACGGCGTCGCCCTACGCCGCAGACCCTGAGGAACCAGAGGTGACGCAGGCCGCGGACGAGGAGTTCTGGGAACGCGTACGCGCAGAGCTGGCCGCACCGCGCACGCTCCTCCTGGAGGAGACCTACCTCCGCAACGCCACCCGCTGGCACCGCCTCACCCAGAACAACCTCGACACCGTCCGCGTCGTACTCGGCCCACGCGCCCTCCTGACACTCTGGCCCGACCTCACCCCCGATGTCGATGCGGTCCTCGCCGCAGTGCCCCAGGACGAAACCGTGTACGTCGTCTGGGAGACACCGGACGGAACGATCCACCACTCGATCACCGACGAGACCCGCCACCAACAGCTCACCACTTTGACAGCAGGCGCAAGGGCGGCCTACTCCCTGCCCCTGACCGTCGACGAACGCCACCCGCTGTTCCACGCCGCCCTGCCCGACAGTGACGGCGTGCTGCGCACCAGGTGGTGACCTGGTTCTCCATGTCCTGTCCACGGCCCGGCCGGACACCCCGCCTCGCGCGAGGCGGCACCCCCACCGCCGAGGCACCCCCGCATCCCGACCCGCCCGCACCCCCGAAGATGACCCCGGGCCCACCCGGAACGAGACAGCCCGAATAAACATACCTGATAAAAGGTATGTTTATTGAGGGGTCCCCGAGTCCGCCTCGCCGTACCCCACAGCACACCAGCACCTCAAAGCACCAGGAGAGCCCGTGCCATCCGATTCCGTCCCGGCAAGCCCGCGATCCAGCCGCACGGCCAACGCCAAGGGCCAGGCCTTCAAACAGGAACGCGCGCTGCGCACCCGCCGCCTGCTGCTGAACGCCGCCGCCGAGGCATTCGCCGACAAGGGATTCCCCGGCGTCACCATCCTCGACATCGCCGAACTCGCCGAAATGACCAAGGGCGCCGTCTACTTCCACTTCGCCAACAAAGAGGCCGTCGCCCTCGCCCTGGCCGACGAGTTCTACGAACGGCTCACGGAACTGGTCAAGTCCGCACGCCAGACAAGCGGCTCCCCGCTGGAGGCCGTACGCAACATCCTGACACGAACAGCCACCGCCTTCCGGGACGACAAGATCATCCAGGCCGGCGCCCGGCTGCAGGTGGAACGGGCATTCATCGAGGCCGCATTGCCCGCCCCCTACACGGGGTTCACCACCACCCTCACCGAAGTACTCACCGAAGCCCACGAAGCGGGCCAGCTCCACCCCGACTGCGCCCCGCAGACCCTCGGCCGCGTACTGACCTCAGCATTCTTCGGCGCACAGCACATCTCATGGGTACTGCACGACCGCAAAGACCTCCCCGAACGCATCCACGAAGTACTGGAAACCACCCTCCGCCCCAACCAGCTCTGACCCCACACCACCACCCTGCACGCCACACCCCGGTCCGCGCTGTCCACACGGCCCCGGCAGATCCCGCCGTCCGGAAACCCGCCGGCCGCCCAGGAACCGTGTCCACTCCCGCGGCGAAACGGGCACATACCCAAGACGCTCCCCGGGCCGGACAACGCCAAGGGATTCAACACTGCCGAAGGACGGTCTGTGGGCTCGGTGGACCCCTCTCCGCGCCATTACGCCCTCAGGTCTCCACGTCCTCACCGATGTGGACGAGACGTTGATCAGCCGCAAGAGCGAAGTCGGAGCCAAGGTCCCCGACCCGATCGATGCCCCTCAGGAACGCATCGGCGCATCGGTGCGGTTCATGCAGTCCGTGCCGACCGGCTTGCCGGAGCACCAGGGAACCATGTCCGCCAACGGCGCGACAGCCGCAGCCGTCCCGCGGGGCGAGGACTTCCGCGACGGGGTCCTGTGGGCGGCGGTGGTCGTGAAACGAGTTGCTCAGGACGGCGCGGCCGAAGGCAGGACCGGCCACCAGCCGCCGCTGCGCGGCCGACTCCGAGTCCTGTCGGCGTAGCCCTCGGCCAGGGCGTGCACCAACAGCACCAACAACGGCCGGCCACCAAAAGGGATCGAACCGGGCTCGTTCGCCCGGCCGATCCATCACGAGCAGCAAATCAGCAAACAGCGTTTCGGATTACGGCCGCGTGGGCGCCGTCTGGTCGTCGAGCGGCTCGGCGGCCTTCCCCTTGACCGCCACCGCCGGCAACGCGAGCGCGGCCAGCGCGGCGACGAGCATGAGCCCGCCGTTCACGAGGAACGCCACGCGGTAGCCCTGGACGAGCGCGTCGAGGCGGCCTTCGCCATCACTCCCATGGGAGGTCACGCTGGAAGCGATGTTCACGAGCACGGCGAGACCGACGGCTCCGCCGATCTGACGGGAGGTGTTGAGCAGGCCGGAGGCGGCACCGGCGTTCCGGGGAGCCACACCGGAGGTGCCGCTGATGGTGACGGCGAGCAGCATGATGCTGACGCCGAATCCGCCGACCAGGTTGGGCAGGAGGATGTGGGGCACATAGGCGGAGTGGGTGGGGATGGTGGCTAGCCAGGCGATGCCCGTGGCGGAGATCAGGCCGCCGGTCACCAGCATGCGCCGGGGACCGACCACGGGCACGAGCTGACGGGAGGTGAGGCCGCCGACGATGAAGATGACGGTGACGGGCAGCATGGCCATGCCGGTGCGCAAGGCGCTGTAGCCGAGCACCTGCTGGCAGTACAGCGAGAGGAAGAAGAGCAGGGCGGTCAGCGTCACGCCGAGGCAGAACATGAGCACATTCGCGATCCGCAACGTCCGCGGCCGGAGCAGATCGAGCGGGATGAGCGGGTTGGAGCCTCTGGCCTCGGCCACCAGGAAGCCGGCGATGAGGACCGCGGCCGCGATCAGGGGCACCAGCGTGTCGGGGGAACCCCAGCCCTCGGAGGAAGCCTCCGAGAGCCCGTAAGTGAGTGCCCCGATTCCGAGGGTGACGCACAGGCCACCGGGCAGGTCGAGCCGGATGCGCTCCGTCCTGGTGGGGGGAAGCAGGAACAGCAGGCCGGCGGCGATCAGTGCGATGCCGGGAGGGATGTTGACGAACAGCACCCAGCGCCAGCTCAGTTCGGCGGTGAGGACCCCGCCGAGCACCACCCCGGCCAGGCCGGCGATCCCGCCCATCATGCTCCACAGCGCCAGGGCGTGCTCGCGCTCGCGCTCGTCGGTGTGGCTCGCGGTGATGAGGCTCAGGCTGGTGGGGGTGAGCGCGGAGGCCCCGGCACCCTGGACGATCCGGGCCGCGATCAGGACGACCGGGCCGGACGCCAGACCGCCGATCAGGCTGGCGACAGTGAAGAGGACCGCGCCGAACAGGAACACTCGCTTGTGTCCGAAGAGGTCGCCTGCCCTGGCAGCCAGGAGCAGGAAGCCGCCCAAGGTGATCAAGTAGCCGCTGACCACCCACTGTTGCTGATCGGTCGACAGCCCCAGACCGGCTCGCATGTCCGGCAGGGCCACGGTGACGATGGTGGCGTCGAGCACGACCATGAACAGGGCGAGACAGGACATGGCCACGACGACGCCGAGAGGCAGATTCGGCCGTAAGACAGAGGGCGTCGACGCATCTCGGGTCCCGGGCATGAAGCCTCCTCAGTGATTGACCACGAGTGAATCACAGTCAAGTGAACAACGTTCACGTGAACAACGTTCACGGTACGATGCGGCCCGGAGGATGTCAATCAAGGGAGTCTCGATGCCGCTGCGCAAAACCGACGTGGTCGAGGAAGCACTGCGCTTTCTCGACGCCGAGGGTCTCGACCAGCTCACGATGCGCAAGCTCAGCGCAGCACTCAACGTGCAAGGTGGCGCTCTCTACCGGCACTTCCCGAACAAGGAGGCCCTGCTCGACGCCGTGGCCGACAAGATCGTCGAGGGCATCGGCGACCCCCTGCCGGACGTCTCCTGGCCCGAGCAGATCCAGATTCTGAGCAACCGGCTCCGTACAGCCCTGCTCAATCATCGCGACGGCGCCAATGTGGTGGCCGGCACGTTCGCCCCCGGAGCGAACACCATCATCGGCTCGGACATGGCCGTCCGGGTGCTCTGCGGAGCCGGCCTGCCCCCTGCCCAGGCGGGCTGGATGAGTTTCGCCCTCTTCTACTACGTGCTCGGTCACAGCATCGAGGAACAGGCCCAGTTGCGGCTGCCGCCCGACCACGACTGGCGGATCCGCACCGAGCGCCTCAACGTGAAGGTGTCACCGCAGTACGCGGCGGCACTCGACTCACTGACGGGCACGGACCCGGCGGAGCGGTTCACCTACGGGCTGAACGTCTTCATCGACGGGCTCCGCCGGCTCCAGGCGACCCTGCCGCCGCAGGGGGAAGCAACTCAACAGGCCGCTCCCTAGGGATCCTTGACCGGGTTCCGCTCCACCGGCGAACCCGTCCGCCGCCGGCCCGCCGGCCCGACGACATCGGGTCTCACCGATCGCCTGGGTCTCCCCGGGGCAAACTGCTCGCGGCTTCCACGTCCTGCGGGTTCAGCAGCATGTCCAGTGCCCTGCTGACCCGTCGGGCGCACGCGGCCGCCGCCGGAACGATGCCCTGCATCAGGAAGTAGCCGTGCACCAGCCCCTCACCCGGTACGTGGCGTACGGCCACTCCCGCGGCGCGCATCTTCGCCGCCAGTTCGACGCCCTCGTCGTGCAGCGGGTCCTACTCGGCGGTGGCGACGACGGTCGGAGGCATGTTCCGGAAGTCCGCCGAGGCCGGTGTCGTCGATGTAGTTGCGTTTCGCGCAGGGGTGCGGGATAGGGGGACTCGGGCGCCCGCCGGTAGTCGACCGCGACCACGACCGCGCCCGGTGCCGACGGCGAGGACTGTCGTACGGGTCAACAACACCAGTCCGCGAGGCCGATGAGCGGTCTGTTCACGGCTGTCGTCGACGTTCCCTACGGGTCGGACGTCGGTGTCGCTGCGCCTGCATCCAGATCCATTCGCCGTCTCCAACAGTGATCGGCTTTCTGAATGGAGTGAACGGCACCCTAGGTCCAGCTCGGCGACTGCCCGTCGGGCTCTCCGTATGGCACTGGCCGACCGGTGAGAGCGTCCAGGAGAATGCGGTCACCCAGCGGCTGCCGCAGCTGCACCTTCACGCTCTGTTCGAGCATTTCGGTGCTGCAGGGGCCGCCTTGCGCCCCCGCGACGGAGGCGTACAGAACTACGCTCTCGTCCGTCTCCAGTACCTTCACGGCGGGACCGTCGTCGCAGGCTCCATGAGTGGCCCTCACCGTGATGGACCGGCCGTCCAACGCCGTCCCGGCCAGCCGTGCGACACGCCTGAGACCGCCGACAGATCCTTGCTGAGCTTGTCCGATCGGCGGCTTGGGAAGCTTTGACGGGGTGACCGCAACTCGCCTGAGCGGGGTGTCGTAGCCCTCCAGTGTGAACAACCAGGCGGAAACGGCCGCCGAGCCTCGGCTCGTCGTGATCGTCGTTTCGCCGAGCCTCGCTCCCGTCACGGTCAGCCTGGGTCCCTCACTCCTGTTGAGGGCGAACGACTGGTACGCCTTCTGCGCACCCATCAGCGGACGGCTCAGGGGGGCTCCGCTCCCCCACTCCACCTTCCCGCGCACGGTCGCAGTGATCGGCAGCTTGCCGCGCAAGACGAAGTTCTTGCTCTCGTAGGCCCGCGCGTCCCTCTCGGTGAGCCAGCCGGATTCCGGCGTCTGCACCACGTCGGCCATCGGGTAGTAGCCCTGGCTCCAGGCAGAGGCGGCTGCGGACCCCTGCCAGGCGTCGGCCACTTCACGAGCGCGCCTCTCCTGCTTCTGCAGGGAGTCATTGTTCGCATGGCCACCGTCGCCGCGCTGATCATCGCCGCAACCGGCAAGGAGACAGGCACCCAGGAGGAGCGCAAGGAGCAGGCTGACGGGGCGCTTCGCTTGCGTGTTCATGGAGTTTCCTTGGAGGTAGCCGACGACGGATTCCCTGCTGAGAACATGGCGCGGACACTCTTCAACTCCTGGCGCCGGCCTCGGTCCACAACTTCGACGCGGCGAGAGGCGTCCGGGTTCACTCACGGCCTCTCGCGCCGCCTGCGGGGTTTCCGTCAAGACCGCAGACGGCGCGGGACGGCGTGCGGCTAATAGACCTTCAGGTGCTCCCAGGAGAGCACGCGCCACACCGGCTCGTACCAACTGGAACGATCCGATTGGGAGTCGGAATCTCCACAGGGCTGGTCGGCGTAGTTGCCGCCCGACGAGATGCCCAGAGCCGTTTCACCGCTGAAGAGGGCTCCTCCGCTGTCACCGTGCACAGTGCAGTTGCTGGCCTCGATCATGTGGTGGAGGGTGGTGCCTTCGTCGTAGGTAACCGTCGCTTCCGTGGCGAGCACCTTGCCCACCAAGTCCTGGCTCACGGTCCCCACGCGCTTCACCTCCTCGTTCTCGTACGCAGCGGCGGAACTGGATATCTGCCCTTCCGAGCCGTCCTTGTACTGGATCGTCCCGTACGGCGTGACGTCGCTGTTGGTGTACTCCACCAACCCGTAGTCGGACTGGTTCGTATCGTTTCCGTAGACCCAGTCGATGGCGCTTCCGAGGGGGATGTCCCCGCTCCTGCGGTGCCAGGTGACAGCGCCATTGTTCATGCAATGTCCGGCGGTGAGCATGTACTTGGGACCTGTACCCGTGTCGTCCTGCACGTTGAACGCGGCGCTGCAGGTGACGGTCCAGTTCGTTCCACCGGAGGTGTATTGCGACGTTATACCCAGACCGCCGCGCATGGCGTAGGCGGTCCTTTCGATTTTTCCGGAGTGTTCCGTTATGTCGACCGCATCTCCGTATCCAGAGACGGCGTTCTCGATTCGGGATCTGTCGGCGCTGGAAACCCCGTCGTAGATCTGTACGTCCACCCGGTTGCTGCTCTGATCAATACTCCAGGCGGTATTGGGAATCCCCTCCAGCTGATCCAGTTCTACTTTGGCAGACTCGAGGTCGGCCGTACTGTAGGGGACGAACTCCGCTACCGCGCCGGCACTTCGCACGGTTTCCACCGCGGCCTGATCGGTGACCGCGACGACGAGTCGTCCGTTGCGGTAGTAGACACCGGCCGCGCGCTTGTTGCCCAGCCGGCCGGCAATCGCTGTCGCCTTTGCTGGATCGGTGAGCGGTGGTGGCGCAGCTTGGGCAACGGTCGCGGTGGTCAGCGTGAGTACTCCGCCGACCACCGCCGCGAATAATCCGCGGTACACGTGACGTCTTCGCATCTACGGCCCCCCGCATTCTCGAAAGATGTGTCCTTGGTGATCGACACTCTTCGCGTGAGGCTGGTGAAACAAGATTGCCAAGGGGTGAACCAGACATGACCACTTCGCATGGCGACGGTATGTTGACCTGAACTCGCGAGCCACGGCCAAAAAGGCCCCCGGCCGTGGAGCGTATCGGGGAGGGCTACGGCTCATGTTCCGCCGGGAGGAGGGTGATGCGACACAGCTGCTCGCCGACCCACCTCACGCCAGGTACGGAGACGGCGGTGAGCTGTCGGGCCTGGCCGACTCCCTGTACCGCCCTCGCGGTGAGCAGCCACGACTGGCTGGTGGCGAACCCGCCGAGCAGCGACGCTGCGGAGAACAGGAGCAGGCCGAAGACGAACATCCGCCGCCGGTCGAGGATGTCGCCGGCGCGGCCGCCGAGCAGGAGCAGGAGCAGGAGCAGGAGCAGGCCGCCGAAGGTGACCGCGTAGGCGTTCACCACCCACTCCGGGCTGCTGCCGGAGAAGCCGACTGCCTTCTGGATGTCCAGGAGGGCAACGTTCACGATGGTCGCGTCGAGCACGACCATGAGCTGGGCGGTGGCGATGACCAGCAGAGCCGGGCCGGGGCGGTGGTCCCGGCCGCCGGCCGGGGCGGATGGTGAGGCCGCCCGCCCGGTCTCTATCTCGAGGCGATGGAGCTCGCCGAACGGTACGGCTGGGGCACGGAACCGGTGATCGCACCCGCGCTGATGACGCTCGTCGGCACGATGGTGTGGCTGGGTGAGTTCGACGAGGGCGAGCGGTGGTTGCGGCGCACCGAACGGGCTCTGCGAACGGACACCGGGCCGGACATCAGGCTGCTGCTGCACCAGACGGCCGCGATGCTGCACGCCGGTCGCGGCCGCCGCCGGGAGGCGCTCGAGGAGTTCGGCGCGGCCGAACACCTGGCATCGCGGTTGGAGGGATCGTGGGCGCTGGCGAGCCAGATGACCGGCTGGCGCCTCGCCACGCAAGCCCGCCTCGGGCTGCCCGGCGAAGCCCGCTCCGCCCTCGCGGCGCTCGATGACGAACGGGCCGGCTCAGGTGAGATCCATAATGCCCGCGCGGCGATCTGCCTCACGGAAGGCGATGCGCCAGGAGCCCTGGGTGCGTTGCACGATGTTCTCGGTGGCACGGCACCGGTCCTCGGTTACGTCACGGTCGTCGAGGCGCATCTGCTCGCCGGGCTCGCCCATCGTGAACTCGGTGACCAGCACGCGGCGAACCAGGCCACGGAACAGGCGCTGGCCTTGGCGGAGTCCGACCGGCTGGTCCTGCCGTTCGCGATGACCGGCTCAGCAGAACTGCTCGAGGCACTGCCCCAGCACCAGACCGCGCACGCCGCGCTGCTCGCCGACATCCTCGACGTCCTCCACGGCTCGTCCCCGGCGGCGGAAGAGCCGGCCGCGTTGCCGCCTGCGGAGGAACTCAGCCCGACCGAACTCAGGGTGCTGCGTTTTCTGCCGACCAACCTGTCCCGGCCCGAGATCGCCAGTGAACTCTCCGTCTCGCCGAACACCGTCAGCACACACCTGCGCAGCATCTACGCCAAGCTCCAGGTCCGTGACCGGTCCTCGGCCGTGAAACGCGCCAGAGAACTGCGGCTGCTGGCCGGCCGCCGCACGCGCTAGCCCGGCCGCCACCGGATCCCGGTGATGCGGGGTCACCTGCCCGCGCTCGACCATGGCGCCATGGACTCGGCACCCGCCCCGTACATCATCCGGATCGACGGGCACCTCGGCGCCACCGTGCTGTCGGCGTTTCCAGCGCTGGTGCCGCAGCGTCGCGGCCCGCACACCGTGCTCACCGGCCTGCTGGACCGGTCGGCGCTGTACGGCGTGCTGGCCGAGACCGAGGCGCTCGGCCTGGACCTGCTCGAGATCCAAAAGCTCACCCCGGACCGCCCGGACCGCAGATCACCGGCACCAGGTGACCACCGCTCACCTTGGCGGCCACCAGCTTCGGGCGCACTCGATCAGCCCGTTGGCTGTCGGCACACCCCAGTGCGGGGCGCGATCCGCATCAAGGAGGACCAGCCAAGTCAGCTTCAGCGAGTCGAAGGAGAGAGATCATGCCCAAGGCGGTCAGGTACGACGAGTTCGGCGGGATCGACGTGTTGCGGGTCGACGAGGTGGAACGCCCGGTGCCCGGGGACGGGCAGGTCCTCGTACACGTGAAAGCGGCCGGTATCAACCCCAGTGAGGCGGTCATCCGCACGGGGGCGGTGGCAGACCTGTTCCCGTCGACGTTCCCGTCCGGGCAGGGCAGCGACCTCGCCGGGATCATCGAGGGGGTCGGCGACGGGGTTGCCGGATTCTCGCCCGGCGACGAGGTGATCGGATTCACCCAGAAGCGGGCCTCCCAGGCCGAGCTGGTCCTGGTCGAGGCCGGTGACCTCACGCGCAAGCCGGAGAAGGTCTCATGGGAGGTGGCCGGCAGCCTGTACGTCGTCGGCGTAACCGCATGGGGGGCAGTACACGCCGTCCAGCCCGAGGAAGGTGAGACCGTCGTCATCTCCGGAGCCGCCGGAGGAGTCGGCTCGCTCGCCGTCCAGCTCGCGCGCCGTACGGGCGCCACGGTCATCGGCCTGGCGAGCGAGAGCAACCACGAGTGGCTGAAGAGGCACGACGCGATCCCGGTCGCGTACGGCGAGGGCGTCGCGGACCGCATCAGGGCCGCCGCGCCCAGCGGGGTGGACGCCTTCATCGACACCTTCGGCGACGGGTACGTCGAGCTGGCCCTCGCCCTCGGCGTCGCGACCGATCGGATCGACACCATCGCCGATTTCGCGGCAGCCGAGAAGCACGGGGTGAAGACTGACGGAGGGGTCGCGGCCGGGCCGGGCGCCAAGGTCCTCGCCGAACTTGCCGGCCTGATCGCCGACGGACACCTCGAGGTGCCGATCGCGGACGTCTACCCGCTGGCCCAAGTCCGCGAGGCCTACACCGAGCTCGAACGCCGCCACACCCACGGCAAGATCGTCCTCAGGCCCTGGTAGGGCCTGGTCAGGTTCGAATGGGGTGGGTATGACGCGGTGGCTTGACCATACGCCGCGACGGACCCCAGCTCTCCTAGGACATGGCCATCGGCGACGCGCACTCGGCCGTCCTGCCGATCGGCACCGGGTGCGTGCGGCCCACGGGCCCGCAGCACGGTCCGCACATGACGCGGCCGATCACATCAACGTCTGGGCCGGCCTCCCCGTACGCCAGCGGGACCCCACCCGCGGGCCGCCGACAAGACGAGCCCAGCCCACCCGGGAGACGGACGACGGCACGGCGTCGCACTCAGCGCCGGAAGTCGCGTTCAGGCGAGTGCTTGACAATGAAGTCAAGCAGTCGCTTGAGTTCTATCGTGAGGCCAGAGAAAACGGACCTTCGCCGCGAGGCCGGTCAGCGAACGCGGGACGATCTGCTGGCGGCTGCTCTCGAGCTGCTCGCACAGCGGGGACAGGAAGGGGTGACCCTCCGCGAGATCACCCAGAACGCCGGAGCCAACGTCGCCGCGGTGAGTTACCACTTCGGATCGCTGAAGGCACTGTGCGACGTGGCGATCGAGCACGCGCTGGAGCGATACCTGGACGCGCAGATTCGGGAGCTCGACACTCTGGCGGGGAGCTCGACGCTGAGCGAGTTGGCCGAGGCCTTCGCGCGGCCGATGGTGAGCGCCCTCGTGGCCGGGGGGCGGGAGCTGGCCGTGATACGGACCGTGGCGCGGGTGGGGATCGATCCGCCCGAAGGGTGGGAGAGGCTGGCCGGGAAGTTCGAGCGGGCCCGACGACAGGCGGTGAGGGTACTGGCGGCGAACCTTCCTGGGGTCGACGAGCGGGAGCTCGTCTTCCGTGTCCGCTGCGCGGCCGGGATGCTGAACTGGCTCGCGCTGGCGCCCATCGGGGCCGAGCTGGGCGCCGAGCCCGCCGAACGGGTGGAGCGGATGCTCATCCCCGTGGTGGCCGGGGCGCTTCGGGGAGCCCGGTAGGCGCCTGAACCGCCGAGCAGACCATGCCGCGCCCCAGCGCAACGATGAATTCAAGCGCCTGCTTGACAAGACGGCAGTCCCCTCCTCACAATTTCAATCAAAGATTTGAATGGATTCTCTCAACACGGGAGGGCACCATGAACACCAACGCGGAGACCGTGGTCCGGGCGGCATACCGAGCGGCCGAGGGCAGCGTCCTGGACGTGCGGGGCTTCATGGACCTGTTCGCCGAGGACGGCGTCTTCAACAACGTCGTCGCCGGCGAGAGTTATCGCGGTGAGCACCTTGGCGACCTGGTCGCCTTCATGGGCGCGCTCGCCCCCGACGTACACCGCGAACTGCACCGGTTCCATGTCATGGGCAACGTCGTCGCCGTCGAGCTGACGATCCAGGGCACCGTCACCGGACCGTTCGAGACACCCGCCGGGGTCGTACAGCCGACCGGCGCCAGGCTCGACATCCCCACGGCCGACTTCTGGTACGTCGAGGACGGCAGGATCAAGGAGTTCAACTGTTACGTCGGCCTCAGCGTCATGCTCGCCCAGCTCGGCGTGCAGCCCGACTTCACCTCCGCCGTCACGGCGTCGGCCGCCGTGACGAGCTGACCGAACCACCCCGCTCGACCCCCGCGACAGGCTGCTGCGCTGCTCGCGCCTCCGCAGCGGACCCTGAAGACCGGAGGGAAGGGAAAGGAAGGGAAGGGACGCCTTCATCCGGAAGAGTTCGGATAGAAGACGGCAGTGAGTCCAACTCCGGTGAGGACCGCGCACCCGCCCGGCGGAGATCCTGGGACTGGGGCGCATTGACGGCACCGCAGTCTGTGAAGGAGATGTCGCCGTGAGTATCCGCACGTCAGTCACCGAAGCTGAGGCTGCCGACCGGCTCGCCCTCCGCGAACTGGTCGACGCCTACGCGCACTGCGCGGACCGACGGGACGCCAAGGGCCAGATGGCGCTGTTCACCCAGGACACCCACTTCGTGGTGTACATGGACGCGAGGGATCCCGAGCCTACGCAGGAGTTGCACGACCGCGAGTCGCTGGCACCGGTTTTCGACGCGCTCAACGCCTACGCGGCCACCATGCACTTCAACGGACAGAGCACGATCGAGCTGGATGGCGATCGCGCGACAGGGGAAACCTACTGTCTGGCCCACCATCTGACCGAGGCCGACGACGGGTCACGGACGATGATGGTCGCCTCGATCCGGTACCTCGACACGATGGTCAAGAGGGAGCGCGAGTGGCTGTTCGCCGAGCGCCGCCTGCTGGTCAACTGGACCGAAACGCGACCCCTTCAGCTCTGATCCGTACCCGGACAGCTCTGACCCGTACCCGGAGCACCATGCCCGAGGCATTCGAACGGCCGGGTGCTTCCGAGGAACGCGCTGCCTTGCTTCTCCACATGCGGAACTCACTGGCCGGCGTCGTGCACGGCGGCGGTCGCCTGGGCGAGGTCGACGACCTCGCCGCCGGAGCCGTACTGATGCAGGTCCCCGCCGGGCGACTCGATGCGTCCGGCATCGGCCAGGCCGCCGGCCTTGACGGGATCGAACCCGGCCGTGCGGATCAGCCGCTCGGCCATCGCGGCGGCGCTCTCGTCGTCGGTGGCGTAGAACAGCGCCGCCCGTCGCGGCGTGCGGTTCGCGCTCGCGGCGAGCACCTCCGCGGCGAGGGTGCCGAACGCCTTGACGTAGTGAGCGTTCTTGGGCAGCAGGGCGGCGGCCACCGACCCGGCCGACTCCCCTTCGGGCAGCGACCGCACGATCTGGCCCTTCTCGTCGAAGGCGATCGGGTTCGAGGGGTCGATCACGACCTTGTCCTCGAGCAGGGGCGCGACCTGCGGGATCAGCTCCCTCATGGCGTCCAGCCAGACGGCGAACACGACCGTCTCCGCGTCGGTGATCGCGTCCCGCACAGAGGCGGCGCGGGCGAGGGGACCGAGCTCGTCCGCGATCTCCGCGGCTCGTGCGGCGCCCTTTCCCGCCAGGACGACGCTCTCGCCACCGGCCACCAGATGCCGGGCGAGCGCAGCTCCGATGTTGCCGACGCCCACGATTGCGGTGGTCATATCCAGTTTTCCTCTCCGTTGACGTGGAATCAGTTCAAGCTTGGGTGTTCCAGACGTCCCAGGCCTTCACCGACCCGCCTCCCCAGGCCACGGTCATCCGACTGCGGGCGAACCGGGAGGTCGACCTGCTCCCCGCCTCGTTCGCTGATCCCACTGCCGCGGCCGACCGCGGCTACGCCGCGCGCCGAATCGTCCGGCCGGAGGTCCGCGTGGAGTGTCGATCCTGTGGTCCGCGCGCACCCGATCCGCCGCCGTCGCTCGTCTCGTGGAAAGCGCCCGGCGATGCGCCGAGGAGCACGGATGGCTGCCGGCCACGCACGACGAGACCAGCGCCGATGCCCAGGCCCCGAGACCTTCTCGGTAACGTCGGGGCCGACGCTGAGCGATCCGTGCACGGGAGTCCCCTCTGCCCACCTCGGCGACCAGCCGCCACAGAGAACCCGTCCGCCTGCACAACAAGCCAGGCCTCTTCACGCACCGTCGTCCAAGACCTGCTACCGGCTTCAGCGACAGCCGCCCGCTGTCGAGCTGTCGGCTCGCAGCCCGAGCCTGTCGTGTTCAGGCGGCCGTTTCGATGGGCTCGAGGACGGCCTCGACGTCGACCGTGACCTCGACCATGGGGCTGACAACCACTCCGCCGCGGTCGATCACATCGTTCCAACTCACCCCGAAGTCATGTCGATCGATACGTGTCGTGGCGGTGAATCCGGCGCGGCGCCTGGGCCCGAGGTCCCGCCCTTCCTCCCACCAAGGGGTATCCCACTGTCCCAAGTAAGTGACGTCGAAGGTTACGGGGCGCGTCCTGCCGCGTACCGTGAGATCTCCGGTCACCTCGAACTCGGTTCCGCTCACCTGATGAACACGCGACCCGACGAACGTCCAGGTCGGGTGGTGTTCGACATCGAAGAAATCAGCACTGCGGAGGTGGGCGTCGCGCTGGGGCTGACCGGTGTACACCTGGGTCGCGTCAACCGTAGCCTCAACGCGCGCCTTCTCCGGCTCGTCGGCATCGACCTCCAGCAAGCCGTGCACGTTCTTGAGCTGCCCCCGCACATAGGTGACCATCATGTGCCTGGCGCGGAACTCCGCCGCAGTATGACCGGGCTCGAAGAACCATTTGGTCGTGGCCACATGCGCCCCTGACTTACCCCTTCAACCAGGACGGATCCAATAACGGTCACGGAGCGCGTACGGCAGCCGTGGGGCTGACGCGCTCGTGGTGCGTCACCGGTGTTCGTACACGCCCTCGGCGATGAGGGAGACGCCGATGCCCAGCATCCAGACGTCCTTGGCCAGCGCGGTTCCCTGCTCGGTCGGGCGCAGGCTGCCTTCCTGTCGCATCCCCGGCGTACGCAGGTAAAGCCCGAGGGTGCCAACGGAGAATGCGGTGAGCGCAACCCCGGCGACAGCGGCAGGGACGACCGGCAGGAGCAGTGTCGTGGCAATGGCGAGCTCACCGGCGGCGAGCAGCCGTACGAACTTGTGGGAATCGTGCCTGCCCAGGAACGGGTAGGTCGTGGCGGCGAACTGGTGCAGCCTCTCGGCGGTGGCCTCGTCCGCATCGAGTTTCGAGAGCCCCGAGTTCAGGAAGAACGCGCCGCTCGTGAGCCTGAGCGGAAGTTGCCGAGCTGCGGAAGATCGTGCCCAACCGAATGCCATGCCGAGCCTCCCAACATTGGCCCCGGGTACAACCCTGCCATCCGTTCGAAGCATGTCAAACGGGGGCCGATTGGCTTCTCCCCCACCGGCTGGGCCCCGGAGGCCCCGGACCAGGTCAGGTCAGGTCAGGTCAGGTCAAGGCAAGGCAAGGCAAGGCAAGGCAGGTAAAGCTGCCAGTCCGCCGGGGCGTTGCCCCACGCCCCGGCGCGATCCCCTCCTCGGGACCCGGGCCGCCGGCATCGAGGACTGGACATGCGCCGCCCTGTCGTAACAGAATCAGTTGCGACAAGGGCGGCATCGGCCATTCCGGGTAACGGGAGGTTCCATGAGCGCGAGCAGTCGCATGACCGTGGCCACGCACGCGCTGACCTGGATGGCGCTGGTCTGCCCCAAGCGGTCCGACGGCATCGTGACGTCCGATCAGATCGCCGTCAGCGTCAACACCAACCCCGTCGTCATCCGTCGCACCCTCGGCAGCCTGCGCAAGGCGGGCCTGGTCGTCTCGCTGCGCGGCCAGGGTGCGGGCTGGAGGCTGGCTCGCGCCCCGGAGTCGATCACCCTGAGGGACGTCTACCTGGCCGTTGAGCCCGATCCGCTCATCGCGCTGCACGCCGCAACTCCCAACCAGGAGTGCCCCGTCGGTCGGGGCCTCCCACCTGTGCTGCGGGAGGCGTACAGCCGCGCGGAGGAGTCGATGAAGGCTGAACTGGCTGCGGTCACCGTCGCCGACGTGCTGAGGCAGACGGTTGCCTGAAGCCTGAGATCCTGAACTCCAGCCCCACCCGGCTGGTCCACCTGGACCGGCCTTTCTTCGGACCATTGTCGTAACCATTTCTGTTACACCTAAGATCCTGGAAGGCCCGTCCGTCGTGTACCGATCACTTGTCGTCCTTGCCGCCGGAATGTTCGCCATAGGCACCGACAGCTTTGTCATCGCCGGCATCCTGCCGGACGCAGCGGACTCCCTCGGTGTCCCCGTCGGTACCTCAGGCTGGCTGCTCACCGCCTACGCCTTGACCTACGCCGTCCTCGGTCCCGTCATGGCCGCGCTCACCGCGCGCTGGCCGCGCCGCACACTGTTTCTCGCCGGGTTTGCGATCTTCACCGCGGGCAACCTCGTGACGGCCTTCGTCCCCGTCTTCGGCGTGGCCCTGGCCTCGCGGGCGCTCGCCGGGCTCGGCGGCGCCATGGTCACCCCCGCCGCCACAGATCGGCCGCCCGGCGAACGGCCCGTCGAGGCGGAACATCGATCACCGGCACCAAGGAGCCTTCCGACGTGCCGACGGCGTCCGAAGCACGCCGGATGCCATGGCCTTCGCTCACTCCTATCACGTCGGCTCCTCGCCCACGGGCCGAGAGCCAGGATGCGGCAGCCGCGTCCCCCTCCCAGCGTCCTCCCCCACTCGGGCGTCACCGATCCTCTCGCCGGAACGTGGTCCGCACATCCGTCACATGACTGCATTGCGTCATGTGACGGTCCGCCGCGAGGCGTTCGCGGACTGATCCGCCTGCGGAACGAAGCAATGAAGTACCGACTGCAGTCGAATGACGGATCTCCCTCCGGGCAGCCGTTCCTGGCGTTCGACGCAGAGAAGACGACCTCGAGCAAGGTCGGGCGCGCCGGCGCGCATGCCTCGCCTCTCCCTCGCTTCCTGGCAGGACGAGACGACAGCCTCACCCTGGGAGATCACCCATGCTCAGCTCGCCCAACGCACTGCTCCGGCGCAGCCTGCCGGCGGTCGCCGTCGGAGTGGTCGCGTCGGCGTGGCCTGGCATCACGGCCCTTGCTCCGACCATTTGGATCGGCGCGTGGGCGCTACGGGTGTCATGGAGATCGTCCTGGCATTCGAGCGCGGGGAAAAGCCGGGCGAGCGGGCACTGTTCGTGCTGACCGGCCTCGTGTCGGTCGTGCCGGCCTTCGTACTCTTCGCCCGGCCGGACATCGGCGCGGTCTCCCCGGCCACCGTTTTCGGGCTGTTCAGCATCTTCTACGGCACCACGGGCATCGTCGCGTCCTTCCAGGGGCGTCGCGTCCGCAAGGACATCGGCGGTGCGCAGCCGACGCACACCTGAGCCCCCAGAACCTGTCTCGAGTAGCCGGCGGTGAAGTCCTCCGGCCGCATTCCCAGGAAGAGTCACCATGAACGACACGCACGTCGCCACACACGCCACTCTGGACGCCCATCGGCGCGTCACCGTAGTCGGCGCCGTGGTCATCGGTTTCTCATGGACCGCCCTGTTCCTCGCCAAGGGCCTGACCGTCACCGTCACCGTCACCGACCCCCTGCCCGACGTGGATAAGCAGGTACACGACCAACTGCAGCAGTTCATCCCCACCCTGCGCGCGCTCGGACTCCCCACGGCCGACCTCGACCGCAACCTGCGCTTCGAAGCCGACGCTCTTCTCGCACCGCCGGCACAATCACTCGGCTGCCATCAGGCGACCAGTTGGTAGATGCTCCGGGCCATCAGGTACAGACCGAGGAACAGTGAGAGCGTGACGATCAACTGCTCCTGGTGCTGCTCCAGCCAGCTACGCAGGGCGTTCAACCGGGCGTTGGCGGCCGTGGGCGCCCAGACCGTGTACATCTCCATGATGATGAGGCTGAGTGTGGCCAGCAGGCAGTAGCCGGTCAGCGCGAGCCAGTCGGTGAGGGTGGAGAGGTCCGCGTCGACGGCGGTCGCGGCTCCGGCGCCGACCATGGCCCAGGGCTGCAGCAGCCATGCCAGGCCGGCTGCCGTGGTCGGGGAGGCGTTGTCGATCCGGGTGGTCCAGCGTGGAGGGCCGTGCGGGTGGGACGGTCGGCGGTGCCGGTGCGCGCCGTACAGCACCAGCGCGAGGCCGATGGCGAGTTTCGCGGCGATCGTCGCGGTCGAGGGCACGCTATGACGGGCCGGGGGCTGACCGCCCGTCAGCAGCACCACACAGACGATCACCGCGATCAGGTTGGCCAGCCACGACAGCAGGAACGCCAGGCCCTGGCGAACGCCGCGCCGCGAGGAGAGCAGCAGGATGAAGGCGCTGTTGTGCAAAGGCCCCAGGGTGATGGCCGTACCGATCACGAGCAGGTCGAGAACCATCGGATCAGTCGCTCCTGAAGATCAGGACCGTCTACCGCCTGGTGACGGGCGGGCGGCATGGTCAGGCGGCGCACTTGTGGCACCGCATCCCGACCCTGCAAGGGGTGGCCCGGCCGGTCAAGCAGGCCACGCCCACGTACTCGTTTGCACCAGGTTTCGGTCGTCTTGGGAGCCCAGTGGCCGCGGCCCGCTCACGCCACAGGCGGGTCGGAACACGCTGATCCAGTCGGTTTGGCCCTGGGCCCGTCCTGGACCCCGGACGGGGCTCGTTCGTGTTTCCCGCCATGCCCTCTGGGGTGCGTGCCGGGGCTTGGGAGCACGGATCACAGCTCGGCTGCGTCCTGACGTGAGAGCGAAGGCTTGGGCGTGGACCGGCCTGCCACCTCATCTGCCGCGCTCGGAGCCGCACCCGTCCCGCTGGACGTGTCGATCGCCCTTCAGCGCCGCTGGAATACGCGGCCCTGCACCCATAGATGAACGGCCACCGGTTGATCTCCGAGAAGCGAAAGGCCGCCGCCGAGCGCGCGTGGCACGTCCCGCGAACAGCATGTTCAGTTCCTGAGGTTCGTCCATACAGATGTGCCGCCGAAGACCCGGTCCAGCGCACGGTCCGTCAGCAGCCTGGACAGCACGCGGCTGCCCGTCGCGTCCCGGCCGACGGTGTAGCGGGTCCTCGGCCGCGCCGCGACCAGCGCGCGGAAGATCGCCCGGGCGACGTCGTCCGGGGTTGTGCGGCTGCTCCGGGCGGAGGTCTCGTTGGCTTCCATGAAGCCGAGGAACGAGTCCCGGTAGAGCTCCTGGACCGCCTGCGGGGCGCTGTCCAGCGCCCGGTTGCCCGTCTCGGACATCTTGCCCCACAGGGGGGTCAGCACGGCGCCCGGCTGGATCACCACTACCGGGATGCGCTGCGGAGCGAGCTCGCGGCGGAGTGTGTCGCTGAGTGCCTCCTTGGCGAACTGGGAGGCGGCATAGGCTCCGAGGTAGGGAAGAGCGACGTTCCCAAGGCCCGAGGACACGTTGACGATCCGTCCGGCGCCGGCCCGCAGCAGCGGCAGGAACCCCTGGATCACCTGCACCAGGCCGATCACGTTGATGTCGAGCTGCCTGCGCATCAGCTCCTCCGGTACGCACTCCAGCGGAGCGGTGACCGCGATGCCCGCGTTGTTGACGAGCCCCCACAGTCCGGCCTCGCCGGTCAGCGCGGAAACCTCGTGCACGGCCGCCTGGACCGACTTCTCGTCCGTCACATCGATGATCACCGGGGTCAGCCGGCCGGTGGCGGCCCCGCGCAGCCGTTCTCCGTCCTCGGGCCGGCGCACCCCGGCGACGGCGTGGAAACCGACCCGGGACATGTGGAGTGCGCAGGCTTCCCCCAGGCCGGAAGAGGCCCCGGTGATCAGTACGAACCGGCCTGCGGGTGACGTCGGACCCGACGATTTCAACACGTGTTCACTCCAGTTCAGGACGTGGACGCGGACGCGGACAGGACCGTGTCCGGCGAGCCGCCGGCGAGCCGCTCCGCCTGCCGTGACGGCCGCGGGCCACACGGTCGACTTCCGTTTTGTTCTGCTGTGACCGCTATCGGCGGTCCCACAGTAGAGGCGGTCCGCTCTCGATGAGCCGCCTCGGCGCGCGTGTCGGGCGGCGCCGGACGCACGCCCCGAAAGGGTGCGGATCAGTCGAAGGGATGAAAAGGCCGGGGCGGGCGGTCGTCGGCAGGTGCGCTCCGTCGCAGGTCAAGGAATGGTTTCCCGTGACACATCCCCCACGCCTCCCGAGGAGGACGCATGACTGCCGCTGTGCAGGACGTCATCACCATCAAGCTCGAACGCACCTTCGACACCATGGATGCCAACAACGACGGCTACCTGGACTGGACGGACTACCAGAAGCTCGCCGACCGCTACATCCAGGCGTACAAGCTCGACAAGAACGACCGCCGGGCCAGGGCTCTCCAGACCTTCTGCCAGATCTACTGGCTGGAGCTGCTGCGGCACGCGGGGGTGGACGGGGACCGGCTCACGAAGGACCAGTTCGTCATCGCCAACCGCCTCGCGGTCATCGACACCAGCCGGCTCAACGTCACCGAGGGCGGCGGCCACGCGATCTTCGACGTCATCGACGTCGACGGCGACAACGAGATCAGCAAGGCCGAGTTCGCGCGCTTCCTGCGGGACGTGTGGAAGAGCGACGCGCCCGACGCGATGGACATGTTCACCAAGCTGGACACCGACGGGGACGGCTCGATCTCGCGCCACGAGTTCATCCGTGCCGTCCGTGAGCACTTCCTCTCGAACGACCCGGAGGCGCCGGGCAGCCTGTTCTTCGGGCGTGTCTGACCGGTTCGGGCATGTCTGACCGGCTCCGAGTGAGCTGATCCCGCGACCGCACTCCGAAGCGGCCCCTGCCCCACCGGCGGCGGTACCCGGAGTGCGGTTGCGGCTCCCGGCCCGGCGTACCCGTCCACGGCTGCCCGGACGCGCGCCCGTTCCGGCACGTGGGTGATGACCGCGCCGCCGAAGAGGTGAAGCCAAGGGTCGTCGACCCCGTGCGATGCGCCTTGTTTGCCATGATCGACTCGTTTACCACCCGTAACACCGCAAGTCCGGTCGTACAGGTCGGCGGACCCCGTCCGCGGCCCCGGCCGGCGGCTCGACGAACCGTGAAAGGCCATCGATGCTTACGCAGCACCGTCACACGTCCGGTGAAGTGGGAACCTTCTACGACCGCCACACGGATGTGTACGACCGGGCGCTCGGCGGCAACATCCACGTCGGCTACTGGGACGACGCGGCGGACGGCAGCTCGATGCAGGTGGCGACCGACCGGCTGACGGACCTGGTCGCGGAGCGTCTCGCCCCGGCCGCGGGCCAGCACCTGCTCGACGTGGGATGCGGCCACGGGAGCACCGCGGCGCGCATCACCACCCACCATGCCGTGCACATCACCGGGATCAGCGTCAGCGACTACCAGGTGGACGTGGCCAACAGCCGCCCCCAGCCGCCGGACCTCCCCGGGCGGGCCACGTTCCGGCTGGCCGACGCCATGGAGAACCCCTTCGCGGACGAGACGTTCGACGGCGCGTACGCCATCGAGTCCTTGATGCACATGAAGGACAAGGCGGCGGCGCTCGGACACGTCGCACGTGTCCTGCGCCCCGGTGGACGGCTGGTCATCGCCGAACACGGTCTGGAAGGCGAGCTCAGCGGTCCGGACTCCGCCCGCATGGCCGACGCGTACGCGTACTTCAAGTTCTCGTTGAGCGACGACAGGTACGGCGAGCTGCTGCGGAAGGCCGGACTGGAGGTGGTGGACCACACCGACATCACCGAGAACGTCCGGCGCTGCTACGACAGCATGATCCGCGGCTGGCGGGACGCCGCACGCGATTCCGACGGCGAGGCGGCGCGCTACTGGCAGACAGCCGCCGACCTGGGCGAGTGGTTCTTCTGCGAGGTTCCGCAGCTCCGCTACGGACTCCTGACCGCTGTCCGCTCCTGAGTACCGACTCCTGCCGTCGAGGTGCCATGTCCTTCCTGCCCACCCGGGACCGCTGCCCCTACCGCATGGACGGCAGCGCCACGGACATCCATGGCGAAGCCGCGGCCCTGCGTGCTCTGGGGCCCGCGGCCCGGGTCGAACTGCCCGGTGGCGTACCGGCATGGTCGGTGACCGACCCGGCTCTGGTCCGACGGCTGTTGATCGACTCCCGGGTCTCCAAGGACGCCCACCGGCACTGGCCCGCCTTCGTCGACGGTGAGCTCCCCGCCGACTGGCCGCTGCGGATCTGGGTCGACATCCGTACGGTCCAGACCGCCTACGGGCCCGACCACAGCCGGTTGCGTCAGCCGTTGGTTCCCGCGTTCACCGCCCGCCGTGTACGGGCACTCGTCCCGTGGATCGAGAAGACCGCCGACGCTCTGCTGGACGACCTCGCCGAGGCGGCCGCCGCCGCCCCCGACCGGGTCGTGGACCTGCGGACGCACTTCGCCTCGCGCCTGCCGTGGCGGACCGTCACCACGCTGGTCGGCCTGCCGGAGGCCATGCACGACAGGTTCCAGGCCGTCAACGACACCGTCTTCACCACGGACCTGAGCGCGGAGCGGGCCGACGCCACCGCGGCCGAGGCCGCGCGCCTCCTCGCGGACCTGATCGTGCTCAAGACCGAGCACCCCGGCGACGACATCGCCAGCGCTCTGGTCGCCGCACAGCGCGAGGGCCTGATGGACGAGCGGGAGCTGGCCGACAACATCTGGATGGTGCTCGGCGCCGGTTACGGCACCACGGCGAACCTGCTCGACCACGCCGTGGTCAACCTCCTCACGCATCCGGACCAGTTGGACCTCGCCCTGTCGGGCCGGGTCGGCTGGGACCAGGTCGTGGAGGAGACCCTGCGGCACCAGGCTCCGGTGGCCAACTTCATGATGCGCTTCCCCACCGAGGACATCCACGACGAGCCGACCGGGCTGACGTTCGCGCGGGGCGACGCCCTCGTCGTCAACTACGCCGCGGTCGGCCGCGACCCGGGGGTGCACGGTCCGGACGCCGATCTCTTCGACATCACCCGCGCCACCGGCCGTGAGCACCTGGCCTTCAGCCACGGTCCCACCTACTGCCTGGGGGCCGAGCTCGCCCGTCTCGAAGGCCGTGTCGCGCTGGCGGCGCTCTTCTCCCGGTTCCCCGCCCTCGAACTCGCCGCGGGACGCGACTGTCTGACTCCGTTCCCTTCCCTCATTTTCAACGGGCACCGGGAGATCCCGGTGCGGCTCGAAGGAAACCCCAACAGTTGAGCACCCATCACCAAGCGCCGCATCAGCTGACGGCCTACCAGCGGGACGTGTGGGCCGTCGGCTCCCAGGCCCCGGAATCACCGCAGTTCAACTGCGTTCTCCACGAGCTTCTGCACGGTCCTGTCGACCCTCACCGGCTGGCCGCCCTCGCGGAGCGGGTGCTGCACCGCCACGAGACGTTCCGGCTGCGGTTCGCCCACGACGCCGGCACTCCCTCTCAACGGGTGGTGCCGGAGCGGGTGCCGGTCGTCGTGGTCGACCTCTCCAAGGAGCCCGAGCCGGACACCGCCTGTACCGAGTGGATGCGCAGGTCGCTGGCCGACGCCCTGCCGCTCGGCGGCGGCCCCCTGGTCGAAGCCACCCTCCTGCTGGAGAGCCCGGACGTCACGCATCTGCACATCAAGGCACACCACATCGTCGCCGACGGCTGGACGCTCGACCGGCTGAGCCACGAGATCCTCCAGGAGTACGCCCGGGAGCCGCACGGCGATCCGCGGCGGAGTGACCCGGATCCGCAGTGGAGCGGCCCGGAAACGTCCTCCTACCTGGCGTTCGTCGAGGAGGACGCCGCCTACCGCTCGGGGCGGGACGGCGACCGGGACCGTGCCTTCTACCGGGAATACCTCCGGGGCGTGACGCCCGCGCTCTTCGCCCGTACGACGGACCGCGGCCCGCGTGAACGCGGCCGCCACTCGTTCGTGATCGACGGTGCTCTCGTCGACCGGGTCCGCGCCGCGGGCTACTGGCCCTTCACCTACGTCGCGGCCATGCTCGGCACCTACCTGACGCGGCTGCACAGGAGCGAGGAGGTGGTCCTCGGTGTCCCCTTCCTCAACCGTCCGACGGAGCGGCACCGGGACGTTCTCGGCCAGTTCGCCAACACCCTGCCCCTGCGGGTCGCGGCGCCCGGCGGGCTGACCGTCCGGGAACTGCTCGACGGGGTCCAGGACGGGACCCGCGTACTGCGGCGTCATGAGCGGCTCTCGCTCGGCGACATCCTGCGTGAGGCGCCCGCGGCGGCGCGGGGCCCGCGGCAGCTCTTCGACGTGACGCTCTCCTACCTGAACTGGTCCCGGCCGAAGACTGCGGGAATCGTGCGGCAGGGCACCCTGATGGCTCCCTCGCACGACCGGGACGCACTGGGCGTTCTGGTGTCCGCCTTCGACGACACGACCGACCTCCGCGTCGACCTGGACCACGCCCGGGACGTCTTCGACGGAGACCTTCCCATCACCTCCGTGGCGGGCCACCTCACGACGCTCCTGGAGCGCGGGCTGGACCTGTTGGACCAACCGCTGTCCGAGGTGCCCATGCTGTCGCCGGCCGAACACCGGGATCTCACCGCCGGGCGTGCCCACGGCCGGCGCGTGCCCTTCGCGGACCGGGCCACCCTGCACGGGCTGTTCGAGGCGCAGGCCGCCCGCCGGCCCGAGGGGACGGCGGTGGTCGCGGCGTCCGGGGAGACACTGACCTACGCCGAACTCGACGAACAGGCCAACCGTGTCGCGCGCGCCCTGCGCGCGGACGGCATCGGCCCGGACGATCGTGTCGCGGTGATGATGGAGCGGGGGCCGCGGTTGCCGGTCGCGCTGCTCGGCATCTTGAAGTCCGGCGGCGCCTACGTGCCGGTGGACCCGGGATACCCGGCCGAGCGGGTGGACTTCCTGCTGCGCGACAGCCGGGCCAAGGTGGTGATCGTCGACGACGACGCTCCCGCCGGTCCGCACGCGGACGCGACGGCGCGACGCGTCGGTGACCTGCTGACCGGCAGCGGCGCCCCGGTCGAACCGCTCGTCGGCTCCCGCGACCTCGCCTACGTCATCTACACCTCCGGTTCGACCGGGCGGCCCAAGGGCGTCATGGTGGAGCACCGCAGCGTGGTCAACCGCCTCGCGTGGATGCAGCGCCGCTACCCGCTCGGCGAAGGGGACGTCCTCCTTCAGAAGACGCCGGTCTCCTTCGACGTCTCGGTGTGGGAGCTGTTCTGGTGGGCGGCCGAGGGGGCGGCCCTGGCCCTGCTGCCGCCCGGCGGCCAGCGGGACCCGCGCGAGGTCCTGCGGGCGATCCGCGAGCACCAGGTCACCGCGGTGCACTTCGTTCCCTCGATGCTCGGCCCGTTCCTCGACCTGCTGGAGGAGTCGGCGACGGCACGCGAGGTCCTCGGCACCCTGCGCCACGTCTTCTGCAGCGGTGAGGCCCTGCCGGCCCCGCGGGTCGAGCAGTTCAACCGCCTGGCCCGACGGTGTCGTCGGGAGAGCGGCGCCGAGCGGTCGGCACTGCTCGTGAACCTGTACGGCCCGACGGAGGCGACGGTGGACGTCTCCTTCCACGACTGTCCTGCCGATCCCGCCCACGGCATCACACGGGTGCCCATCGGCCGGCCGATCGACAACACCAGGCTGTACGTGCTGGGCGCCGACGACCTGCCGCAACCCGCCGGGGTCGCCGGCGAACTGTGCATCGGCGGAGTCGGCGTCGCCCGTGGGTATCTCGACCGTCCGGAGCTGACCGCCGAGAGGTTCGGCGGCGACCCGTTCGTGCCGGGCGGCCGCCTCTACCGCAGCGGAGACCTGGCCCGGTGGCTCGCGGACGGCACCCTGGAGTACCTGGGAAGGATCGACGACCAGGTCAAGATCCGGGGCAACCGCGTCGAGCCCGACGAGGTGGCCGCCGTGCTGCGCGCGGTACCCGGGGTGAGGGACGCCATCGTGGTGGGCCGTACCGCCCCCGACACGGGAACCGTCCTGGCCGGCTACTACGTCGCCGACGCCCGGATCGACACCGCGCTGCTGCGCGAGCGGCTCGGGCGGACACTGCCGGCGTTCATGGTCCCGGCCTCCTTCACCCGGATCGACGGCATTCCGCTGTCTCCCAACGGAAAGGCCGACCGCGACGCGCTGCCCGCACCGCACGACACTCTCGACGCAACCGGGGACGGGCAACCGCGCAGCCGTACCGAGACGGTCCTCGCCGAGGTCTGGGCCGACGTCCTCGGCCATGACGCCGTGGGGGTGCACGACGACTACTTCGCCCTCGGCGGAGACTCGATCACCATGCTCAGGGTGCGCGCCGGGGCGGAGGCCCGCGGCCTGCGGTTCTCGCTCACCGACCTTCTGCGGAACCCGACGGTGGCCGGCCTCGCCCGATGCGCCGAGGAGTGCGACACGGCCGGGACCGAGAGCGTCCCGGCGCCGTTCGCCCTCGTGGCCGACCTGGACCGGGCCCGGCTGCGGGACGCCGAGGACGCCTACCCGCTGACCCGGCTCCAGCTCGGTCTGCTCTACCACAGCCGCAGGCACGAGAGCTCGGCCAGGTACCGGGACGTCTTCCGCTACACCCTGGAAATGCCCTGGAACGAGGCGGAGTTCCGGCACGCCTTCGACCGGCTGACGGCACGGCACCCGGTGCTGCGGTCGGCCTTCGACCTGGCCGGCGCCGAACCACTGCAGGCCGTCCGTCCCCGGGTACGGGGCGGCCTGGAGATCGCCGACCTGCGTCCGCTCGACAGCGCGGCGGCCGAGGCCGAGGTGGGCGCGCACATCGAGGCCCGCCGCCGTCACCCCTACGTGTTCGACCGGCCGCCGTTGTACCTGTTGCGCGCCCATGTGCGGCCCGCCGCCGTCGACCTGGTCCTCAGTTTCCACCACGCGCTGCTCGACGGAGGCAGCGTCGCCACCCTGGTCCGGGAACTGATCCAGGACTACGCCCACGGCCTCGGCCTGGACATCGGCCCCGTCGAGGACACGGTGTCGCCCTCACCGGCGGCCCACGTACGGCTGGAACAGACCGCCCTGCGCTCGGAGGAGTCCCGGCGCTACTGGCGCGGGAAGCTGGCCGGCTGCGGACCCGTACCGATCGAGTCGTTCTCACCCCACCTGCCCGAGGCCGGCCACCAGCCGGCCTCCCGGCGGGTCGACCTGCCCGGCGACCTGGTGGAGCGGGTACGGCACTTCGCGGCCGAACACGCCCTGCCGGTGAAGTCCGTGCTCTTCGCGGCGCACACGCTGACCCTGGCCACGCTCGCCGGCACCCGTGACATCACCACCGGTCTGATCACCCACGGCCGGCCCGAACTGGCCGGGGCGGAGCGCACCGCCGGGCTCTTCCTGAACACCGTGCCCGTACGGCTGGACACCGCGCGGGACACCTGGCTGGAGGTGGCACGCGAAAGCCTCCGCCAGGAGCAGGAGGGCCATCCTCACCGCCGATACCCGTTGAGCGCCGTCCAGGAGGACCACGGCGGACCCGTCCTGGACACCGCCTTCAACTACGTGCACTTCCACCAGCTCTCCCCGGTCCTCGGCCTGCCCGGCCTGCGCCTCAGGGAGTTCCGCACCTGGGAGGAGAACGACTTCCGACTCCTGGTGAACGCGGTCACCGAACCGGACCGCACCGGCATGTGGCTGCGGGTCGACTGCGACGGCACGACGTTCTCCGCCGCCCAGGGCGACCTCTTCGCGACCGGCTACCTGCGCATCCTGCGCCGCCTGGTGGAACGACCGCACAGCAGGCCGGACCTCGCCTTCCTCGCCCCCCGGCCCGTCCTCGCCTCCCCCGACCGGCACCCGACGGTCGTGACACGCTTCGCCGAACAGGCCGCGCGCACTCCGGACGCGACCGCAGTGGTGATGGGCGAGGAGCGGTGGAGCTACGCCCGGCTGGCCGAGGCCGCCGAGAACGTGGCCGCGAGGCTCTACGCGCTCGGGGCCCCGGCGAACGCCCGGATCGGGATCGCCATGAACCGGTCCCCGCTGACCATGGCGGTGCTCCTGGGCGTCATGCGGGCGGGCTGCGCGGTCGTCCCGATGGACGTCGGCTACCCCGCCGCCCGGCTGGCCACGATGGTGGAGCAGGCCCGGCCCTTCCGCGTCGTGGCCGAGGCCCCGTACGCCCACCTCGCCGGTGATCCGACGCTGCTCCTGCCCGCCGAATCGGTGGCCGCGCCCACGCCCGCGCCGTCATGCCGGGCGCGGGGCGGCACGGACGCCGAGAGCACCGCGTACGTCCTGTTCACCTCGGGCTCCACCGGGACCCCCAAGGGCGTCGCCATGCCGCACCGCACCCTGGCCGCCCTGGTGGCCTGGCAGGCCGGGGCGCCCAGCGCGGCCGCGGGCGGTGTCACTCTGCAGTACGCGCCGCTGAGTTTCGACATCTCCTTCCAGGAGATCTTCTCCACGCTGAGCTTCGGCGGCACCCTGTGCCTGACCGGCGACGCGGAGCGGCGTGACATGCCGGCGCTGCTGCGCCTGCTCGACCGCGAGCGCGTCGAGCAGGTCTTCCTCCCCCCGGTGGCCCTGCAGCAACTGGCCGAAGCCGCCGGCACGCTGGGCATCACCCCGCGGACCCTGCGGGTGATGATCACCTGCGGCGAGCAGTTGCGCGTCACACCGGAGATCCGCAAGCTGTGCGCCGGGCTTCCGGGAGCCGTACTGGAGAACCAGTACGGTCCGACCGAGACCCACGTGGTCACCGCGTTCACCATGACCGGTGACCCCGCCGCCTTCCCCGCACTGCCGCCGATCGGCGTCGCCGTCGACGGGGCCGAGGTGCACGTCCTGGACAAACGGATGCGTCCGGTGCCGGCCGGGGTGCGGGGAGACGTCTACCTGGGCGGCGGCTGCCTGGCCGACGGCTACGAGGGCCGCCCGGACCTGACCGAGGAGCGCTTCCTGCCGCATCCCTTCGCGGGCGGGGACCACCGGCTCTACTACACCGGCGACGTCGGCATGGTGCTGCCCGGCGGAGACGTCGTCTTCCTCGGACGCGACGACGCGCAGGTCAAGGTGCGGGGCTTCCGTGTGGAGCCGGGCGAGGTGGAACTGGCCGTCACCGGCCTCGCGGCGCGGTACCCGGGACTGCGTGACGCCGCGGTGGTGGCCCGGCGGCGGACGGACGGCGAGACCTTCCTCGCCGCCTTCCTCCTCGGCGAAGGCACGGACGAGGAACTGGCCGACATCCGCGAGCGGCTGCGCGCCACGCTGCCCGACTACCTGGTCCCCGCGCACCTGCAATGGGTCTCCCGGTGGCCGCTCACCCCCAGCGGCAAGCGTGACGACGCCGCACTGCGCCGCGTCCCGCTGACCGTCCCCGGGCGCGCTCCCGCCACCGCGCCGCGCGACGCCTACGAACAAGCACTGACCGAGATGCTGGCGGACGTGCTGTGCCTGGACACGGTTGGAGTGCACGACAGTCTCTTCGACCTCGGAGGCACCTCCCTGGCCGCGATGCGGTTGGTGGTCCGCATCGAACAGCGCTACCGGGTGTACATCCCCCTCTCGGAGTTCATCGCCACACCCACCCCCGCCGGACTCGCGGCACGGCTGCGCGACGGCGGAGCGAGAGCCGTGTTCGACCCCTTGGTGCCGATCAGGCCGCAGGGCATCCGCCCACCGCTGTTCCTGGTCCACCCGATGGGCGGCAACGTGCTGTGCTACGTCGCCTTCGCCCGGCATCTCCCGGACGACCGGCCGCTGTACGCGCTCCAGGCCGCGGGAGCGGACCCCGGCACCACCCCCCTGCGCAGCGTGGAGGACCTGGCGGACAGCTACCTCGCCGCGTTGCGGACGGTCCAGCCGCACGGCCCCTACACCATCGGCGGATGGTCCTTCGGCGGCTTCGTGGCCTTCGAGATCGCCCGTCGGCTGCGGGCGGCGGGCGAGCGGGCCGCCCTGTTCGTACTGGACACCACCGCCCTGGAGCAGGGACCGCGAGCCGCGCACGACGACGACGGCCTGCTGGAGTGGTTCGCCCACGAACTGCTCTGGCCGCGGCTCGGCGGCACGTCACCGGCACGGATCATCCCTGACGGACTCGTTTCGCCGGAGGAGAGGTTCGCGTTCATCGCGCGCGTCGCGGGCGAGCGCGGCGTCCTGCCGGCCGGCAGCTCCGGGGCCGTCGTCCGCCGCATGTTCGGCGTCTACCGGGCCAACTGGCAGGCGACCCTGGACTACCGCCCCCCGCGCGAGCATCAGGACCTCACGCTGATCCGCGCCACGGAGCCGTTGCCCGCCGTCCTGTCCGGTCTGCACGACGCCGCCCGAACCCGGCACCAGGACCCCTGCAACGGCTGGAGCGCGATGACCGGCGGACGGATCCGGATCGTCGGCGTCCCCGGCGACCACCTGACGATCATGGAAGAGCCGCACGTGGCACACCTGGCCGCCACCGTCGCGGAGCTGATCGACGACCCGGCCCGAACCGGCCAGGAGAGCTGACGTCATGCCATCGGGACATCGCCCCAGAGCCCTTGTCATCGGCGCCGGTATCGGCGGTCTGACGTGTGCGGTCGCGCTGCGGCGCGTCGGCATCGACGTCGAGGTCTACGAACGTGCCACCGAACTGCGGGGCGCCGGCTCCGCTCTGTCGGTCATGAGCAACGCCGTCACCGCCCTGGCGGGCTTCGGCATCGATCTGGGCCTGGACAAGCGCGGTCAGGCCGTGGAGTCGTTCAGATACATGGACCGGCGCGGCCGACGGATCAGGGACCTGCCGTTCAAGGAGGCCTGCGACCGGGCGGGCGCGCCCAGCTTCTGCATCAGCCGCGCGGACCTCCAGGAGGCTCTGCTGGCGGAGGCCGGGGACTGCCCCATCCACCTGGGGGCGACCGCCACCGGCTTCGAGACCACCGGCGCGGCGGTCACCGTCCGCTTCACCGACGGCCGCTCGACGAGCGGGGACATCCTGATCGGCGCCGACGGCTTCAACTCGGCCGTACGGCGCCACCTCGTCGGCCCCGAGCAGGCACGGGACGCCGGCTACCTCTTCCGGCTCGGTGTCGTCCCCTTCCAGCACCCCTGCCTCACCACGGGCGCCGTCCGCCACTACTGGGGCAGCGGACAGCGTTTCGGCCTCATCGACATCGGCCACGGCCGCGCCTACTGGTGGGCCGCCATGAGCACGTCCGACGGCGCTCCCCGCCCGGACCGCGTCAAGGACACCGTCAGCCGGGCCTACGAGGGCTGGGCCGACGAGGTGCGGGCGGTCATCGAGGCCACTCCGCAGGCGGACATCCTCACCGCCCCGTCGCACGACCGGGCCTTCCTGGAACGATGGGGCGACGGCCCAGTCACCCTGCTCGGCGACGCCGCCCACCCCATGCTCACCACGCTCGCCCAGGGAGCCGGCACGGCCATGGAGGACGCCGTCGTACTGGCCCGGACGCTGGCCGGGGCGACGACCGGCGACGACCCGGTGCGGGCCCTGCGCGCCTACGAGGAGCGGCGCCGTGACCGCACCCGGGCGATGGTGGCCGGATCCCGCAGGATGAGCGAACTGACCCAGGGAGCCGACCTGCGCCACCGTCTGGTCCGCAACGCCTACTTCCGGTTCGTACCCCGTCACATCCTCGCCCGGCAGACCGCCGAGGCCCTCACCTATCCGGATGGCCCGGCGACTGAACCCACCGGTGTCCAGCGCGAGTTGAGCCCGCTGGAGCGCCTGTACTGGATCGCCGGCCGGACCTCACCGCTGAACGTCATCGCCCGCGTCCGCGTGCATGGACACCTGCCCCCGGCACTGCACCGCCGCGCCCTGGACACCCTCCAGCTCCGGCACCCCCTGCTGCGGGTGGCGATCACCGACGACGGCACCGGAGCACATCCCGCCTTCGTTCCGCTGGACGGGCAGCAGATCCCGCTGCGTTACGTCCATGTGGCACCGGACGACCCCACGGCCGACACCAGGTGGGAGCGCGAGGTCAACGAGCACGAGCTCGTGGCGGGCATGGACTGGCGAACCGGGCCTCTGCTGCGTGCGGTGGTGATCACCGGAAGCGACGAGGCGGGGAACGTCCACGACCTGCTGCTCACCGCCTCGCACATCATCGCCGACGGCAAGACGTGTCTGTCCCTCGTCCGGGAGTGGACCGAGCTCGCCGCGCAGTTGGACCGGGGCACATTGCCCCAGGCCGACACCAGACGGGTCCTGCCGGCGACGGACGACCTGCTGCCGCCCCGCCTCCGGGGCGCGGCCGGTGTCGCGGAGTTCAGGGCCATGATGCGACGGGAGCAGCGGGCGGCCCGGCGGCGCCCCGCACAGCGGGTCGTTCCCAGCCGTCGCGTCCCGTTCGGACAGCGGCGTACCCAGATGGTGCACCGATCCCTGCCGTCCACCCAGGTGGATCTCCTGGCGGAGACGGCCAGGCGACAGGGGACCACGGTCCACGGCGTACTGGCCGCCGCGCTGGTGACGGCGGTCGCCCGGGACGCGCAGGCCGCGGCGGGCGCTCATTTCTCGATCGGCTCTCCGGTCGACTTCCGTGGTGACCTCGCCCCGGCCGTCTCCCCCGACGAGGTCGGCACCTACGTGGCCACGGTCCCCTCCCGCGTCCGTTACACACCCGGTGGGCCGTTGTGGCCGATGGCCCGGGAGATCAGTCAGGACCTGGTGCGGCGCCGCAGGCGCCAGGAGCACCTCGCCACGGTCAGCCTGCCGCGCTGGGCGGGACCGAAGTCGCTGGCGGACGGCGAGTCGTTCATGCGGTTCATGGACGAGGAAGGACCGATCAACCTGTGCCTGTCCAACGTCGGCCGCTACGAGTTTCCCGACCGGGTGGGCTCGTGGCGGGTCGGCGACGCCCAGTTCCTCACGGGCGTCTCGGTGATGGGCGCCATCGTGGCGACGACGACCACCAGCCACGGCCAACTGGCCTGGAACTTCAGCTACATCGAGGACATGGTCCCGGCACTGCGCGCGGCACGCATCGCCGACGACGCCGTTCGCACCGTACTGTCCGCCCTCGCCGAGTGACCGGTCCGCCTGCCGTTCCCCTCCTGTCGAAAGGTTCCGTTCTGATGACCGATTCCCCGATCCGGACGCCGGCGCGGCGCCGTGTCCTGCCCGTCGGCGAGAACGGCTCGCTGTGGGAGACCCGGCCCTCGTGCGGGATCTTCGCGTTCCGCGGCACGCGTCTGCGGCTCGTCGTGGAGGACCCCGCCGAGATCCTGTTTCCCACCGACTGCGGGCTGAGCCTGATCAGCGCCCTCAACGGTGACAACGCCCCTGGACTGGAAGGCGTGAGGGCCCTGGACATCGGAGCCGGGTCCGGTCTCTACAGTGTCGCCCTGCTCGCGGCCGGAGCGGAGCTGGTGACCGCCCTGGACATCAACCCGGCGTCCGCCGGCCAGACCACGGCCAACGTCGTGGCCAACGGTCTCGACGGCACCCGGCTGACCTGTGTCACCTCACCGCTGGAGGAGTACACCCCCGATGAGCGGTTCGACCTGGTGATCACCAATCCGCCGCACCTGCCCTACGACCCGAGCTACGCGACGGGAAACGGGCTGGAGACCGCTCTCGTCGCCCGCAGGGGCGGCCGCGCGGTGTACGACTCCGTCGTGGAACGCATGGACACGCTCCTCGCGCCGGGCGGCACCCTGCTCATGGCGCACTCCTCGCTCGCCGACATTCCCCGCACCGTCACGGAACTCACCGCGCGCGGCTATGAGTCCGAGACGCTGGAGATCTTCGAGATGGACATCCCGCTCCTGGCGTACGCCGAGCACAAGGAGACCATGCTGACCCTGCTGAAGGAACGGCGGGCGGCGGGCCAAGCGGAGTTCGACGGGTCACGATTCACCGTGCACGCCCTGATGTTCCGGCGTCCCGCGGGCGCCACAGGCCGCTGACGTCGCTTCGGCACGCCCCGACGACACGTCGGAGCGAAGGGCCCGCCGCATGTCCCGGCGGGCCCGTCCGCGCTCCTCAGACCGACGCGTCCTGTTTGTTCTGCATCAACTGGGCGATCTCCGCCAAAGTGCCCGCACCAGCGAGTTCATCGAAGCTGATCTGCACGCCGGGGTCTCCTTCCAGCACGAAGGACAGTTCCACCACGAACAGTGAGTCCAGGCCCAGGGCCGTCGGCCTGGCCTCGGGGGAGACCAGTTCGGGCCGCACCTGGAACCTGTCAGTCAAGATCTTCACCAAAAGGTCGTACATACCGTCTCTCCGAGCTGAGTTGGTGAGGGCTTTGGTCCGGGCTCAGGAAGTCCGGCCACACGAGGGTGGTGGCTCCCCAGGTCAGGCCGCCGCCGAAGGCCGTGAGCAGGACGCGGTGTCCGGGCCTGAGGTCCCCCGCGCGGTCGGCGTGATCGAGCAGGATCGGAATCGAGGCGGCCGAGGTGTTGCCGACCTGCTCGACATTGGACAGCGCGCGCTCCGCGTCGACGCCCAACCGCTCGGCGAGCATGGCCAGGATCCGCGCGTTCGCCTGGTGGGCGACGATCCGGTCCACGTCCTGCGGCTTCCACCGCGCGGCGTCCAGCGCCTCGCGGGAGGCGGACGTCATGTGCTGCACGGCGCGCCAGAACACTTCCTGCCCCTCCAGGCGCAGATACCGGTCCGCCGGTGCGCCGCCGGGTCTTGAGCGTTCCTCGGAACCACCACCGCGTACGGTGATCAGGTCGCGGCCACCGCCGTCGCTGCCCAGCACGCAGGGCCCGAGGGCGCCGGGCTCCTCACGGTGGCCCGAACGCAGGACGACGGCGCCGGCTCCGTCGCCGAACAACATGCTCGTGGGGTCGTCCGGAGCGACGCTCAGCGACAGCGAATCAGTACCGACCACCAGGACACTGTCGGCCGTGCCCGCCGCGATCAGGCCCTGCGCGACCGCCAACCCGTAGACGAAGCCGGCGCACACGGCCTGGACGTCCAGCGCGATCGCTCCGGCCATCCCCAGTCGTGAGGCGACGCTCGGAGCGGTGCCGGGGCACGGCCTGTCCGGCGACGTGGTGGCGACGACCACGGCGGCGACCTGGCCGACCGCCGACCGGACCAGCGCCTCGCGGCCGGCCTCGACCGCCAGGTCCCCGCTGCTGGTACCCGGCTCCACGACGTGCCGGGACCGGATGCCGGAGCGCTGGTACATCCACTCGGGCGACCGGCCCAGGCGCTCGGCCAGTTCCTCGTTGGCCACGCGGCGCGGCGGCACCCAGGAACCGACCCCCACCAGGACGGACGCCGGGACCTCTTGGGCTCTCAATTCCCCCACCCTCCACCTCGGCGACGGACCGGGAGCCTCGTCGGGGCAACCGCACTCCATTCCCGAACGGACCCTCGGGCGAGACTCCACGTAGTCACACGCATACGCACTGCCTCATGAAGCACAGTCGTATCACGCCGAACACCCAGGCAGCCGAGCGACTCGCAGCCCCGGGTATCGAGGCATCACCCGGCCCCGGGTGAGGGCAGGAAGGCGACGCGGGAGCGGCCCACCGCAGAGAGAGCACGCGGCCCCCGAACCTCGAAGCGCGCTACGCCTACCACTTGACCTGCGCGACGGCGGGCGCGACCGAGGCAGCTCAGCCCAGCAGCTCAGCGCTGCCGGCCGGTTCGCGCCGCTCTTGCCCGTTGATGCGGTGCCGTTCGATGGACGAGCGCCGGTACACCTCCTGCCGCACCCGCTGAATCTCGCCGATGGGCCGGTGGTCCTCGCGTGAACGCCATGGCGTGATCGACGTGGCGTCGGCGGCCGCCAGGTTGTCGTACCCGCCGATAGCCTGGCGCGGGAGATCCACCCGGGCGACCGTCACCCAGGGGGACAGGTCCTCGGGCCACTTGACGGACGTGTTGTCCACCGGCATACGGGCCAGATCGGTGTTGAGCTGGACCTGGAGCTCGAAGGAGTGGTCTCGCTCCGCGGCCTCGGCCACCAAGGTGCGGCGGAATGCCTCATTGTCCGCGCGCACGTCCACGATCTGCTGCGTGATGGAGGCCAGGGACGCGGCGGTCGGCACGGTACGGATCTTGGCGATGTGTTCGCCGTACCGGAAGGCGCCCATGCTGTTGTAGCTGTACGACAGCAGGTTCCTGCGCGGGACACCGGTGAACGACAGCATGGCGAGCAGTTCGTCCCACAGCCAGCTGTCAGGATCGGTGAGCGTCAGCCGACGGGTCAGGAACTCCGCCATCCAGGTCTTGCGGCGGGCGGGGTCCACGAGGGCCTCGGGCAATTCGGCGAACAAATCCTCGATCACCATGTAGTCGTAGGCCGTGTTCGCGAAGAAGACATCGTTGTTGATCAGGTTGAGGTCGAAGGTACCGCTGTCTCGTTCGTCGTCCAGCAGCGAGGGGCCCGCAACTCCGAACAGCTTGATGCCCATTCCGCAAGCCGCGCCCAACTGGTGGTCGGGGCGGTCGTGGCCCAAGCCGTTCGAGTAGCGGACGACGGCGTCGTACGCGGTCGGCCGTGCGAAGATTCCCTGCCGGTAGAAGCCAGAATTGTCACCAACCGTGACCGTGGCCTTGAGGAGGCCGTAGGTCTTGCCGTGGGCCGTGCGGACAGCGCGGCCGACGGTCTCGCGCTCGACCGAGGCGCGAGTACGACGCGCCACCTGGGCGATGACTGCTTCCATCTCCTCCTGGTAGGAAGGGCGTTCGATGGGCCGGTAGTCCTCGTAGCGAACAGGATTCATTGTGCCGCCTCCCTCTCGTGGTGTACTGCGCACAGACGCTAGTACGCAATTTAATTGTGCACAACATAACTGTGGGCGATCGCACGTTCCCAGCACCGAATCGTCGGTGCCGGCTACTCGTCGGTGCCCAGTGCGTGGGATGCGGCGCAGAGGGACGACGGACAGAAAATGAACGGCTCCCGCAAGCAGTCCAGTAGCTACCTGGTCTGTCCAGCCAAGGTCCGCCGGCGCATCGAGCACGACCACCGCGAACTCAACACGGCCTGGGACCGGACCACTTCGAAAGCCGATCCTGGCCGGCCGGCACCACCACGTCACCCTCGTGACCGCCACCCACGTCTTCCTCACCGAACAGCGCCTCGCCCCAAAAGCACCCGGACCGGTCTCACCCCCTACCAAGTCCTCGACGCCCTCCGGTACGTTCCGAGGTGCTGAACCGGTGTCTGCACCACCTGCCACCAAGCCCTGCCACCAAGCCGCCCTGCCAACCTGGTGTGCCGCGCGCCGGGCGGCCGCCGCAACCCCATGACCACTGGAAGCGCGAGACCCACCTCTTCACGGCGCACTGGGGCAACCGATCACCGTTCAGAAATTGCCGATGTTCGCGTCCTCGTCGCCGGTGCCCGGGCCGGTGAGGGCTACGCCATCGCCAGCGTTGAACTCCTGGCCACAGTCAACGTGCCGCACCTCGTTGACGGCAGACGGGTGCGTGGTTGTGGCCTCTGTCGGCGCTGGCGAGCCCGCTGCCGATCAGGCGGATGCCGTGCGCGGACCAGGTGGAGGTTTCTGTGCTGGGGAGCCCTGCCAGTGTTTCAGCCACCGGCTTCCCCTTTGCTGCTCGGTGAGCCACTAACTGGTAGAAGAGGCGCTGATGCTGCCGGAAGGACTGACGGAAGGACTGGCGGAGGAACTGGCGGAGGGCCTCGCGGAAGGGGTTGCCGTCTGCGAGGGGGAGCTGGGGCGGCGGCCGCTGGAGGCTCGGGGGGTCGGCTTCGCCTTCACCGGTGGCGGCGCACTGGTGGTGGCGGGAGGCCGAGAGACCGGTGACGTGCTGCGAGTCGCCGTTGGCAGAGGACGCCGGATCCCGTCACCGTTTCGGTCCCGTACGCCCTTTCGGGCCGGGTGCGTGGTCACACGCTCCGGTGAAGCCTGTGAATCGGGAACGCGGACCCCGGGCTCTTCGGGGGACGGCTGTTCCGGGATCGAGGCTGCTCGTGGGGCCGTCGACGGGGGAAACACCGATGCGGTGGCCAGGCCTCCGAGGAGGGTGAAGGCGGCTGCGGCAAGAGACCGGACGGCATACTTCTTCAGCCGCGCCGGACGGTCGTACCGGTCAGCCGACAGGTCTTGCGAGGCAGTCGGTGACCCGGGAAGGGGCGACCCGGAGGAGCTCGGTCCCCGACTCGAGCGGACCTCCGGCATCGCGGCCTCGACGGCCGGAGCACCGCCTCTCCGATCGCTCGGCTGTGCCATGCCGGGGTCGTATGCCCCACACTCTGGGCAGGTAACGGCGCCGTTGAGCGTGCGGCTGCACGGGATGCAGTAGTCCATGAAGCGACCGTCCTCAGTCCTTGAGTTGACGGGAGCAAAGGTGCACCCAACCCGGGCAGCAGTCAGCGGCGGGGAGACGCCGCTTGGTTTGTTTCGGACCGATCTTTGACATGCACGAACCTCACTTACCGGTCTATAGGTGGGTCACCGGTTACTGGGTTCAACGGGGCGCATCGAATGAGTGCTCACCCGCAGGCTGAAAAGTGGGGTATGTAACTCTGCTGGAAAGGACGTTGATGACCGGGACGGCGCGGCAGCCTCGGCGTACGAGCCGAACGGTTGCGGCTCGATCCGGGCCGAGTGCTGCTCACTTCCCACGGCTCGACGTCCCCTGGGCGCAATTTCTTCGCTCCTGCGATGTCCTGGGGCAAGGCAGTCAGGCTGAGGAGAGTCCCACGGGCAGCAGCAACCGCACTGCGACCACAGCCGGTCGTCTCGGCGGCCGCCGCGAGTCTGCTCCCACCTTCGAGACCTGCCAGACCGTGGGAGGGCAACCAGAATTGAGCACTTACCGGCATGGAGGTGAGGCGCGCCGGACTGCCGGGGCCGACGCGGCGACAGCGGTCGCATCAGCGTCGACGCTGCGGAACACCACCCTGATCACGCAGAAGCGGCCAGGTTGTGAGCACCCGGGTCAGGGGGTCGGACCGCGCAGCCGCACGGCCCGGCACCTTCCGGCCATCCAGCGGTGCCGGTCGAGGGGCAATTATTCAGGGGCAGTTGACGGCCGGGTCCCCTGTGTCACGGTTGCAGGTGTCGAAGCCGAGGCCGCCGTCGAGGGTGTCGTTGCCGGGTCCCTTGGAGTGCAGTCGCCGGACGGTGCGACGGTGCCCCTGATGCTGTTGCCGGTCTGCCCAACGGTGATGCTGTTGCCCCGCCCCACCCCGGAAGTGACGGTGATGGTGGTGCCGGTCTTGTTCACCAGCGTGGCGAGAATCCCTGCCGCCGTGCTGCGGCAGCCGCGGTGGATGCGTCCGTGAGGTACAGAGTGAAACCGCACACCGTGGCCAGAAACGCGATGGTGCGATGGACCCTCCTTCTCAAGACCTGCCCCCTCACTGGGAAGCCGCGCTGAAGGTGGAGTCGACCATGCGCACCGGTTACGAGCACGGCTTCCGGGTGATCACTCTGACCGACTGCGTCGCCGTCACCTCGTAGGACAAGCAGGACAACGCCATCGCCTACAACTTCTCGATGTTCTCGCTGCCGATGGCCTCTGCCGACGTCATCGCCGCCCTGTAGCCCCGCCGTCGGCCGCCCTAGGCCGTGAGCCGTCCGGTCATGCCGGACGGCTCACGGGCCCGCGTCGTGTCGACGGGGCGACCGTCTGCCGGTGCCACGGGATCACGTGCCCGGAGGAAACGGCGCCTCGGTCCGGTACCCGGTCAGCGGACGCGGATGAAGACCACGTCGTAGAAGCTCGCTGTGGTGCGGTGCCTGATGTAGACGCCGTACGGCCCGTTGCCGTTGTCGTCCGTGGTGTTGCCCTCGACGGCGGTGAAGGAGGAACCGCCGCTCACCGTGCGGACGATGCCTATGTGCTCGTGCCCGCCGGTGAAGTCGCTGCCGCCGTTCCAGTCATAGGCCACGATGTCGCCGGGCTGCGGGTCGGTCGTCACCGAGAGGTGCCGCTGGCCGGCCCGCGCCTTGTTGACCCAGCCCGAGACGTAGGTGTCGTTGAAGGTGGTGGCCCCCGTCTGCTTGGCCACCCAGCTCACGAAGGTCGCACACCAGGCGTACTTGTTGGTCGACTTGGACATGCCCACGGCGGAGCCGTAGCTGTTCGCCCGGGCGCTGCCCTGGACCGTGCCGACCTCGGCCTCGGCCACCTCCAGCATCCTGGCGTACCCGCCGCCGGACGGGGTCGTGGCCGGCGGGGTGACCACGCCGTACAGGGCGGACTTGGTGCCGGGGCCGACCCTGCCGTCGGCCGTGAGGCCCGCCTCTGCCTGGAAGTCACGCACCGCGCTGTCGGTCAGCGCGCCGAAGTCGCCGTCGACGGCCAGGTCGGCGCCGTGGTGGTTGAGCAGGCTCTGCAGCTCGGTGACACAGCCGCTCTTCTGGCCCTTGATGATCTCGTTCGGGCAGGACGCCGAGGTCAGGTTGATCGGCGACGGGGCGCCGTTGCCGCCGCCAGCGCTGATGTTGGCGTACAGGGCGGCCTTGGTGGCCGGGCCGACGTCGCCGTCGGGCTCCAGGCCGTGCGCGGTCTGGAACGCCTGCACGGCCACGAAGGTCTCGGCGCCGAACTGGCCGTCGACGGCCACGTGTTGTCCCTGACCGTTGAGCAGGGCCTGCAGGGTCAGGACGCAACCGCCGCTCTGGTCCTCCGTGATGGTCGTCGGGCAGGCCGCCGAGCGCAGGTCCAGAGCCGTCGACCCGGACTCGTCGGTGTTGTAGAGCGCGGACTTGGTGCCCGGGCCGACCCGGCCGTCGGCGGTCAGGCCGTTCGCGGACTGGAAGGACTTCACCGCCGCCAGGGTGCCCGCCCCGAACTCGCCGTCCACGCCGACGTCGTAGCCGAAGTGACGGAGCAGCTGCTGCAGTTCGGTGACGCAGCCGCTCTTGTTGCCCTGGAGGATCTCGGTGGGACAGGCGGCGGACGTCAGGGTGATCGGGGAGGGTGCCGAGCCGCCGGTGGCGTAGAGCTTGACCTTGGTGCCGGGGCCCACCCGTCCGTCCACGGCGATGGCGACGGAGGCCTGGTACTCGCGGACCGCGTACAAGGTGGCGGCGCCGAAGCTGCCGTCCACCGTCAGCCCGGCGCCGTGGGCGTTGAGCAGGTTCTGCAGCTCGGTGACGCAGCCGCTCGACTGACCCTGCAGGATCTCGGTGGGACAGGAGGCGGAGGTCAGCTTGATCGCCGCCGGAGCCGCCATCGCCGGGGCGGCGGCGAGCAGGGAGGCCGCCGACAGGAGCACCGCGGCCACCGCCACCACGGCGGTCCGGGCCCGTCGGCCCGACTTCACGGAAGAATCCCTGGATATGGTCTTCATAAGGGGTAAATGTCTCCTTCGACGGATATGCGGATGACCGGTCGGTCGAACCGTGTCGCACACCGCCGGGTTTCGTCGTTCGCGGAGGATGCCGCAGGCCCGACGGCAGACGTCCGTCCTGGGCCCGGAACCGGCATGTCATGAGGGAACCGGCACTTCTGACCGTTCCGGCACGGGGGGAGCAAGGTTTGCCACCCTTGGAGCCGGAACCGTAAAGCCGGGGTTGCGGAATGTCATGATCCAATTTTCATTCCGCGCATGACGGTGACAGCTCGCGCCCCTTCGCGCAATGCCGGGCGGTACAACTGGCTTGATTTCATTGCCACTTCGGTGCGCGCAAGGGCGATCACCGGTCCGCGAGCGGGTGTTCCCGGGGGGCTGGGGCTGTTCTCACAACACCGGAGGGCAAGTGGTCCGGTTTGAGGGGCCATATTCCGCCACGAGGCCGGCGGGGACGTCATCGTCCCCGCCGGCCCTCCCGGTTTCCCACACCCTGAACCGGCGACGCCCTTCCCCACCCCGGACTCCGGCCGGCCGCTGAGCCAAGGGGGCGTGCGGGTGTCGAAAGAGGGCGCGCACAGGCCCTCCGAGGAACGAGGAGGGCCGAGCGCGGTCGGCCTCCCCCAGCCTTCGGCCGGGGGTGCCCCCGTACACCCGCCTGTAGCGCCCCAGCGGCGAAGCAGCGCTAGCTGGACAACCTCACGACGAACGTCACCGGCTCGCCTTCGCGGCAGCGGAGACGGCGATCTCGCCGATCCGACTCGGTCCTGGCCACCGCTCACGGGCATGGTGTCGCGTCGTCGCACCCCATGTGCCCGCGGACCTGTGCTCCTTGCACCGGCCGAGGGCCCACGGCGACTGAGCGCCAAGGCCGGGCTCGGCCTCTCAGCCCGATCACCTACCACGCAACGACTCTGAGCCGATCAGCGCCAGATACCCGACTTCAACGGAGCGTAGTCAGCACCAAGTCAGCACGGGACAGGTGAAGACGGGTGATGACATGGGCTTTCAGTCAGCACCGAACCAGCACGGGGGAGTCAGCACCGCACCGCCGAATCACCCCGAACCACGCGTCCCGGACAGCACTCGTTTCGACCACCTTCGAGTCCCCGAACCGCCCTTCCGTGAGCCGGCATGGTGGCCGCACGCATAGCCACCCCTCGAACTATGTTGCCCCGCCATATGTGCACCTGACCTGCATGTTTCTACGGTGTGCCGACACGTACCCGTCCCCACCGCACACGAGGAAGTGGCGCACATGGCCTCCGGAACCACCACTCCCCCACCAACCTCAAGCGCATCGTCGTCGCCAGTCTCATCGGCACCACCATCGAGTGGCATGACAACTCATCCGTTCAGAACCAGGGCCTGTGGTTTCGTCTCGTCTGCGGCCTCGAAACCGGCACCGAACCAGCATCTCGCGCCGCACGTGCGGGAAGCTGGTGACGGAGCGCTCCGTCGGGGGCTCTGCAGGACGACCTGCTGCCGCAGGCCATGGCAACGTGCTGCAGCAGGATCGCCGCGCTGTGAGGACGTCTCACGGCGCGACGGGCAGGCCGGTCCTCATGCCCGGTCGGACGTCTCCAGCTGGGTGGCCATGAGGCGGACGATCTCCGTCTGGTGCTGGGCCAGGAAGAAGTGGCCGCCGGGGAAGACCTTCAGCATGAAGGGGCCGTCGGTGTGCCCGGACCAGGCGGCGGCCTCCTCCACGGTGACCTTCGGGTCGTCGTCGCCGACGAGGCAGGTCACGGGGCAGCGCAGGGGCGGCCCGGGTTCCCAGACGTAGGTCTCGGCTGCGCGGTAGTCCGCCCGGATGGCCGGGAGGATCATGCGCAGGACTTCCTCGTCGCCCAGCAGCTGGGGGTTGGTGCCGCTGAGGCCGCGCATCTCGGCGACGAGGCCGTCGTCGTCGCGCAGGTGGAGGGTCTCGTCACGGTGCGTGGACGGGGCGCGGCGGCCGGAGGCGATGAGGGCGGCGGGCGTGACGCCCCGCTCCTGCTCCAGCCGTCGGGCGATCTCGTAGGCGAGGGAGGCGCCCATGCTGTGGCCGAACAGGGCGATGGGCCGGTCGGTCCAGGGCAGGAGGGCTTCGTAGACCTTGTCGGCGAGCGCCGGTACGGAGTCCAGGAGAGGTTCGGTGCGGCGGTCCTGGCGGCCGGGGTACTGCACGCACAGCACGTCGACGCTGTCGGGCATGGACCGGGACACGGGGAAGTAGAAGCTGGCGGAGCCGCCCGCGTGGGGCAGGCAGACCAGCCGGACGCGGCTGTCGGGGCGCGGGTGGAACCTGCGGATCCAGAGGCTGTTGTTCTCGGTGAGCGGGGAGTTCACGGAGTCGTTCCTTTTCGGTTTCGGTTCGACCGCCTGCCGTGGCGGGGCGTTCGCCGGGAGGAGAAGGGGTGGGGCGCGGTCGGGCCGCGCGTACCGCTGGTCAGGAATCCGTGACGTCCTGCTTGATGATGCGCTCGACGTTCCGCTCCGCCAGTGCCGTGATGGTCACGAACGGGTTGACGCCGATACTGCCGGGGACGAGTGAGCCGTCGGTCACGTAGAGGTTCTTGTATCCGGCGACGCGGCCGTAGTTGTCGGTGGCCTTGCCGAGGACGCAGCCGCCGAGCGGGTGGTAGCAGAAGTCGTCGGCGAAGGCTTTGATCTGCTTGCCGAAGAGGTCGTACCGGTAGACGGTGGCGTTGGCCTTGTTGATGCGGTCGAACAGCGATTTCGCGGCCGCGACCGCGGGTGCGTTCTGGTCCCGGGTCCAGCGCAGGTCCGCCCGGTCCTTGGCGGCGTCGTAGACGAAGGTGCCGCGCTCCGGGTTCTTGGTGATGGCCAGGTAGAGGCTGGCCCAGGTCTCGACTCCCGCCGGCAGGGGGGCGATCTCGGCGAAGACGGGGGTGTCCGGGTTGTCCCAGTCGTCGATGCCGAGGGCGGGGATCGACGACTGCTTGGTGCCCGTGGGGTTCCACATGTGGTTGGCGCGGGCGGTCATGATGTTGCCGTTGGGGCCCCAGCCTCCGCCGATCTCAGGGCTGAGGTTCGGGAGAGTGCCGGTCTCCCGGGCACGCAGCAGCAACTCGGTCGAGCCGAGGCTGCCTGCGCCGAGGAAGAGGTGGCGGCAGGAGACCTCCTTGGTCGCGAGCAGCTTGCCGTCGGCGTCCCTCTGCTCGACGGTCAGCGCATAGGTGCCGTCGTTCTGCTGACGGATCGTCCTGACCTCGTGCGAGGTCTCGATGGTGACTTTGCCGGTGCCCAGGGCGGCCGCCAGGTAGCTCTTGTCGAGTGAGACCTTGCCGTGGTTGTTGCCGTAGATCACCTCGGCGGCCAGCGCGGACTTGGGCACCGCACCGTCCGCCTCACGGCGCATGTAGTCCCAGTCGTAGACGTTGGGCACGAAGGTGGTGCTCAGGCCCGCGTTCGAGGCCTGCCGGCGCGAGACACGCGCGAACGAGTACCAGTCGGTCTGCTCGAACCAGCTCCTGTCGATGTTGTTGACCCGGAGGGTGGAGTTCGCGCGGGGGAAGTACTTGGTGTACATCTCCTCGGCGTCGACCTGGGGCAGCACCTCCTCGAAGTACGAGCGCCGGGGCGTGACCGCCATGCCGCCGTTGACGAGCGAACCGCCACCGACCCCGCGTCCCACGTACACGGACATCTGGTCGAAGTTGACCCGGTCCAGTACGCCCGCGTAGGGCTCGATGTCCCGGTTGGCGAGGTCGAGCCACAGGAAGGAGCCGAGCGGCGCCTCGGTGCGGGTCTTGAACCAGCTGGAGCGCTTGTCGGGCTTGAGCATTCCGGAGAACACGTTGCCGTCCGGACCGGGCTGGTTCCACAGTCGGCCCATCTCCAGCATCAGAGTGGGGACCCCTGCCTCGCCGAGGCGCAGGGCTGAGACGGCCGCGCCGTAACCGGTGCCGACCACGACGGCAGGGACGAACGTGCCGCCGGAACCACTGGTTGCGGTGGCGGCGGCCGCCCGGGGGGCGGCGGTGATCGTGGTCTGCCCCCCGAGTGCGGCGGCACCCAGGACCGCCAGGCCGAGCATGCGGCGGCGGGACAGAGGCTGGTGGGCAATCACGCTGTGGCTCCTGAACTTGGGGGGAAAGGTGAATCGGAACGCCGACCGGAGTGGCGGTCCGGGGCGGGACGGACCGTGTGAAGATCGCGCAAAGGCCGTCGGCGACGTCCGGATCGGACGCGGGCCGACCCGGTGAAGGCCAGGCACGGCTGTTCGGTTGCCCGGGGCGCGGAAGAGGGCGTCACGGTACGGCCCGCTCCCGGGCGCGGGCAGAGTTCACGCATGTCTTCAGGCGTCCGCCGGACCGGGCGGCAGAGGGCAGGACGCGGCCGGTTCGGGCCGTCCGGCGGTCCGGAGCCTGTGGTAGACGCCGGTGAGGTGCTCGTCCACCGCGCGTGCACGCACGCGAGCCGCTCCCCCATGTGCTTGCCGCATACCGGGTGAACGGCGAGTCCGGCGACCCTGTGTCCGGCCCGGGCGAACGCCGCCCGGGCGCCCGCGCGCGGGCGCCCGGCGCGGGCCCCGTGCCCGCTCACTTCACGAAGTCGTCCACGACCTGGGGCGGCCAGGTGCCGACCTTGAGTACGCCCAGTGAGTAGGCACGGGAGACCAGCGCGGCGCGGTTGGGCACCTTCAGCTTCCGCAGCAGGCAGGTCACGTGGTACTCGACGCCCTGCCGGCTGAGGTAGAGGCTTGCCGCCAAGGGGATGGTGGAGACGCCGGCGGCGATGCCTTCGAGGATGCGCGCGTCCATCGAGGAAAGGATCTTCTTGCGTCGGGGCATCACGGGTGTCTGCTCGGCGTCCCCGGCCGTGGGCATCATGACCAGGATCGCGGTCGTGTCGGGCAGGACGCCGCGTACCGCGACCGCGGTGAGGGGAACGGTGAAGGCGGACTCCGCGCCGGGCCCCACGGCGATGACGGGCGTGACGAATCGCTGGTGTTTCCCTTCGAGTAAATTCAATAATTGACGCATCAACGGTTGCTGCACGCTCGGGTGCACGACGTCACGGAAATTGCGACCGCATATGTCCTCGGACGATCCGTTGAACTGCCTGAAGAACTCCTGGTTCGCCTGCTGGATGGTCAAGGTTTTATCGAGGCTCGCCATGCACAGGCCCGGAGTTGCAGGTGCTGGACTCAACAAGAGAGACCTCCCAGTCAGGAAACGTGGGCGAAATGAACTCGGACGCCGGCGAACGGCCGTGAGGCTGTCGGCAGGGGCGTCATCGGCCCTGGGACCAGCGGTAACTCCAGATGCGAACATCGTGCGTCACGGCCCTTGCAGGGTTCTGGTCGAGCCGCTGGCGGCACCTTGCCGCCGCCCGCCGTTGTTTTCCGGCCCCCTTGTCGAAATCCTTGCCGGACACCTGACGCATTCTTGCCAATCGCCGGATCTCCGGCTTGGAGGGCGTCGTTCGCCATGTCAGGATCCACAGAAGAAGGTGTGAGACCAGCCAGCTCGAACCGTCCGTCAGCCATATCCGCAAGCACGATGAGGACCGTTCATGCCTTTCTCTCCGCCCGCAGACGTGTCACCCGGGACGACCGGCCAGGCTGAGCTCCTCCTGAGCGTTCTGGGGCCCATGTCGGCGCGACACGACGGGCATGACCTGCCGCTCGGCCCGCCACGTCGGCGAACCCTGCTCGCCCTGCTGCTCATACGTCTCGGCCGTGTGGTGCCCACCGAGCTGCTCGTCGAGGAACTGTGGGGTGACCAGGCGCCCCGACACGCCGTCGCCACCCTCCAGAGTCACGTCTCCCATCTGCGACGGTCCCTGCGCGCAAAGACGGGAACAGGCCAAACTTCGGTGCTGCGTCATCGGACACCGGGCTATGTCCTCGATCTCGACCCCGAACAGGTCGACGCCTGCCGCTTCGAGCGTCTGGTCACCGACGGACGGCGGCTGCTGGAGCAGCGCGATCCGCGCGCCGCGCATGCACGGCTCACCGAGGCCCTGGGGCTGTGGCGCGGCTCGCCGTACGCGGAGTTCGACGGCCATCCGCCGCTCAGCGACGAGTGCACCCGACTCGAACAGATCCGGCTCACCGCCGTCGAGTCCCGCGCCGAGGCACGGCTGGCTCTCGGCGCGGCCGAGGAGGTGGCCGCCGATCTGGACGGGGAGGCGCGCCGTCATCCCACGCGGGAGCGGCTGGTGGGCCACCTCATGACGGCACTGTCCCGGCTCGGGCGGCAGGCCGAGGCGCTCGAGGTGTACGAGCGGACGCGCAGTCATCTGGTCGAGGAGTTCGGCGTGGACACCGCGGCCGAACTGCGCCGGGTCAGAGGCGCGATCCTGCGCCAGGAGCCGGGAGCGAGCGCCCCCTCGAAGAAGCTGTCTCCCGCACCGCTCGAGTCCACCGGAGCGTCGTGTGTCCCGCCGGTGACGAACGAGATCGGTGACGTCGGAGTGCAAGACTCCGAGGGCTTGCAGAGCTTCGGGGCCTCCTGGAACGGCGGGACGGCCGTCACGGTCCGGGGGTACGGCCCTGCGGTGGCATCCGGCGGCGCCAACGGGACGGACGAGTCCGGCACGGCCGTCGAAGGCGAGGGGATCGCGGGGACCGACGCGCGCCCGAGGGTGCGAACCGATGTGCCGCCGGGCCCGCGGGCGGATGCCGCCGCCACGCGGACCGGGTCGTCCCGGTCGCGGCCCGTACCCGGACCGGAACACGAGCCGGCTGCCGCCCGGGAAGCCGGGGAATCCCCGGAGTTCGAGTCGGGGTGGGCGCCTGCCCCCTCGCCGTTCACCGGCCGTGGCCAGGAGCTGGACCGCCTGACGACCGCCGCCGCGAGCGCGGTCGTGGGCCAGGGCCATGTGGCCGGTGTCCTCGGCCCCCCGGGAGTCGGAAAGACCCGCCTGCTGCTCGAACTCGCGGCGCGTCTGGAGAGCATGGACGCGCACGAGAACGGCTCCAGGCTGGAGGTGCTCTGGAGCCACTGCTTCCCCGGCGAGGGGGTGCCCGCCTACTGGCTGTGGACGCAGATCCTGCGGCGGCTGTCCGCGACCCGGCCGGATGCCTTTCGCGAGGCGACGGAACCGTTCGGTGCCCTGCTCGCCCCACTGATGCCCGAACGGTCGGCGGCCCGGACCGGAGGCCCGGGATGGGCCTCCGACTGGTGCCAGGCCCGCTTCCTCGCCCATGACGCGGTCTGCGAGGTGCTGCTCGCCCTCGCCGGGCGACACCCGCTCGTCCTGCTCCTCGAAGATCTGCAGTGGGCGGACACCGCCTCCCTCGACCTGCTCAGGCTGCTGAGCACCCGCTGCCAGGGCCATCCGATCAGCATCGTGCTCACGGCGCGGGCGTTCGAGGCCGAGTCGGACGCGACGCTGCGCCGGATGGTCTCCGAGGTGCTACGCGGCCCCAGGACCGAGACGCTGCGGCTCGGCGGGCTTTCCCTGCAGGCCGTCGGTGCCCTCGTCGAGGCACACGCAGGACCTGGCGTGGACCCGAAGGTCGTCGAGGTGCTGCACCGGCGCAGCGAAGGCAACCCGTACTCGGTGATCCAGCTTCTCTCTCTCGTGGACGACGCGCGTAAGCTCCGTCGCCCGGATGCGGCCGACACCCTCCTGGCTCACATTCCCACCGGAGTACGCGAGGCACTGCACCAGCGGTTCGCCGCGCTGCCCGAGCCGGTCCTGCGGGTGCTTCACCTGTGCGCCGTCATCGGCGCCGAGGTGGACACCGACCTGTTGCACCGGACCGCCACGCACGACGAACCGGTCGTCGCGGGTCTTGAGTCGGCCATCCGTGCCGGCCTGCTCGGGGAGGACCCGCACCATCCGGGGCGGCTGCACTTCGCTCACGCCCTGGTCCAGGAGACGCTCGTCGACGAGCTCCCCCGTGAGGACCGCCACCGTCTGCACGCCAGGGTCGCCGACGCGCTGAGCACGCGCAGGCGCGGGCAGGTGGGGGACGAGGAGATCGAGCGGGTGGCGCATCACAGCTGGCACGCCAAGAGTGCGCTGCCCGCCGCCGAGGTGCTGCCTCGGCTGCTGCTCGCCGCGGAACACGCCGAGCAGTCCATGGCGTACGAGCAGGTGGAGATCTGGCTGCGCCGCGCCGTGCACCTGGTCGGCTTCCTGCCGCAGGACGATCCCGCCACAGGGAGGTTGGAACAGGACCTGCACATCCAACTCGGCCAGGTCCTCGCCACCACTCGCGGCTACGGCCACCCCGAGGCCGAGACGGCACTGACGCGCGGTCACGCCCTCAGCACGGCCGCTCACGCCCCCGAGGACCCGTCGGTGCTCTGGGCGCTGTGCACGGCGTACATGGTCACCGGCCGCTACGACGCCTCGCGGCAGTTCTCCGGCCTGCTGCGGAAGATCTCGCGGCAGACCTGGGAGCCCGTGGCGGCGCTCGGTGCGGCGTACGGCGAAGGCATCGTGCTGCATGTGCGCGGGATGCTCCCGCAGGCACTCGCCGAACTGGAGCGCGGCGTCGGCATAGCGGATCGTTTCGCCAACGAGAATCACGCGCTGGCGCGAACCTTCCAGCACGACCCACGCGTCTCCTGCCGCTCCTACGACACCTTCACCCACTGGCTCCTTGGACACCGGCGGACCGCCGGCGCGCGCCGACGTGAGCTGTTGAGCCTCACCGCGTACGAAAGCAGGCCGTCCGACCGCTCCTTCGCGCTGTACGTGGACGGGGTCGTGGCGGCTTGGGAGGGTGACACCCTCACCGCACTCGCCTCGAGCGACGAGGGCATCCGCGTCGCGGGCGAACACGGACTGCTCTACTGGAAGGCAATGCTGGGCGTCGTCAATGGGTGGGGCCTGGCGCACACAGGACATCACGACGACGGCCTCGCCCTCATCCACACCTCACTGGCTGAACTGGGCCAGTCCAGGACGTACTTACGCCACCCGCTCCACCTGGGCCTGTTGGGCCAGGCGCAACATCACGGCGGGCGGATCGAGGAGGCGAGGACCACCTTCCGGAAGCTGCTGGCCGCCGTCGAACAACGCCGCGAGCGCGTGTACCTCCACCCGGCACTGCCCGCGACCCCGCTGCTCCACGAACTGCTGAGCCACGGTGCCGACGACGCGCTCACGGGGCGGGGCCCGGGACGGGACGGGCCCGGCTCCGGTCGACGAGCGTGATGGATCCATGCTCTGCCTCGCCGGTCGACTCATCCAGTTCCATGTCCCCGTGACGCGCCGCTGCGGGATTCAGCAAGCGGTGGCCCTGACCGCCCGGCTCCCGGAGAGCCACCACTCGCACGGTTGCGGACCCCGGGCCTCACGGCCGATGCAGCTCAGTCCTCGTGGATCGCGATCGCCTGTACCGGACAGGCCATGGGGACGTCGCGCACGCGCGGGTCCGCCGCCGCGTCCTCATGTCCCGGGACCAGGGCGACCAGCGCGTCGTCGTCCTGGGTGAAGACACCGGGTGCGGTCATGACGCACTGGCCGGAGCCGATGCACCGGTCGCGGTCGACGGTGATGCGCGTGGTGCGGCCGGTCCCGCTTCCTTCCGTTCCTTCCGCCCGGCCCCTCACCAGGTGACCGGGAGCTCGATCGGGCCCTGGGCGTCGTGGCCGGCCTTGATGGGCACCTCGTCCAGGGGTACGGCCAGCCGCAGGCCCGGGATGCGGGCGAAGAGCGCGCCGAGGGCGATCTCGAGTTCGGCGCGGGCGAGGTTCTGCCCCAGGCACTGATGGATGCCGTGGCCGAAGCCGACGTGGTGGCGTGCGGTGCGCCGGGCGTCGAAGACGCCGGGGTTCTCGTACGCCTTCGCGTCGCGGTTCATCAGTGTGATGGAGACCAGCACCGCGTCCCCGGCCCTGACGGTCTCGCCGCCGACATCGATGTCTTCCTTGGCCATCCGGACCAAGTAGTCGGAGACGGAGGTGAACCGCAGCAGTTCCTCGACCACTCCCGGGAGCGCACCGGGGTCGCGCAGCAGCACGTCGGTCTGCTCGGGGTGCTGGATGAGCGTGAGGGCACCGAGGGCGATCGCGTTGACGGTGGTCTCGTGGCCGGCCACCAGCAGGACCAGCGCGATCATGACCACCTCGTCGTGGTCCAGCTCGCCCTCCTCCAACTGGCGTGCGATCAGCTCGTCCAGCAGACCGTCCTCGGGCTCGGCCTGCTTCTTCCCGACCAGGCCGTGCAGATACGTGTAGAGCTCACCGAAGGCCGCGTCGGCCTCCGCCGACGTCGCGGCGCCCACGAAGTCGCGGGAGCACTCCTCGAAGAAGTCATGGTCGCCGTACGGGACGCCGAGGAGCTCGCAGATCGCCATGGAGGGCACCGGCAGGGCGAAGGCCGACACCAGGTCCACGACCGGCCCCTTCGCCAGCATGTCGTCCAGAAGCCGGTCGACGAGGCTCTGAAGCCTGGGACGGATGGCGTTCATGCGCTTGACGCCGAAGCTGGGGATCAACATGCGCCGCTGACGGGCGTGCAGGGGGTCGTCGACGCCGATCAGCGGGAAGGCGAGCCCGCCGCGGCCCTCGGTGCGCCGGACGACGACGGGGAAGGCCGGGTGACCCCAGTCGGAGGACAGCCGGGGATCGACGAGCAGCGCCCGTCCCTCGGCATGCCCGGTGATCAGCCACGCCGGTCGGCCGTCGAACAGCGTGACCTGCGTCAGCGGGCTCTCGCCCCGCCATTCCGCGTAGGCCTTCGGCGGCTGGTACGGGCAGGTCCGGTCCTGAGGGAAGGACGGAGTCCGCGACCTGGTGAGGCGCATTTCGGTGTCGGTCATGTCGTGCCTTTCGAACAATCGGCAGTGCGGTCGTTCATCGGTGAGTGATGGGCTACGGGAAACAGGTTTCAGTCCGTCGGCAAGGCCGTACGCAGCCCTGTCCGCACCCGGCCGTCCGGCCCCGGACCCTTCGTCGGGCAAGTGACCGGCTCCGTGCTCGGTGACGGCCGCCTCGGTGAACGGGACTGCGCGCCGGGCCGCCCGGGACGCGACCGCCGCTGCGTCGCGCTGTGGCGTGCGGCAAGCGGCTTCGGGGACGGCCGGCGCGAGGACCGCGGCAGCGGCGGGAGAGTCCCGGCGGCACGAAGACCGGCATGCGGGCTCTCCAGGTCCGACGGTCACGCACCCGAAGCAGGGCAACCAGTGGTGCGCACGGCCGCCTTGGCCGCCCCCGGCGCGAGGCGGCGACGGAAGGCGTGATCAGCGCACGCGGTCCGCGGGCGCTGATCACCCCTGGGAGTGAGCCGTGGTGCGGAGGTCACCAGGTGACGGGCAGCTCGTGCACGCCGTAGAAGACCATGTCGGTGCGGAAGCGGAGTTCCTCGACGGGCTTGGCCAGGCGCAGGGTCGGGAAACGGCGGAGCAGGGTCTCGAAGACGATCTGCAGCTCGATCCGGGCGAGTTGCTGGCCGATGCACTGGTGTGCGCCGAAGCCGAAGGCCAGATGCGGGGCGGGGCGGCGGGTGATGTCGAACCGCTCCGGCTCCTCCACGAAGGCGGGGTCGAAGTCGGCGGCGAGGACGTGCGCGACGACCTGCTCGCCCTCGGCGATGCGCACGCCACCGAGTTCGACGTCCCGGGTGGCGACGCGTTCGCCGCCGAACTGGCCGATGGTGAGGTAGCGCAGCAGCTCCTCGACCGCGTTGGCGACCAGCGACGGGTCCTCGCGAAGCAGGGCCAGCTGGTCGGGGCGGTCGAGCAACAGCGCCGCGCCGAGGCCGATCATGCAGGCGGTGGTGTCATGGGCCGCTATCAGCAGGGTGCCGGCCGCGTTCATGAGGAACATGTCGTCGACGACGCCATCAGGGTCCTCTGTGGTGATCAGCGCCGAGATCAGGTCGTCCCCGGGGTCGGCCCGGCGCTCTTGGACGAGCTGGTAGAGCAGCCCGCCCAGGCGCATGCCGGCGGCCTCGGTGGCGGCGGCGTCCTGGTCGACCCGCATCATCGCCTCGGCGATGTCCTGGAACTCCGCCCGGCGCTCGACCGGGACACCGAACAGGTCGGAGATCACCATGGACGGCACCGGGTTGGCGAAGGTCTTCACCAGGTCGACCGGGCCGCCCTGCGCCTCGATGGCATCGAGGTGCTCGTCGACGATGCGCTGGATGTTCGGCCGGAGCGCCTGCATGCGCCGGACGGTGAACTCCTTGGCGAGCAGCTTGCGGTCCGAGGTGTGCTCCGGCTCGTCCTGCCACAGCAGGCTGCCGCGGCCGGGCTTCTGCGTGACGACGCCGTCCTGGGTGTGCAGTGCGTGGGGCACCTGGACGCTGAACGAGGGGGCGCGCAGCAGGGCGCGCACCTCCTCGTAACCGGTCACCAGCCACGCCTCGTGGCCGCTGGTGAAGGTGGCCCGGGTCACCGGGGCGGCCGCCCGGATGTCGGCGATGCCGTCCGGCGGCAGGAACGGACAGCTGCGGGCCTTGGGGACGGCGGGCACGTCGACGGTGGGCTCGGGCATGACTCTCCTTGCGCTTGTGGAAAGGGGGTTCGTACGGCGGGACGGTCAGGCGGCGGCGAGTTCGAGCGCGATCTCGCCGCGCCGGGGCGCGTTCACGAGGACGGCCATGTTCCCGGAGGGGTGCACGTTGTCGTGCATCATCTGGTGCATGCGCCCGATGTCCTGGAGGCCTTCGCAGACGGACAGACAGGGGTCGAGCATGCCGGCGCCGACGAGGCTGATGACCTCGCGGCACTGGCGGGTGTCGGCGTAGTGCGAGCCCTGGAGGCGCTTGGAGCGCATCCACAGGTGGCGCAGGTCGACGTCGCCGTTGTAGCCGGAGGTGCCACCGCAGATCACCACCATGCCGGCGTTGTCGCACAGGTACATCGAGGTCGGCAGGGTGTCCTGGCCGCTGTGCTCCAGCACGATCCGCGGGGACCTGCGCTCACCGAGGATCTCCCAGACCTTCTTGCCGACCCCGCGAGCGCCGCGCAGGAACCGCGCCGACGCCTCGGCGTCCCCGGCATCGGGCAGCCGGCCCCAATGATCGAAGTCACGGCGGTTGATGGTGCCCGCCGCCCCGAGGCGGCGGCAGTACTCGGAGCGGTCCTCGCTGGAGACCACGGCGATCGGGATGCCGCCGGCCAGCCTGACGAGCTGGATGGCCATCGAGCCGAGGCCGCCCGCACCGCCCCAGATCAGCACGGGGTCGCCGGGGCGGACCGTGTTGCCCTGCCAGCCGAACAGCTGCCGGTAGGCGGTGGGCCCGGTGAGCAGGAAGGCCGCCGACTCCTCCCACGACAGATGGGCGGGCTTGGGGTGGCACTGGTACTCGTCGACGCGGCAGAACTGCGCGAAGGAACCGTAGTTGGTCTCGTATCCCCAGGCCTTGATGCTCTCCGAGACCAGAGGGTCCGTGCCCAGCCGGATGTCCGCGGCGGCCTCGTCCCACTGGCCACTGGTGAGCAGCACGTGGTCACCCACCTTGACACTGCGGACGCCCTCGCCGACGGCCCACACCACGCCGGAGGCCTCCGAGCCCCCGATGTGGAAGTCCTCGGGCTGGCCCTGGCGCTGTCGCATGCCGATGACGTCGACCGGCTCGCCCAGCGAGGACCACACATTGTTGTAGTTGATGCCGGCGGCCATCACGTAGACCAGCACCTGGCCCCGGCCCACCCGGGGGGTGTCGACGACCTCGGTGCGGAACGCCTGCTTCGGCTCTCCGAAGCGGTTCTGGCGGATCACCGAGGCGTACATCTGCCGCGGGACCTCACCGAGGGGCGGGGTCTCGCCTATCTCGTAGAGAGTCTTCGTCATGGTTTCTCTCCCACATCTGCTCTGTCCGGGTCCGGGGTGCCCGCGGTGGTCGCGGGCCGGTCATGCGGTCGTTGCGTCCGGAGGTGCGGCAGGGCCGGACGGATCGGTGACGACGTCCGCCAGCCAGGAATCCACCGCCGCCGCGGTGCTGCCGGCGTGGTCCTCCAGCATCGAGTAGTGGTTTCCGGTCACTTCGACGATCGTGTCCACGTGCTCGGGCGGTGCCGCGCGCCCGTCGCCGTCCGCGGCGTCGGCCAGCATGGGCTCGCTCGCCCGTACGAGCAGGGTCGGCGCGGCGATCCGCGGCGCGGCCCAGCCGTCGAACAGGCACATGTAGCGGCCCATCGCGGTGAGCTGTTCGCCGCCGGACCTCATGAAGTCCAGGCGCTGCGACTGCGCCTGGGCCATCGCGTTGAGCACCTGGTGGTCGAAGGGGACCTCGCGGCTGAAGCTGTCGACCATGACCACGGCCGCCGGCCGCTCGCCCATGGCCTCCAGGTGTGCCGCCACGCCGTGGGCGATCCAGCCACCCGAGGAGTAGCCGAGCAGGACGACCGGCTTTCCGCCAGCGCACTCCCGTACGGTCTGCGCGTGCAGCCGGAGCACGACGTCCGGATCGGACGGGACCGGCTCGCCCTTCTCGTAGCCGGGGTGGACCAGCGCCCACACGTCCAGCCGGTCGCGGAAGGGTGCGGCGAACCGCGCGTACTGATGCGCCCCGGCCGGTACGACGTACGGCGACAAGCACATCAGCGCGAGGGGACGGTCGCCTCGCGACAGCCGTACCGGGGCGGGCCGCCGGTCCAGTTCCTCGGGCCGCTGGAACGAGGGCCGGAAACGGGCCGCCTCCATCAGCATCCCCATGGCCTCGGCGGCCGTCCCGTTCTCGCTCGCGTGCCGGTAGAGCTGCACCAGCATGTCGGCGGACCGCTCCTCCGCCGTGCCGTGGCCGGCGCCCCGGAGCCGCGTCAACAGGTGCCTGGCGAGCCTGGCGGGCGTGGGATGGTCGAAGGCCAGTCCGGCGGGCAGGCGGACACCGGTCGCCGCCGACAGGCGCCGGCGCAGGTCGATCGCGGTGAGCGAGTCGAAGCCGAGCTCCAGGAAGTGCGCGGTGGGCGGCACGTCCTCGGCCGACGCGTGGCCGAGGACCACGGCGCTCTGGGCGCGGATGTGCTCCAGCAGCCGCTCCTCCTGCTCGGCCGGGGCGAGTGCGGCGAGCTCGGTCGCCAGCGCCGCTTCGGCGCCGGTCTCCTCGCCGGCGGCCTGCTCGGCCTCCAGGAGCCGCTGTACGTCGGGCAGGTCGGCCAGCAGAGGGCTGGGCCGTCCGACGGTGAAGGCGGGCAGGAACTTCTCCCAGTCGATCGGGGCGACGGTGAGGGCCGCCTCGTCGTGCTCGACGGCCTGGCGCAGGGCGGTGATCGCGAGGTAGGGGGCCATGAGGCCCAGGCCCCGCCGCTCGCCGCGCTCCTGGACCGCGTCGTCGACCATGCCGCCGCCCGCCCAGCCGCCCCAGGCGACCGAGGTCGCGGTCAGGCCGCGGGCCCGCCGCCGCAGTGCCAGGGCGTCGAGGAAGGCGTTGGCGGCGGCGTAGGAGGCCTGCCCGCCGCTGCCCCAGACGCCGGCACCGGAGGCGAAGAGGACGAACGCGTCCAGCTCACGGCCGTCGAGCAACTCGTCGAGGTGGATGGCGCCGGTGACCTTGGCGGCCGCGGCTTCGGTGAACTCGTCGAGACCGGCGTCGGCCAGCGGGGACGACCGTGCCGTGCCGGCGGCGTGCAGCACCGCGGTGAGCGGGTGCCTGGACTCGATGCCGGCGAGCAGCCGGGCGACCGCGTCACGGTCGGCGATGTCGCAGGCGACGATGGTCACTTCGGCGCCCAGGGCGGTCAGCTCCGCGTGCAGCTCCCGCGCGCCGGGGGCGTCGGGCCCGCTCCTGCTGGTGAGCACCAGGTGCTGCGCGCCCGCGCCGGCCAGCCAACGGGCGAGGTGCCGGCCCACGCCACCGGTTCCGCCGGTGACCAGGACGGTGCCGCGCGGCTGCCACGGTGTCGCGGACTCCACGTCGGCGGGCCGCGCCCGGACCAGGCGCCGGCCGTACACGCCGTCGGCCCGTACGGCGAGCTGATCCTCGTCGTGCCGGGCCAGCGCCCCGGCCAGGCGGCGCAGCGCGTGCTCGTCCAGCTTCTCGGGCAGGTCGACGAGACCGCCCCAGCGCCGGGGCAGTTCCAGTGCGGCGACGACGCCCAGGCCCCAGAGCTGTGCCTGGCCGGCGTCGCGCAGCGGGTCGGTGGCTCCGGTGGACACGGCTCCGCGGGTCGCACACCACAGCGGTGCCTGGACGTCCGCGTCGCCCAGCGCCTGCACCAGGGTGACGGTCGCGGCGAGGCTCGCGGACAACGTGGGGTGGGCCGGGTGGCGGCCGGGGGCGAGGCCGAGCATCGACAGGACACCGGCGGGCTGTTCGCCGCCGAGTTCCTCGGTGAGCCGTTTCGCGGCCTGCGACCGGTCGCAGTCGACGGGGAGTTCGACGACCCGCACCTTGGCGCCGTGGGCGCCGAGCACGCCGACGACGCAGGGCGCCCACTGCTCGTCCGCCATTCCGGCGGGGAAAACGGCGAGCCACAGGCCGTCCAGGCCGGGGGCCGGGTGGTCGGTCAGCCGCCGGAAGGAAACTCGGTAGCGCCAGCCGTCCACGGTGGACTTCTCGCGACTGCGCCGGCGCCACGCGGACAGCACCGGCAGCGCCGGGCCGACGAGGTCGGCGTCATCCGCCCCGAGTTCATCGGCGAGCCCGGACAGGTCCGTGTTCTCCACCAGTTCCCAGAACCCGGCCTCGACCGGATCGGCGCCCGCGGGCACCGGGTCGGCACTCTCCAGCCAGTACCTCTGCCGTTGGAACGCGTACGTCGGCAGGTCCACGCGCCGTACCGGACGCCCGGCGAAGGGGACCGTCAAGTCGACGTGCACGCCGCTCACCTGCAGTTCGGACACGGAGCGCAGGAAGCGGTCCATGCCGCCCTGGCCCCTGCGCAGCGAGGCGCCGGTCACGGCGTCGGCACCGGCCTCCTCCGCGATCTCCTGCACCGAGCCGGCCAGCAGCGGGTGCGCGCTGCACTCGACGAACACCCCGTGCCCGTCCGTCAGCAGCGACCGTACGGTCCGCTCGAACTCCACCGTGTGCCGCGCGTTGCGGTACCAGTACTCGGCGTCCAGGGTGGTGGTGTCCAGCACGGTGCCGGTCACCGTGGAGTAGAAGGGGATGTCCGCCGCGCGCGGCACGACCGGGGCGAGCAGCTCGAGCAGTTCGGGGCGCAGGCTCTCGACCTGGGCGGAGTGCCCGGCGCCGGTGGCGCCGCGGACCCTGCGCACGCGCACGCCTTCGGCTTCGAGTTCCGCCAGGAGTTCGTCGACCGCGTCGGGCTCTCCGGAGACGGTCAGGGCGGCGGGCCCGTTCACGGCGGCGACCGACAGCCGGTCCCCGTACTTCTCCAGCCTCGCGCGCACCCGGTCGGCGGGCATGGCGACCGCGAGCATGGCGCCCTTGCCGATGAGCTTGGTCAGCGAGCGGCTGCGCAGGGCCACGATCCGGGCCGCGTCGTCCAGGGTCAGCGCGCCCGCGACGTACGCGGCGGCGACCTCGCCCTGCGAGTGGCCGACGACGGCGGCAGGCGTCACACCGTAGGAGCGCCACAGGGCGGCCAGCGACACCATGACGGTGAACAGCGCGGGCTGGGCGACCTCCACCTCGGCCACGTCCGGCGCGTCGGGCTCGGCGCGCAGGACGTCGAGCAGCGGCCAGTCGAGCCAGGGGGCGAACGCCTCGGCGCAGGCCTTCGCCCGCTCGGCGAAGACCGGTGCGGTGTCCAGCAGTTCGCGGGCCATCTCGGTCCACTGCGAGCCGTGGCCGGGGAAGACGAAGGCGACCTTGCCGGAGGCCGCGGCGGTGCCCTGGACCACGGTGTCCGCGGGTTGGCCGTCGGCGAGCGCCGCGAGCCCGGCCCGCAGCTCGTGCCGGTCGTGGCCGACGACCACGGCCCGCTGCTCCAGCGGCGTCCGCGTGGTGACGAGGGCGCGGCCGACGTCGGGCAGCGAGAGCCCTTCGGCACGGTCGAGGTGGTTCAGGAGCCGGCGGGCCTGCTCGCGCAGGGACCGGACGGTCTTCGCGGACAGCGCCCACGGGAGCACGTCCAGGGGCCGGGCGGCGGTCGCGTCCTGCGCTGCGGGGGTCTGTTCGCCCTCGGTGGCGGGCGCGGTCCGCGGGGCCTGCTCGATGATGGTGTGCACGTTGGTGCCGCTCATCCCGAACGAGGAGACGGCCGCACGCCGTGGCCTGTCCCGGTCGGGCCAGGCGGTCTGCTCGGTGAGCAGGCGCACGTTCCCCCTGGACCAGTCGACGTCCGGGGTCGGCTCGTCGACGTGCAGCGTCCGCGGCAGGACGCCGCTGCGGATGGCCATCACCATCTTGATGACGCCGCCGACGCCCGCGGCCGCCTGCGCGTGGCCGATGTTGGACTTCAGTGAACCGAGCCACAGCGGCCGGTCCTCGGAACGCTCCTCGCCGTACGTGGCCAGCAGCGCCTGTGCCTCGATCGGGTCGCCGAGCCGGGTCCCGGTGCCATGGGCCTCCACGGCGTCCACCTCGTCCGCGGCGAGCCGGGCATTGGCCAGCGCCTGCCGGATGACCTGCTGCTGGGCCTTGCCGCTGGGCGCGGTCAGGCCGTTGGAGGCGCCGTCCTGGTTGACCGCGCTGCCCCGCACGACGGCGAGGACCTCGTGCCCGTTGCGGCGGGCGTCGGACAGCCGCTCCACCAGGACCAGGCCCACGCCCTCGGCGAAGCCGGTGCCGTCGGCGGACGAGGAGAACGCCTTGCAGCGGCCGTCGGCGGACAGCGCGCGCTGCCGGCTGGACATCGTGAACGCGGACGGTCCGGCCATCACCATCACTCCGCCGGCCAGTGCCATGGAGCACTCGCCGCCCCGCAGCGCCTGCACGGCGAGGTGCAGGGCGGTCAGCGAGGACGAGCAGGCGGTGTCGACGGTGACCGACGGGCCCTGCAGGCCGAAGGTGTAGGAGAGCCGACCGGAGATCACGCTGGCCGCGTTGCCGCTGGGAATGTAGCCCTCGACGCCGTCGGGCACCTTGAGCGGGCGGCCGGTGTAGTCCTGGTAGCCGGAGCCGACGAAGACGCCCGTGGCGGTGGAGCGCATCGCGTGGGGGGCGATCCCGGCGCGCTCGAAGGCCTCCCAGGTGGTCTCCAGCAGCAGGCGCTGCTGCGGGTCCATGGCGACGGCCTCACGCGGGCTGATTCCGAAGACCGCGGGGTCGAACTCGTCCGCGTCGTGCAGGAATCCGCCCTGGGTGGTGTACGTGGTGCCGGGGTGATCGGGGTCCGGGTGGTAGAGCCGTTCGACGTCCCAGCCGCGGTTGCCGGGGAAGCGGGAGATCGCGTCGCGGCCGGAGGCGACCAGCTCCCACAGGTCCTCGGGCGAGCGCACGCCGCCGGGGTAGCGGCAGGCCATGCCGATGATGGCGATCGGCTCGTCCGGCACCGCGGCGGCCGTGGCGGCCGTGGCCTTCGCGTCCTGGCCGCCGGTGAGTTCGGTGAGCAGGTGGGCGGCGAGGTCCGCGGCCGTGGGGTGGTCGAAGACCAGCGTCGTGGGCAGGGCGAGGCCGGTGGCCTCGTTGACGCGGTTGCGGAGTTCCACCGCGGTCAGGGAGTCGAAGCCGAGGTCCCGGAAGGGCCGGTCGGTCTCGACGGCGCCCGCTCCGCGGTGGCCGAGGACGGCGGCGGCGTGCGTGCGCACGAGGTCCACGAGGGCCCGTGCGCGGTCCTCGTGCGACAGCCCGGCCAGGCTCTCGGCGAGCGCCCCGGAGCCGCGGCCCGCTTCGGGGGCGTCCTCCGTGAGGGTCGCGCGTACCTCGGGGAGGTCGCCGAGCAGCGGGCTGGGCCGGCCGAGGGTGAAGGGCACGATGAAGCGCGGCCAGTCCACGTCGGCCACGGTCACCAGGATCTCGTCGCGGTCGAGCGCGTGCTGCAGGGCGGTGATCGCCGATGCGGGGGTCATCGCGCGAAGGCCGCGGCGGCGCAGCCGCTCCTCGTCGTCGCCGTCCTCGACCATGCCGCCGTCGGCCCAGGGGCCCCAGGAGACGGCGGTCGCGGTGAGTCCGCGGTCGCGGCGCCGCCGGGCGAGACCGTCCAGGAAGGCGTTGCCTGCGGCGTAGGCGGCCTGGCCGCCGCTGCCCCAGACGCCGGAGACGGAGGAGAAGAGGACGAAGGCGTCGAGCTCCTGGTCGCCCAGCAGTTCGTCCAGGTGCGCCGCGCCGCCGGCCTTGGCGGCGAGCGCGGCGGCGAAGACGGCCGGGGAGGTGGCGTCCACCGTGCCGGCGTCGGCGACCCCCGCGGCGTGCACGACGGCGGTGAAGGCGTGCTCGGCGAGCAGGGCCGCCACGGCGTCGCGGTCGGCCACGTCGCAGGCGGCGAGCGTGACGCGGGCACCGAGGGCTTCCAGCTCGTCCCGCAGGGCGGCGGCGCCCGGGGCGTCCGCGCCCCGACGGCTGGTGAGGACGAGGTGTTCGGCGCCGCCGCGCGCCAGCCAGCGGGCGACGTGGCCGCCCAGCGCACCCGTACCACCGGTGATGAGGACGGTGCCGCGGGGCTGCCAGCGGCGGGTGGCCGCCCGTGCCGGTGCGTGGGCGAGCCGCCGGGCGAAGACGCCGGAGGAACGGACGGCGAGCTGGTCCTCCTCCCACCGGCCCGTCAGCGCCTGTCCCAGCACGTCGGCCAGGCGTGCGGCGGCCTGGTCGTCGACGGACTCCGGCAGGTCGATCAGGCCGCCCCAGCGCCGGGGCAGCTCCAGGGCGACGGTGCGGCCCAGGCCCCAGACCTGGGCGTGCCGGGCGTCGCGTACGGCGTCGGCGCCGCTCACGGCCACCGCGCCCGAGGTGAGGCACCACAGCGGGGCGTCGACGCCCGCGTCGCCCAGGGCCTGGACGAGCAGCAGGGTGGGCAGCACGGGGTCGCCGGTGACGAGCAGGGACAGCACGCCGTCGACCGGTCCGATCCCGGCCAGTTCCCCGGCCAGACCGGCGCGGTCACTCGCCGCGCCGACGGCCAGCGTCTTCAGAGTGGCGCCGCGGGCGGTGAACGCGGTGCGGACCGCGGCGGTCTGCTCGTTCTCCTCCTCCGGCACGGCGAACAGCCAGGTGCCGCCGATGCCGGCCGACGCGGGCTCGCCCAGGCGCTTCCACGACTCGCGGTAGCGCCGGCCGTCCACGGTGGACTGCTCCTTGCGCTGCCGCCGCCACGACGACAGCCTCGGCAGCACGTCGCTGAACGCGTCCCCTGCCCCGATGTCGAGCGTCTCGGCGAGGGACCGCAGGTCCTCGCGCTCGACGGTCTCCCAGAACTCCGCGTCCACCGGATCCACCGCCGGGGCGGCGGCAGCGGTTTCCGGGGCGTCGACCCAGTACCGCTCGTGCTGGAAGGCATAGGTCGGCAGGGGAACGCGCCGGGCGCCGGGGAAGAGGGCCTGCCAGTCCAAGGAGGCGCCGTGCACGTGCAGTTCGGCGAGCGCGGTCACGACGGCCTGCCGCTCGGGACGGTCGGCCCGGAGTACGGGAACGGTGACGATGTCGTCCGCACAGCCCTGCGCCATGCCGCTCAGCACACCGCCGGGACCGATCTCCACGAACGTGCTCACACCCAGCTCGTGCAGGGTCCGCACGCTGTCGGCGAAGCGGACGGTCTCGCGCACGTGCCGGACCCAGTACTCGGGGGTGTAAGCCTCGACAGGCTGACCCGTGAGGTTGGAGACGACGGGGAGCTGCGGCTGCTCGAAGGCCAGGCCACGGACGACCTCGGCGAACTCCTCCAGCATCGGGTCCATCAGCGGCGAGTGGAACGCGTGACTGACTTTCAGCCGGGACGTCTTACGGCCCTGCTCGGCGAAGCCCGCGGCAATCGCCAGGACCGCCGTCTCGACACCGGAAACCACAACCGACGAGGGGCCGTTGACCGCGGCGATGCTCACCCCGTCGGTGAGGTGGGGCAGGACTTCCTCTTCGGTGGCCTGCACGGCGACCATCGCACCACCAGCGGGCAGCGCCTGCATCAGTGCGGCACGCGCGGACACCAGTTTCGCCGCGTCGTCGAGGGACAACGCACCGGCCACGTGCGCGGCGGCGATCTCGCCCACGGAGTGGCCGGCGACGAAGTCGGGCCGGACGCCCAAGGATTCGAGGAGCCGGAACAAGGCCACCTCGACCGCGAAGAGGGCGGGCTGGGTGCACCCGGTCCGGTGAAGCGTTTCGGCATCGACGTCGACGGGGGCGTCCAGGTGCGCGCACACCTCGTCGTAGGCCGCGGCGAAGGCGGGGAACGCCGCGTACAGTTCGCGCCCCATACCGATGCGCTGCGATCCCTGCCCGGAGAAGAGGAAGCCGGTCCTGCCGCCGGCCGGGCGCCCCGGCAGCACACGGGCCGAAGGGGCCCCGGCGGCCAGGTCCGCCAGCCCGAGGAGCAGTTCCTCACGGTTCCTCCCCACGACCGCGGCCCGGTTACGCATGGCCGCGCGAGTCGTGGCCAGCGACAGTCCGACGTCCTGGGGCCGGACCTCGCCCCGTACCAAGGGCAGCAGCCGGGCCGCCTGGGCCCGCAGCGCCGCGTCGCTCCTGGCGGAGAGCACCCACGCCAGGGGGCCGTCGGCGGGAACCCCCGCGGGCTCCTCGTCCTGGGCCGGCGGGGCCTGCTCGATGATGGTGTGGGCGTTGGTGCCGCTGACGCCGAAGGACGACACGGCAGCACGGCGCGGGTGATCGGTCTCCGGCCACTGGACGGCCTCGGTGAGCAGCCGTACCGCGCCCGCCGACCAGTCCACGTGCGGCGTCGGCTCGTCCACGTGCAAGGTCTGCGGAAGCACGCCGTGGCGCATGGCCATGACCATTTTGATGATGCCGCCGACGCCCGCGGCCGCCTGCGCGTGGCCGATGTTGGACTTGAGCGAGCCCAGCCACAGCGGCCTGTCCTCCGGCCGCTCCCGGCCGTACGTGCCGAGCAGTGCCTGTGCCTCGATGGGATCGCCCAGCGTCGTGCCCGTGCCGTGCGCCTCGACCACGTCGATCTGGGCGGGAGACAGGCCGGACGATGCCAGCGCCTGGCGGATCACCCGCTGCTGCGCGGGGCCGTTCGGCGCGGTCAGACCGTTGGACGCACCGTCCTGGTTGACGGCGCTGCCACGGACGACGGCCAGCACCTGGTGCCCGTTGCGGCGGGCGTCGGACAGCCGCTCCACCAGGAGCAGGCCGACGCCCTCGGCCCAGCCGGTGCCGTCGGCCCCGGCGGCGAACGGCTTGCACCGTCCGTCGGGGGCCAGCCCGCGCTGGCGGCTGAACTCCACGAACGCGGTGGGCGTGGTCATCACCTGCACGCCGCCGGCCAGCGCCATGGAGCACTCGCCGCCCCGCAGCGCCTGGATCGCCCAGTGCAGCGCCACCAGCGACGACGAGCACGCCGTGTCGACGGTGACCGCCGGGCCCTCCAGGCCGAAGGTGTAGGCGATGCGACCGGACATCACACTGGCGGAGTTGCCGGTCCCGAGATGGCCGTCGGACTCGCCGCCCACCCCGACCAGGAGGTTGACGTAGTCCTGGTAGCCGGAGCCGACGAAGACTCCGGTACGGCTGCCACGCACCGACTCCGCGTCGATACCGGCGCGCTCGAACGCCTCCCACGTGGTCTCCAGCAACAGGCGCTGCTGCGGATCCATCGCCACGGCCTCACGCGGGCTGATCCCGAAGAACCCCGGGTCGAACTCCCCCGCGTCGTACAGGAATCCACCGTGCCGCGCGTACGTCTTCCCCGTCGCCTCCGGGTCCGGGTCGTAGATGTCCTCCACGTCCCAGCCACGGTCCGCCGGGAACCCGCCGACCGCGTCACCACCGGCGGCCACCAACTGCCACAGGTCCTCGGGCGAACGCACCCCGCCCGGATACCGGCACGCCATGCCGACGATCGCGATGGGTTCCTGGTCCTTCTCCTCGACCTCGCGAAGGCGCTCCCGGACCTGACGAAGGTCTCCGGTGACGCGCTTGAGATACTCGAGAAGCCTGTCTTCGTTGCTGCTCATCCGCCTCATCCGTCCTCGGCTGTCGTTAAAGGTAGAGCGCCAAGAACTAGGAAATTTCTAGATCTTGATCGATCAGATCGAAGATGTCGTCGATCGTCGCGTCCTGGAGCTGTCGCTGCGCGTCGGCGGATTCCGCGCCTTGCTCTCCGGCGGAGTTCACCAGGGACAGCAGTTCCTGCAGCCGCCTCCGCACCCCCGACCGGACCGTCTCCTCGGCCGAGGCGGCCGTCGAGATCACCGACTCCAGCCGGTCGAGCTCGCTGAAGACCGACACCTCCTCCGGGCCCGTCCCGCCGGTGAGTTCGCTCCGCAGGTGGCGGGCGACCGCCTCGGGCGTCGGGTGGTCGAAGACCAGCGTCGCGGGCAGGGTCAGGCCGGTGTCGGCAGTGAGCAGGTTGCGCAGCTCCACCGCGGTCAGGGAGTCGAAGCCGAGGTCCCGGAACGCCAGGTCCGGTTCCACCGCCGCGGATCCGCTGTGGCCCAGTACTGCCGCCGCGTGCGCGCACACCGTGTCCACGAGCAGGCGTTGCCGTTCGCCTTCGGACAGCGTGGACAGCTTCGCCTTGAGCGCGGACGGCTCCGCGGTCTGCTCGGCGGGCTCCTCCGCGAGGGCGTCCCTGACCTCGGGCAGGTCGCTCAGCAGCGCGCTCGGCCTGCCGACGGTGAACGGGACGACGAACCGCTCCCAGTCCACGTCGGCCACGGTGACCGTGCCGTCCCCGCCGCTCAGCGCACCGTGCAGCGCGGAGACAGCCCTGTCCGGCCGCAGCACGGTCAGGCCGCGCTGTCGCAGCCGCTCCTCGTCCCCGGCGTCGGCGACCATGCCTCCCTCGCCCCACGGGCCCCAGGCGATCGCGGTCGCGGTGAGGCCCCGGGCCCGCCGGTGCTGCGCCAGGCCGTCGAGGAAGGCGTTCGCGGCCGAATACGCGGCCTGCCCGCCGCCTCCCCACACACCGGAGATGGAGGAGAAGAGGACGAAGGCGTCCAGCTCCTGATCGCCGAGCAGTTCGTGGAGGTGCGCGGCCCCCACGGCCTTCGCGGCGACCGTCGCCGCGAAGTCGCCGAGGCTCGTCTCGGCGAGCATGGCCGCCTCGGCGGTGCCGGCCGTGTGGACGACGGCGTTCACCGGGTGCTCGGCGAGCAGCGCCGCCACCGCGTCGCGGTCGACGACATCGCACACGGCGAGGGTGACGCGCGCTCCCAGCTCCTCCAGTTCGTCCTTGAGGCGGGTGGCACCGGGCGCGTCGGCGCCGCGGCGGCCGGTGAGCACGAGGTGTTCGGCACCGGCACGGGCGAGCCAGCGGGCCACGTGTCCGCCCAGCGCACCCGTACCACCGGTGATCAGCACCGTGCCGCGCGGCGACCACGAACGGTCGCTCCGGGCTGCGGGCAGACGCGACAGGCGCCGTGCGAACACCCCGTGGTCGCGGATCGCGACCTGGTCCTCGGCCGACTGGCCGAGGACCGCGACGAGGCGGCCGGCGACCCGGTCGTCGACCGTGCCGGGAAGGTCGACGAGACCGCCCCAGCGCCGCGAGTGCTCCAGCGCCGCCACCCTGCCCAGACCCCAGACCAGGGACTGGTACGGGTCCGCCGCCTCGTCGGCGGAGTTCACGCCCACCGCGTTCCGGGTCGCGCACCACAGCGGGGCGCCGATGCCCGTGTCGCCCAGGGCCTGGACGAGCAGCACGGACAGCGTGACACCGACGGGCATCGCGGCGGCCTGCGGGGCGGCCTCGCCGTCGACGGCGAGCAGCGACAGGACGCCCGCCACGGTCTCGTCCCCGGCCGCTCGGGCGAGTTGCGCGGTCAGGTCCCCACGGCCGGTGGCCGGCTCGACCGGGACCGGCAGCGGGGCCAGGCCCCGCTCGGTCAGCGCGCGGAGGCAGGCGGCGACCCAGTCGTCGCCGAGCTGGGCGGCGCTGACCGGAACCAGCCATATGCCGTTCCGGGCAGGGTCCTCCGGGGAGGGGTCGGGTATCGCCTTCCAGGTGACGCCGTAGCGCCAGCCGTCCACGGTGGACTGCTCCTTGCGCTGCCGCCGCCACGACGACAGCCTCGGCAGCACGTCGCTGAACGCGTCCCCTGCCCCGATGTCGAGCGTCTCGGCGAGGGACCGCAGGTCCTCGCGCTCGACGGTCTCCCAGAACTCCGCGTCCACCGGATCCACCGCCGGGGCGGCGGCAGCGGTTTCCGGGGCGTCGACCCAGTACCGCTCGTGCTGGAAGGCGTAGGTCGGCAGGTCGGTCTTCCGCGCACCGGCGAAGAACGAGCTCCAGTCCACGGACACGCCGTGCACGTGCAGTTCGGCGAGCGCGGTCACGACGGCCTGCCGCTCTGGGCGGTCGGCCCGGAGTACGGGGACGGTGACGATGTCGTCCGCGCAGGCCTGTGCCAGGGCACTGAGGACGCCGCCGGGGCCGACCTCGACGAACGTGGTCACGCCCAGGCCGTGCAGGGTCCCGACGCCATCGGCGAAGCGGACCGCCTCACGGACGTGCCGCACCCAGTACTCAGGGGTGTAGGCCTCGACGAGCTGACCCGTGAGGTTGGAGACCACGGGAATCTTCGGCTGACTGAACGTCAGACTGCGGACGACCTCGGCGAACTCCTCCAGCATCGGGTCCATCAACGGCGAGTGGAACGCGTGACTGACCTTCAACCGCGAGGTCTTGCAGCCCTGTCGAGTGAAAGCCTCGGCGATCTCCAACACCGCGTCCTCGGCACCGGAGACCACCACCGACCGAGGCCCGTTGACCGCCGCGATCCCGACCTCGTCAGTCAGATGCGGCAGCACCTCGTCCTCGGCCGCCTGCACCGCCACCATCGCACCACCGGCGGGCAGCGCCTGCATCAACGCCGCACGCGCCGACACCAGCCTCACGGCGTCGTCCAACGACAACACCCCGGCCACATGCGCGGCCGCGATCTCACCCACCGAATGACCGGCCACATAATCCGGCCGCACACCCCACGACTCCAGCAACCGGAACAGCGCCACCTCAACAGCGAACAACGCCGGCTGCGTGCAACCCGTCTGATGCAGGCTCTCGGCATCGACGTCGACGGGGGCGTCCAGGTGCGCGCACACCTCGTCGTACGCATCGGCGAAGACGGGGAACGCCTCATACAACTCACGCCCCATACCGATCCGCTGCGAACCCTGACCCGAGAACAGAAAACCGACCTTGCCTCCCGGTCGGCCCTGGACGACTCCGGGCGACGGCATTCCGGCTGCCAGGCGTTCCAGTCCGCGGCGGAAGTCGTCACAGCTCTCGCCGATGACGGCCGCCCTGTGGCGCAGGGTGCTCCGGGTGGTGGCCAGCGAGAAGCCGACATCGGCCGGTGACGTGCCGTCCTCCACGAAGCCCAGCAGTCGTCGTGCCTGGTCGCGCAGAGCATCGCTGGTCCTGGCGGAGAGCACCCACGGCAGGAGCGCCGGGGCGGGAACGGCTGGGGCCTTTTCGGCCGGGGCCGGTGGGGCCTGTTCGATGATGGTGTGGGCGTTGGTGCCGCTGACACCGAAGGACGAGATCGCGGCACGGCGCGGACGGTCCGACTCGGGCCAGTCGACGGCCTCGGTCAGCAACCGGACATCACCGGCCGACCAGTCCACATGCGACGTCGGCTCATCCACGTGCAGGGTCCGCGGAAGCACTCCGTGGCGCATCGCCATCACCATCTTGATCACACCGGCGACACCCGCTGCAGCCTGCGCGTGACCGATGTTGGACTTCAACGAGCCCAGCCACAAAGGCCGGTCGCCGTCCCGTCCCTGCCCGTACGTGGCGAGGAGCGCCTGCGCCTCGATCGGGTCACCCAGCCTCGTGCCCGTACCGTGCGCCTCCACCGCGTCGACATCAGCGGTGGTGAGGCCCGCGGAGGTGAGTGCCTGCCGGATCACCCGCTGCTGCGCGGGACCGTTCGGCGCGGTCAGGCCATTGGATGCGCCGTCCTGGTTGACCGCGCTGCCGCGAACCACCGCCAGCACCTGGTGCCCGTTGCGGCGGGCGTCGGACAGCCGCTCCACCAGGAGCAGGCCGACGCCCTCGGCCCAGCCGGTGCCGTCGGCCCCGGCGGCGAACGGCTTGCACCGTCCGTCAGGGGCCAGCCCGCGCTGGCGGCTGAACTCCACGAACGCGCGCGGGGTGGACATGACCATCACGCCCCCGGCCAGCGCCATGGAGCACTCGCCGTTGCGCAGCGCCTGGACCGCCCAGTGCAGGGCCACGAGCGACGACGAGCACGCCGTGTCGACCGTGACGGCCGGTCCTTCCAGGCCGAGGGTGTAGGCGATACGGCCGGACATGATGCTCGCCGAGTTGCCCGTGCCGAAGAAGCCCTCGGAGTCGTCGATCGCGTGGAAGGCCTGGGCGGCGTAGTCCTGGTATCCGGAACCGACGAAGACTCCGGTACGGCTGCCGCGCACCGACTCCGCGTCGATGCCGGCGCGCTCGAACGTCTCCCACGTGGTCTCCAGCAACAGCCGTTGCTGCGGATCCATCGCCACGGCCTCACGCGGGCTGATCCCGAAGAACCCCGGGTCGAACTCCCCCGCGTCGTAGAGGAATCCACCGCGGCGCGTGTACGTCTTGCCGGACGCGTCCGGGTCCGGGTCGTAGATGTCCTCCACGTCCCAGCCGCGGTCCGCCGGGAACTCGCCGACCGCGTCGCCGCCGGAGACCACCAACTGCCACAGGTCCTCGGGGGAACGCACCCCGCCCGGGTAGCGGCACGCCATGCCGACGATCGCGATGGGGTCGTCGTCCTCGGCGGGCGCGGCGGCGGCTTCCGGTGAGGCCGCGACGGTGAGGCCGGTGAGCTCGGTGCGCAGCTGCCGGGCGAGTGCCTGGGCGTTGGGGTGGTCGAAGACCAGTGTGGGCGGCAGTGCGAGCCCGCTCTCGGCGTTGAGCTTGTTGCGCAGTTCGACGGCGGTCAGGGAGTCGAAGCCCAGGTCCTTGAAGGCCCGGTCGGCCTCGACCTCGCCGGCGCTGTTGTGACCGAGGACGGCCGCCGCGTGGGTGCGGACGAGGTCGACCAGCAGCGCGTGCTGCTCGGTCTCGGGCATCCCGGTGAGGCGGTCGGCCAAGGGGGAGGCGGCTGCCGTGCCTGGCCCGCCGGCGGTGCTGTCCGCGGTGAGGATCCGGTCGGCCTCCGGGAGGTCGCGGAGCAGGGCGCTCGGGCGGCCCAGGGTGAACGGGGGCAGGAACCGCTCCCAGTCGACGTCGGCCACCGTGGCGGTCGCCTCGCCGGATTCCAGCGCCTGCCGGAGGCCGGCCACAGCGAGCGTGGCGGGCATCGGGGTCAGGCCGCGGCGGCGCAGTCGTTCGTCCGCGCCGTCGGCTTCGGCCATGCCGCCGCCGGCCCACGGGCCCCAGGCCACGGCGGTCGCCGGCAGGCCTTGGGCCCGGCGGCGTTCGGCGAGTCCGTCGAGCAGGGCGTTGGCCGCCGCGTAGGCGGCCTGGTGGCCGCTGCCCCACACGCCGGCGATGGAGGAGAAGAGGACGAAGGCGTCGAGTTCCTGGCCGGCGAGGAGCGCGTCGAGGTGCAGGGCGCCGGCTGCCTTGGCGGACAGCACGTCGGCGAAGGAGCCCGGTGTCATGGCCTCCAGCGGCTCCAGGTGGTCCACGCCCGCCGTGTGGACGACGGCGTTCACCTGGTGCTCGGCGAGCAGCGCGGCGAGCGCCTCACGGTCGGCGACGTCGCACGCGGCGACGGTGACCCGGACACCGGTCGCCTCCAGCTCTGCGAGGAGACCGGCCGCGCCCGGCGCGTCGAGGCCGCGGCGGCTGGTGAGCACAAGGTGTTCGGCACCGGCACCGGCGAGCCAGCGGGCCACGTGCCCGCCCAGCGCACCCGTCCCCCCGGTGATCAGCACCGTGCCGCGCGGCGACCACCGCTGCCCGGCCCGGGTGTTCCCGCGGGCGGCGGTGTGGGACAGCCGGCGGCCGAACACGCCGCGGGCGCGGATCGCGATCTGGTCCTCGGCCGACTGTTCCTCGACCGACTGGCCGAGCACTGCGGCGAGGCGGTCGGCGACCCGGTCGTCGACCGTGTCCGGGAGGTCGATCAGACCGCCCCAGCGCGGCGCGTGCTCCAGCGCGGCGACCCGGCCGAGGCCCCAGACGGCGCTCTGAGTGGCGCTCGGCACCGTGTCCGCACGGCCGGTGGACATGGCGGACCGGGTCAGCGCCCACAGCGGGGCGTCGATGCCGGCGTCGCCCAGGGCCTGGACGAGCGTGAGGGACAGCGCGGTGCCGACGGAGAGAGCCGGGTGTCCGGTGTGGGGACGCTCGTCGGTGCCGAGCAGGGAGATCACCCCGTCGACCGTGGTCTCCCGGACGGCGTCGCCGAGCTGTCGCAGCAGTGCGCCGCGGTCGGCGGCCGGGTCGACCGCCACCCGGACCAGCCGGGCCCCGCGGGCGGCGAGCCCGTCGGCGACGGCGGCGGTCCACTCGACAGCCTCGGCGTCCGCGGTGTCCTCGGTGTCCTCGGTGACCAGGAACAGCCAGTCGCCCGGCAGTTCGTGCGCCCGGAGGCCGCCGAGCGGTTTCCAGCCCGTGCGGTAGGACCAGCCTTCCACGGCGGACTCCTGGCGCTGCTGTCGCCGCCACGCGGACAGCCGGGGCAGCACCGCGTCCAACCGCTCGGCGGGCAGGTCGAGGGTGGCGGCGAGGGACTGGGTGTCCTCGCGCTCCACCGTCGCCCAGAACCCGGCCTCCACGGCGTCGGTCCCCTCGACGGCGGCGGCCGTGGGCGTGGTGGTATCCAGCCAGTACCGCCGGTGCTGGAAGGCGTAGGTGGGCAGGTCGGCGCGCCGGGCGCCGCGGCCGGCGAAGAACGCCTGCCAGTCGACGGGAACACCGTGCACGTGGAGTTGCGCGAGGGCGCCGGTGATCGCCTCGGGTTCGGGGCTGCCTGACCGTGCGGAGGGAACGGTGACCGCGCCGTCCAGGCAGCCCAGGGTCATGGCGCTGAGCACCGCGCCGGGGCCGGTCTCCACGAACGTGGTCACGCCCAGCCCGGCCAGGGTCCGGATGCCGTCGGCGAAGCGCACGGCCTCGCGGGCGTGCCGGACCCAGTAGTCCGGTGTGTACGCGTCGATGAGCTCACCGGTGAGGTTCGAGACGACCGGTGTCCGGGGTGTCTCGAAGCGCAGACCGCCGACGACGCGGGCGAAGTCCGCCAGCACGGGGTCCATCAGCGGCGAGTGGAACGCGTGGCTCACGGTGAGCCGGGAGGTCTTGCGGCCCTCCCGGGCGAAGTGGTCCGCGACGGCGGCCACTGCGTCCTCGGCTCCGGAGACCACGACGGACCGCGGGCCGTTGACCGCCGCGATGTCGGCGTCGTCGGTGAGCTGCGGCAGCACCTCGTCCTCGGTGGCCTGGACGGCGATCATCGCCCCGCCGGCGGGCAGGGCCTGCATCAGCGCGGCACGAGCCGTCACCAGTGCGGCCGCGTCCTCCAGCGACAGGGCCCCGGCCACGTGGGCGGCCGCGATCTCGCCCACGGAGTGCCCGGCCAGGAAGTCCGGCCGCACGCCCCACGATCCGAGCAGGCGGTGCACGGCGACCTCGTGCGCGAACAGCGCCGGCTGGGTGAAGACGGTGCGGTTCAGCTGCTCGCCGTCCTCGTGACCGTTCTCGCAGAAGGCCACGTCCCGCAGTGGCCGGTCGAGGTGCCGGTCGAGGTGGGCGCACACCTCGTCGTACGCCTCCGCGAAGACCGGGAACGCCTCGTACAGTTCCCGCCCCATGCCGATGCGCTGCGAGCCCTGCCCGGAGAACAGGAACCCGACCCGGCCGGCGCCGGCGCGGCCGAGAGCGACGCCGGGAGCGGGCGCCCCCGAAGCCAGGGCCCGCAGGCCCTCGGCGATCCGGCCGTGGTCGGCACCGACCACGGCGGCGCGGTGCTCCAGGGCGGTCCGGGTAGTGGCCAGCGAGAAGCCGACGTCGGTGGGGGACGGTTCGGCGCCGTCGGCCGTGAGGGACAGCAGGCGCTCGGCCTGGGCGCGCAGCGCGGCCCCGGACTTGCCGGACAGGACCCACGGTACGGCCGGCGAGGCGACCTCGACCGGTGCGACGGCGGCCGGTTCGGCCGGCGGGGCCTGTTCGATGATGGTGTGGGCGTTGGTGCCGCTGACGCCGAAGGACGAGATCGCGGCACGGCGCGGACGGTCCGTCTCCGGCCAGCCGACGGCCTCGGTCAGCAGCCGGACCGCGCCCGCCGACCAGTCCACGTGCGGCGTCGGCTCATCGGCGTGCAGTGTCCGCGGAAGGACGCCGTGGCGCATCGCCATCACCATCTTGATCACACCGGCCACGCCGGACGCCGCCTGGGCGTGACCGATGTTGGACTTCAGCGAGCCGAGCCACAGCGGCCGGTCCTCCGGGCGTTCCTGGCCGTACGTGGCGAGCAGCGCCTGCGCCTCGATCGGGTCACCCAGAGCGGTGCCCGTGCCGTGTGCCTCCACCGCGTCGACGTCGGCCTCGGTGAGCCCGGCGGAGGCCAGGGCCTGGCGGATGACCCGCTGCTGCGCCGGGCCGTTCGGCGCGGTCAGCCCGTTGGACGCCCCGTCCTGGTTCACGGCGCTGCCCCGTACCACCGCCAACACCTGGTGCCCGTTGCGGCGGGCGTCGGAGAGGCGCTCCACGAGCACCACGCCCACGCCCTCCGCCCAGCCGGTGCCGTCGGCACCGGCACCGAACGCCCTGCACCGTCCGTCGGGCGACAGACCGCGCTGGCGGCTGAACTCCACGAACGCGGCCGGTACGGCCATGACGTTCACCCCGCCCGCGACGGCCATCGTGCTCTCGCCGCCCCGCAGCGACTGGATGGCCAGGTGCAGGGCGACCAGGGACGACGAGCACGCCGTGTCGACGGTGACGGCCGGGCCCTCCAGGCCGAACGAGTAGGCCACGCGCCCGGAGACGACGCTCGCGGCGCTGCCGGTGAGCAGGTGGCCCTCGACACCTTCCGGGACCTCCTGAAGGCCCGCGCCGTAGCCCTGGTAGGACATGCCGACGAACACGCCGGTGCGGCTGCCCTTCAGGGAGGCCGGGTCGATTCCGGCCCGCTCGAAGGCCTCCCACGATGCCTCCAGCAGCAGGCGCTGCTGCGGGTCCATCGCGAGCGCCTCGCGCGGCGAGATCCCGAACAGCGCGGCGTCGAAGTCGCCGGCGTCGTAGAGGAAGCCGCCGTCGCGCGCGTAGGTCTTGCCGGGGGTGCCCGGGTCGGGGTCGTAGAGGTCCTCGACGTCCCAGCCGCGGTCCTCGGGGAAGCCGGAGATCGCGTCGCCGCCGGACGTCACGAGCTGCCACAGGTCTTCGGGCGAGCCGACGCCACCGGGAAGGCGGCAGCTCATGGCCACGATCGCGATGGGTTCGTCGCCGACGGCGGCCGTGCGCTGCTCCTGCGGCACGGCGCCCTGCGAACCGAGCAGTTCGGCACGCAGGAACCGGGCCAGAGCCGTGGCGTTGGGGTGGTCGAAGACCAGCGTGGTGGGCAGCTTCAGGCCGGTGCCGGCCGTGAGCTTGTTGCGCAGTTCGACGGCGGTGAGCGAGTCGAAGCCGAGGTCGTTGAACGCCCGGCCGGGCTCCACCGCCGCGGCACCGTCGTGACCGAGCACGGCGGCCGCGTGCGTACGGACGAGGTCCACCAGCGTGCGGTCCTGCTCGCCCGCCGACAGCCCGGCCAGCTTCGCGGCGAGCGCGTTGCCGGCTTCGGCGCCGCCGGAGGCCGGCGCCTCCAGGGCTCGGCGCGCCTCGGGCACGTCGGAGAACAGAGCGCTGGGGCGGATGACCGTGAACGGGCCGATGAACCGCTCCCACTCGAAGTCCGCGACGGTGAGGGCGGTCTCGCCGTGGGCCAGCGCCTGTTGGAGCACGGAGACCGCGAGGGCGGGCCGCATGGGCGGCAGACCGCGGCGGCGCAGCATCTCCTCTCCGTCGCCGACGCCGGCCATGCCGCCCTCGGCCCAGCCGCCCCAGGAGACGGCGAGCGCGGTGCGCCCATGTGCCCGCCGGTACTCGGCGAGGGCGTCCAGGTAGGCGTTGGCCGCCGAGTAGGCGCCCTGGCCGGCGCCGCCCCAGATGCCGGCGCCCGAGGAGAACATGACGAACGCGTCGAGCTCCTGACCGGCCAGCAGTTCGTCCAGGTGCGTGGCACCTGCGGCCTTGGCCACCACCGTGTCGGCGAACCCGGCCGGATCGGAGTCCTCGATCATGACGTGGTCGCCGACGCCGGCGGCGTGGACGACGGCATTGACGGGGTGCTCGGCCAGCAGCGCCCGCAGGGCGTCACGGTCGGCCGCGTCACAGGCCACGACGGTCGCGGCCGCGCCGAGCTCCTCCAGCTCCGCGACGAGCTCCGCGACGCCGGGCGCCGCGGGGCCTCGGCGGCTGGTGAGCACGAGGTGTTCGGCACCGGCACCGGCGAGCCAGCGGGCCACGTGCCCGCCCAGCGCACCCGTCCCCCCGGTGATCAGCACCGTGCCGCGCGGCGACCACTCCTGGGCGGGGCCGGTGGCGCGGGCGGCCCGGACGAGCCGGCGCCCGAAGAGGCCCGAGGCCCGGACCGCCACCTGGTCCTCGGCCGTCTGGCCGAGAACGGCGGCCACGCGGGCCGCGGCGCGGGCGTCCAGCAGATCCGGAAGGTCGAGCAGTCCACCCCAGCGCTGCGGGTGTTCCAGCGCCGCCGCCCGGCCGAAGCCCCACACCTGCGACTGCAGCGGGCGGTCCACGCGGTCGGAGCGGCCGGTGGCCACCGCGCCGCGCGTGGCGCACCACAGCGGGACGTCGACGCCCGCGTCGCCGAGCGCCTGCACGAGGCAGAGGGTCGCCGCGAGGCCGTGCGACAGGCCGGGGTGGCCTGCCGAGGCGCTCTCGTCCTCGGCGAGCAGGGACAGCACGCCGGTCAGCGGGCCGACGCCGGCCAGCTCGCCGGCCAGCGTCCCGCGGTCGGTGCCGGGACCGGCGACGAGCGTCACCAGTTCCAGGCCGCGCTCGCCGAGCGCGGTGCGCACCGAGGCGGTCCACTCGCTCTCGCCGGCCACGACGAGCAGCCAGGTCCCGGACGCGCCGGGCCGAGGAAGCGGGCCGAGTGGCTTCCATGTGACGCGGTAACGCCAGCCGTCGACCACGGACTGTTCGCGGCGCTGACGGCGCCACGCGGACAGCCTGGGCAGGAGCGCGCTCAGCGAGGCGTCCGCGCCGACGCCCAGGGTCGCGGCGAGGGACTCCGCGTCCTCGCGTTCCACGCTGTCCCAGAAGCCGGAGTCCGCCGCGTCGGCCGGGGTGCCGGCGGCGGTCAGGTCCTCGTCCCCCTCCCCGTCCAGCCAGAAGCGCTCGCGCTGGAAGGCGTAGGTGGGCAGGGTGACGCGGTGGGCGCCGGGGAAGAGTGCCTGCCAGTCCAAGGAGGTGCCGTGCACGTGCAGTTCGGCGAGCGCGGTGAGGAGTGCCTGCTGCTCGGGGCGGTCGGCTCGGAGTACGGGGACGGTGACGATGTCGTCCGCGCAGGCCTGTGCCAGGGCACTGAGGACGCCGCCGGGGCCGACCTCGACGAGCGTGGTCACGCCCAGGCCGTGCAGGGTCCCGACGCCATCGGCGAAGCGGACCGCCTCACGGACGTGCCGGACCCAGTACTCAGGGGTGTAGGCCTCGACGAGCTGACCCGTGAGGTTGGAGACCACTGGAATCTTCGGCTCACTGAACGTCAGACTGCGGACGACCTGCGCGAACTCCTCCAGCATCGGGTCCATCAACGGCGAATGGAACGCGTGACTGACCTTCAACCGAGATGTTTTGCGGCCTTGCCGAGTGAAAGCCTCAGCGATCTCCAGCACGGCATCCTCGGCACCGGAGACCACAACGGACCGAGGCCCGTTGACCGCCGCGATACCGACCTCCTCGGTCAGATGCGGCAGCACCTCCTCCTCGGCCGCCTGCACCGCCACCATCGCACCACCGGCGGGCAGCGCCTGCATCAACGCCGCACGCGCCGACACCAGCCTCACGGCATCGTCCAACGACAACACCCCGGCCACATGCGCGGCCGCGATCTCACCCACCGAATGACCGGCCACGTAATCCGGCCGCACACCCCACGACTCCAGCAACCGGAACAGGGCAACCTCCACCGCGAAAAGCGCGGGCTGAGCACACCCCGTTCGGTGCAGGCTCTCGGCATCGACGTCGACCGGTGCCTCCAGACGCGCACACACCTCGTCGTACGCATCGGCGAAGACGGGGAACGCCTCATACAACTCACGCCCCATACCGATCCGCTGCGAACCCTGACCCGAGAACAGAAAACCGACCTTGCCCTCGGAGCGGGCTCGTCCCAGCGTCACGTTCGCCGCCGGTTGACCGGCGGCGAGGGCGGTGAGGGTTTGCCGGAGCTTGCCCGAGCCCTCCGCCAGGAGCACCGCGCGGTCCTCGAACGTCTCGCGGGAGGCCAGGGAGAGGCCGATGTCGGAAGCCGTCCAGCCGTCGTTCGCGTCGAGGTGGCCGGCCAGCCGGGCCGCCTGGGCACGCAGCGCCGGCTCGCCCTTGCCCGACAGCACCCACGGCACGAGCGCGCCGGAGTCGGGCGTGTGAGGCAACTCCTCCGTGGCGGGGGCCTGTTCGATGATGGTGTGGGCGTTGGTGCCGCTGACACCGAAGGACGAGATCGCGGCACGGCGCGGACGGTCCGTCTCCGGCCAGCCGACGGCCTCGGTCAGCAGCCGGACCGCGCCCGCCGACCAGTCCACATGCGGCGTCGGCTCATCGGCGTGCAGGGTTCGCGGGAGCACTCCGTGGCGCATCGCCATCACCATCTTGATCACACCGGCGACACCCGCGGCAGCCTGCGCGTGACCGATGTTGGACTTCAACGAGCCGAGCAGGAGCGGCCGTTCACGCTCCTGGCCATAGGTCGCAAGGAGCGCCTGCGCCTCGATCGGGTCGCCCAGCCTCGTGCCCGTACCGTGCGCCTCGACCACATCCACATCGCCCGGAGCGAGCCCGGCGGAGGCCAGGGCCTGGCGGATGACCCGCTGCTGCGCCGGGCCGTTCGGCGCGGTCAGCCCGTTGGACGCCCCGTCCTGGTTCACGGCGCTGCCCCGTACCACCGCCAACACCTGGTGCCCGTTGCGGCGGGCGTCGGAGAGGCGCTCCACGAGCACCACGCCCACGCCCTCCGCCCAGCCGGTGCCGTCGGCACCGGCACCGAACGCCCTGCACCGCCCGTCGGGCGACAGACCGCGCTGGCGGCTGAACTCCACGAAAACGCTCGGACTGGCCATGACGGTGACGCCGCCGGCCAGCGCCATCGTGCTCTCGCCGTTGCGCAGCGACTGGATGGCCAGGTGCAGGGCGACCAGGGACGACGAGCACGCCGTGTCGATCGTGACTGCGGGCCCTTCGAGTCCGAAGGTGTAGGCCACCCGGCCGGAGACGACGCTGGACGCGCCGCCGACGAGCCGGTGTCCTTCGACGCCTTCCGGCACGCGACGCACATCGGCTCCGTAGCCCTGGTAGGCCATGCCGACGAAGACGCCGGTCCGGCTGCCGCGCAGCTGCGCGGGAGCGATCCCGGCCCGCTCGAAGGCCTCCCACGAGGCCTCCAGCAGCAGGCGCTGCTGCGGGTCCATCGCCAGGGCCTCATGCGGGGAGATCCCGAAGAAGCCGGCGTCGAAGTCGGTGGCGCCATAAAGGAAGCCGCCGTCGCGCGCGTAGGTCTTGCCGGGGCGGTCGGGGTCGGGGTCGTAGAGGGCCTCGACGTCCCAGCCGCGGTTCGACGGGAACGCGGAGACGGCGTCGCCTCCGGACGTCACCAGGTCCCACAGCGCCTCGGGCGAGTCGACGCCGCCGGGCAGGTGGCAGCTCATCGCCACGATGGCGATGGGCTCGTCGTCGGCGGCCGCGTGCCGCTCCTGCTCCACGGCGGCCTTCGATCCGAGCAGCTCGCTCTGCAGGAAGCGGGCGAGCGCCGTGGCGTTGGGGTGGTCGAAGACCAGCGTGGGCGGCAGCGCGAGACCGGTCGCCGTGTTCACCTTGTTGCGGAGTTCGACGGCGGTCAGGGAGTCGAAGCCGAGGTCCTTGAACGCCCGGTCGGGCTCGACCTCCGCCGCCGAGGAGTGGCCCAGGACGGCCGCGACGTGCGCGCGGACCAGGTCGATCAGTCTCTCCGTGCGCTCGGCCTCCGGCAGTCCGGCGAGCCGGGCCGCCAGGGGCGCGGCGCCGGTGGCGGCGCCGGCCGGTGCGGCGGTGCCTGCGCGGCGCACCTCGGGCAACTCGGACAGCAGGGCGCTCGGGCGGCCGAGGGTGAACGGTCCGATGAACCGTTCCCAGTCGATGTCGGCCACGACGACCGCGGTGTCGTCGCAGTCCAGGGCGCGCTGGACCGCGGTCACGGCGAGTGCGGCGGGCAGGGTGACGACGCCGCGGCGGCGCAGGTGTTCCTCGTCGGCGTCGGTGACCATGCCGCCGTCGGCCCACGGGCCCCAGGCGATCGCGGTGGCGGCCAGGCCCCGGGCCCTCCGCCGGGCGGCGAGCCCGTCGAGGAAGGCGTTGCCGGCGGCGTAGGCGGTCTGCAGTCCGCTGCCCCACACGCCGGCAATCGAGGAGAAGAGGACGAAGGCGTCCAGCTCGCGGTCGCCGAGCAGTTCGTCCAGGTGCGCGGCGCCGCGGGCCTTCGCCGCCACCGTGCGGGCGAAGTCGGCCGGTGTCAGCTCGTCGAAGGGGGCTGACTGTTCCACGCCCGCGGCGTGGAAGACGGAGGTGAACGTGTGCTCGGCGAGCAGCGCCGCCACCGCTTCGCGGTCGGCGACATCGCACACGGCGAGGGTGACGCGCGCTCCCAGCTCCTCCAGTTCGTCCTTGAGGCGGGTGGCACCGGGCGCGTCGGCGCCGCGGCGGCCGGTGAGCACGAGGTGTTCGGCACCGGCACGGGCGAGCCAGCGGGCCACGTGCCCGCCCAGCGCACCCGTACCACCGGTGATCAGCACCGTGCCGCGCGGCGACCACGAACGGCCGGCGCCGCTTCGGGCGTGGGCGAGCCGGGCGGTGAACACGCCGGAGGCGCGGACGGCGACCTGGTCCTCCTGGCCATCGGCGGCGCCGGCTCCCTGGCTCAGTACGGCGGCGATACGGCCGGCGGCGCGCTCGTCGACGGCCGCCGGCAGGTCGATCAGGCCGCCCCAGCGCCGGGCGTGCTCCAGGGCCAGGGCACGGCCGAGGCCCCACACCTGGTTCTGCACCGCGCTGAGCGGTGCGTCGTCGGAGCGGCCGGTGGCGGCCGCTCCCCGGGTGGCGCACCACAGCGGCGCGTCGATGCCCGCGTCACCAAGTGCCTGGGCCAGGGCCACGGTCTGCGCCAAGCCCTGGGAGAGCGCGGGGTGTTCGGGCGAGGCGGTCTCGTCGGTCGCGAGCAGGGACAGGACGCCGTCGAGCGATCCGGCTTCGCCCGCGACCCGGGTCAGCTCGTCGGTCAGGGACGCGCGGTCGGCGTCGGCGCCGACCGTCAGCGGGATCAGGTACGCGCCGCGTCCGGCCAGGGCCGCGCGGACCGTGCCGGCCCACTCGTCGCCCTCGGGCGCGGCGAACAGCCATGTGCTGCCGGACAGGTCGCCTGCGGACAGGCCGTTCAGCGGTTGCCAGGCCAGTTGGTAACGCCAGCCGTCCACGACGGACTGCTCGCGCCGCCGACCCCGCCAGGCCGACAACTTCGGTACTACGACGTTTAGTTCCTCGGGGCTCAGCCCCAGCGTGGCGGCGAGGGACTGGGCGTCCTCGCGCTCGACGCTCGCCCAGAACTCGGCGTCGACCGCGTCCACGGCGGCCGTCTCGGCCTCGGGGGCGTCGAGCCAGTAGCGCTGCTGCTGGAAGGCGTAGGTGGGCAGGTCGACGCGCCGGGCGCCCGGGAAGAAGGCGTGCCAGTCCACTTCGGCACCGCTGACGTGCAGTTCGGCGAGCGCGGTCACGACGGCCTGCCGCTCGGGACGGTCGGCCCGGAGCACGGGAACGGTGACGATGTCGTCCGCACAGCCCTGCGCCATGCCGCTCAGCACACCGCCCGGACCGATCTCCACGAACGTGCTCACACCCAGACCGCCCAGAGTCTCGATGCCGTCGGCGAAGCGCACCGCCTCACGCACGTGCCGCACCCAGTACTCCGGGGTGTACGCCTCGGCCAGCCGACCGGTGAGGTTCGAAACGACGGGAATCCGCGGCTCGTCGAAGGCCAGACCGCTGACGACCTCGGCGAACTCCTCCAGCATCGGATCCATCAACGGCGAGTGGAACGCGTGACTGACCTTCAACCGAGATGTTTTGCGGCCCTGTCGAGTGAAGGCTTCGGCGATCTCCAGCACGGCATCCTCGGCACCGGAGACCACGACGGACCGAGGCCCGTTGACCGCCGCGATACCGACGCCGTCCGTCAGGTGCGCCAGCACCTCGTCCTCGGCCGCCTGCACCGCCACCATCGCACCACCGGCGGGCAGCGCCTGCATCAACGCCGCCCGCGCCGACACCAACCTCGCCGCATCGTCCAACGACAACACCCCAGCCACATGCGCAGCCGCGATCTCACCCACCGAATGACCAGCCACATAATCCGGCCGCACACCCCACGACTCCAGCAACCGAAACAGCGCCACCTCCACGGCGAACAACGCCGGTTGGGTGCAACCGGTCTGGTTGAGCTGCTCCGCATCCGCGTCGAGTGTGATGTCCAGGTGGGCGCGGATCTCGTCGTAGGCGGCGGCGAACGCCGGGAAGGCGTCGTAGAGTCCGCGGCCCATACCGACCCGCTGCGAACCCTGACCCGAGAACAGGAACCCGGTCTTGCCGCCGCGGCGGGCCGCGTTGTGGACCACGGCCGCGGACGGGGTGCCGGACGCCAACGCCCGTACACCCTCCGTGAGTTCCTCCAGGCTCTCGCCGACGACGGCCGCCCTGCGGTCCCAGGCGGTGCGCGTCGTGGCGAGGGAGAAGCCGATGTCGGCCGGGGCGCTCCCGGGGCCGCTCCGGCCGTCCTCCAGGAAGGAGAGCAGGCGCTCCGCCTGGGCACGCAGTGCCGCGTCGCTCTTCGCCGAGAGCACCCACGGCAGCGCCGAGCCGGCCGGGGCCCCGGCCGACTCGGCGGCGGGCTCCTCGTCGAGGGCCGGGGCCTGCTCGATGATCGTGTGCGCGTTGGTGCCGCTGACGCCGAAGGAAGAGACGGCGGCGCGGCGGGGATGGTCCGACTCGGGCCACCGGACTGCCTCGGTCAGGAGCTTGACGCCGCCCGCCGACCAGTCGACCTGAGCGGTCGGCTCGTCCACGTGCAGCGTCTGCGGCAGGACGCCGTTGCGGATGGCCATCACCATCTTGATCACACCGGCGACACCCGCGGCGGCCTGCGTGTGGCCGATGTTGGACTTGATGGATCCCAGCCACAGCGGCCGGTCGCCCGAGTGCTCCTGGCCGTACGTGGCGAGCAGTGCCTCCACCTCGATCGGGTCGCCGAGGGTGGTGGCCGTGCCGTGCGCCTCGACCGCGTCGACCTGGGAGGCGGTCAGGCGCGCGTTCTCCAGGGCCTGCCGGATCACACGCTCCTGCGACGGGCCGTTCGGGGCCGTGAGGCCGTTGGACGCGCCGTCCTGGTTGACGGCGCTGCCGCGGATGACGGCCAGCACGTCGTGGCCGAGCCGGCGGGCGTCGGACAACCGCTCCAGCAGGAGCACGCCGACGCCTTCGGACATGCCCGTGCCGTCGGCGGTCGAGGAGAACGCGCGGCAGCGGCCGTCGGACGACAGGCCGCGCTGGGCACTGAACGCGACGAAGGTGTTCGGCGTGGCCATCACGGTCACGCCGCCGGCCAGGGCGAGCGAGCACTCGCCGCGGCGCAGCGCCTGGGCGGCCAGGTGGAGCGCCACCAGCGAGGACGAGCAGGCCGTGTCGACGGTGACCGCCGGGCCTTCGAGACCGAGCGCGTAGGAGATGCGGCCGGACACCACGGCGGCGGTGTTCGCGGTGACGAGGTGGGCCTCGATGTCGCTGTCGCCCGGCCGCTGAAGGTAGGCGTGGTCCTGACCGTTGGTGCCGATGAACACACCCGTCCGGGTGCCGCGTGCGGTGACGGGGTCGATGCCCGCACGTTCGAGGGCCTCCCAGGAGGTCTGCAGGAGCAGCCGCTGCTGCGGGTCCATGACCAGGGCCTCGCGGGGGGAGATCCCGAAGAACGCGGGGTCGAACTCGCCGGCGTCGTGGAGGAATCCGCCCTTGCGCACGTACGTCCGGCCCGTCCGCCCGGGCTCGGGGTCGTAGACCGTGTCCAGGTCCCAGCCGCGGTCGGTGGGGAACCCGGACACTCCGTCGCCGCCCGAGGCGACCAGTTGCCACAGGTCTTCGGGCGAGCCGACGCCGCCCGGGTAGCGGCAGGCCATCCCGACGATGGCGATGGGCTCGGTGTCCTTCGCCTCCAGCTCACTCAGCTGCCTGCGGGTCTGACGCAGGTCCACCGTCACGCGCTTGAGGTAATCCCTGAGCTTGTCGTCGTTCGACATGTTTTACGTCCTCGGTAGCAGTGCGTGAGATGAGTCAGTGGGACCCGAGCTCTTGGTCGATGAGGTCGAACATCTCGTCGTCGGTGGCGGCGTCGATCCGGTCCAGGTCGATGTCGCGGTCGGTGCCGGGGTCGGCGTCGGCGGTGTTCGCCGCGGCGTCCTGATGGGTGTCCGTCCACTTCCAGAGCAGCGCCTTGAGCCGGGCGGTGACCTTGTCCCGCACCGCGTCCTGTGGGGCGAGCGCTGCGAGCCGCGCCTCCAGCCGGTCCAGTTCGGCGAGCACGGGCGGGGCCTCGGCTGTGAGGTCGAGCACCAGGTCCTTGTGGAGGAGCCGGGCGATCGCGACGGGGTTGGGGTGGTCGAAGACAAGGGTGGGCTTGAGCCGGAGCCCGGTCGCGACCTTGAGCCGGTTGCGCAGTTCCACGGCGGTCAGGGAGTCGAAGCCGATGTCCTTGAAGGCCGTGGTGGGCTCGATGCGGGCAGCGGTGGCGTGGCCGAGGGCGGCTGCCGCCTGATGGCGCACCAGGTCCAGCAGGACCTTCTCCTGGTCGGCCTCCGGTATCCCGGCGAGGCGGCGGGCCAGGACGGGGGTCCGTGCGGCCGCGGTCCCGCCGGCCGCGGCGCCGGTGTCGCCGACGAGGCCGCGGAGGACGGCGGGCAGCATGCCGGCGCGGGCCATGGCGCGCAGTCCTGGAACGTCCAGCCGGGCCGGCACGATCACCGGCCGGTCCACGGTGAGGGCGGCGTCGAACAGGGCCAGCCCCTCCGCCGGGGTGAAGGGCACGACTCCGGCCCGCCCCATCCGGTTGCGGTCGGCGTCGGTGATCCGGTCGCCCATGCCGCCGTTGTCCGTCCACAGGCCCCATGCCAGCGAGGTGCCGGGCAGGCCCGCGGCCCGGCGCTGCCGCGCCAGCCCGTCCAGGAAGGCGTTCGCAGCGGCGTAGCTCGCCGCGCCGGCGCTGCCCAGGATTCCGGCCAGGGAGGAGAAGAGCACGAACGCGGAGAGGTCCAGGTCCCGGGTCAGTTCGTGCAGGTGCAGCGCCCCGTCGGCCTTCGGCCGCAGCACGGAGTCCAGGCGCTCCGCGGTCAGGGCGGTGACCACGCCGTCGTCCAGGGCCGCCGCCGCGTGCACCACGGCCACGAGCGGGTGCTCGGCCGGGACCGAGGCCAGCAGTTCCGCGAGGGCGTCCCGGTCCCCGATGTCACAGGCGGCCACGTCGACGTGCGCGCCCAGTCCGGAGAGGGCGGCGACGAGTTCGCCGATGCCTTCGGCCGCGGGGCCCCGTCGGCTGGTCAGCAGCAGCCTCCGTGCGCCGCGTTCGGCGACGAGGTGCCGCGCGAGCGACCGTCCGAGGCCACCGGTCGCGCCGGTGAGCAGCACGGTCCCCTCGGGGTCCCACGCGTGACCGGCGGGCTCCTCGGGCGGGGTGATCCGGGCGAGGCGCGGCACGTACAGCTTTCCGTCGCGCACCGCGGCCTGCGGTTCGTCCAGAGCGGCGAGGGCCGCGGCCAGCGCCGGGTCGAGGCCGCCGTTCGTGACCGTGCCGCCGTTCGTGACCGAGTCGTCCGCGTCGACGAGCAGGAGCCGGTCCGGGTGCTCGGTCTGGGCCGACTTCACCAGACCGGAGACCGCGACGTGCGCGAGGTCCGGAGCTGTGCCGTCCGGCTCGACGGCTCCGCGCGTCATCACGACGAGCCGCGCGTCGGAGAACCGCTCGTCGGCGACCCACTCCTGGACGGCCGACAGCACGTCGGCCAGCAGCCCGCGCGTCGCGGCGGCGGCATCGCCCTCGCTCGGGGCGCAGGGCAGGAGGACGTGGGCAGGTATGGCCGCGCCGCCGTCGACCGCCTTGCGGAGCCCGTCGATGTCGGAGTGGGAACCCTCGTCGCCCAGGACCGCCCACGCGGCTTCGGGAGCGGTGGCGGGTGCGGGGGCGAAAGCCGCGGTGTGCTCGACCCAGTCGACCTCGAACATCCGGTCCCGGTGCGCCACGCGCGAGGCCAGCACCTGCTGTGGGGACATCGGCCGTGTCCGGACGGACGCGACCGAGGCGACGGGAGAGCCGTCGGTGTCGGACAGTTCGATCGCCACCGCGTCGTCGGCGGCGGGCCGGATGCGTATGCGCACGGCCCCGGGCCCCGGAGCGTGCACGGACATGCCGCTCCAGGCGTGGGGCATGAGCACCTTGCCGGAGTCTTCGGCGCGGCTCGACGCCAGCATGCCGAGGGCGGCGTCCAGCAGTACGGGGTGCAGGCCGTAGCGGTCCGCCCGGTCCCGCTCCGCGACGGTCAGTACGGCCTCGGCGTACAGCTCGTCCCCGGCGCGCCAGGCGGCGCGCAGACCCGGACGGCCCTCGACGTCCACGGGTTCGGCACCCGTCGGCGGCCACGTCATCGTGTCGAACTCCGGCGCCGGAGCGTTCCGGGTGAGTTCTCCGGTGACGTGGCAGACCCAGGGCTCGCCGGTGCCGTCGGCAGCGGGCCGGCTGAAGACGCGCACGGAGCGCCGGTCGGGATCGTCGCCCGCACCGACCTGCGCCTGGACGCGTACGGCGCCCTGTTCGACCAGGACCAGCGGGGCGTCCACGTCCAGCTGTTCCAGGTGCGGGAACCCGGTCTGCCGTCCCGCGGACAGGGCGAGCTCCACGAACACGGCGACCGGGAGCACCGGCACGCCGCCGACCGTGTGTTCCACGGTCCAGGGCAGGTCGGCCGGGGACAGCCGGCCGGTGAACAGCACGTCCTGCGTCCCGGCGGTCTCCACCACCGCGCCGAGCAGGGCGTGGCCGGAGGAGTCCAGGCCCGCCGAGGAGACGTCGAGCGCGGCCGTGCCTTCAAGCCAGTGGCGCTCGCGCTGGAAGGCGTACGTGGGCAGGTCGACCCGCCGGGCGCCGGGGAACAGCGTCCGCCAGTCCGGGGAGACACCGTGTGCGTGCAACTGCCCGAGGGCGAGAGTGAGCGCCTGGGGTTCGGGACGGTCGGTACGCAGGGCGGGAACAGTGACGATGTCCGCGTCGTCGAGGCAGCCCTGGGCGAGGGCGCTCAGCACGCCGCCGGGGCCGATCTCCACGAAGGTCGTCACGCCCAGGTCGTGGAGAGTCCGGACGCCGTCGGCGAAGCGGACCGCCTCACGCACATGCCGCACCCAGTACTCAGGGGTGTACGCCTCGGCCAGTCGGCCGGTGAGGTTCGAAACGACGGGGATCCGCGGCTCGTCGAGGGCCAGACCGCCGACGACCTCCGCGAAGTCCTCCAGCATCGGATCCATCAACGGCGAATGGAACGCGTGACTGACCTTCAGGCGGGAGGTCTTACCACCCTGCTGCCGGAAGACCTCACCGATTTCGCCGACCGCGTCCTCGACGCCGGAAATCACGACGGACCGAGGGCCGTTGACCGCCGCGATACCGACCTCGTCGGTCAGGTACGGCAGCACCTCGTCCTCAGTGGCCTGTATCGCCACCATCGCGCCGCCGGCGGGCAGGGCCTGCATCAACGCGGCCCGCGCCGACACCAGCTTCGCCGCGTCCCCGAGCGACAGCACACCCGCCACATGCGCGGCCGCGATCTCACCCACCGAATGACCAGCCACGTAATCCGGCCGCACACCCCACGACTCGAGAAGCCGGAACAGCGCCACCTCGAGGGCGAACAACGCGGGCTGCGTCGAACCCGTCTGATTCAACTCCTCCGCGTCGACATCGACCGGCGCATCCAGAAGCGTGCACACCTCGTCGTACGCCGCAGCGAACACCGGGTACGCCGCATACAGCTCGCGCCCCATCCCCAGCCGCTGCGAACCCTGGCCCGAGAACAGGAACCCGACCTTGCCCCGGTCGGCACCGGCGCGCCCCGTCACCACCTGTGCCGCGGGCTCGCCCGCCGCGAGGGCGGTCAGCCCCGCGCGCAGCTCTGCCCCGTCCGCGCCGACGACCGCCGCCCGGTGCTCCAGCGCCGAGCGGGTGGCCGCCAGCGAGAACCCCACGTCGGCCGGGGACGCGGCCGCGAGGTCCACGGACGACAGCAGTCGTCGTGCCTGCTCCCGCAGCGCCTCCCCGGTCTTCGCGGAGAGTACCCACGGCACCACCGTGGTCCGGGCCCGCAGCAGTTCCCCGGCCACGCCCTCGCCTTCGGTCCTGTCGTCGGCCGGGTCCTCCGCCTCCGGTTCGGGCGCCTGCTCGACGATGACGTGCGCGTTGGTGCCGCTGATCCCGAACGACGAGATCCCGGCCCGGCGGGGGTGGTCGGTCTCCGGCCACGCGATCGCCTCGGTCAGCAGCTCGACCGAGCCGGCCGACCAGTCGACCTGCGGGGTCGGCCGGTCCACGTGGAGCGTCTTCGGCAGCACGCCGTGCTGCATCGCCAGCACCATCTTCATCACGCCGGCGACGCCCGCCGCGGCCTGTGTGTGGCCGATGTTGGACTTCAGCGAGCCGAGCAGGAGCGGTCGTTCGCGCTCTTGTCCATAGGTCGCCAGCAGTGCCTGCGCCTCGATCGGGTCGCCGAGGTTCGTGCCCGTGCCGTGTGCTTCGACGGCGTCGACCTCCTCGGCGGACAGCCGGGCTCCGGCCAGCGCCTCGAGGATCACGCGCTGCTGCGAGGGGCCGTTGGGCGCGGTCAGGCCGTTGGACGCGCCGTCCTGGTTGACCGCGCTGCTCCGGACGACGGCGAGCACCTTGTGGCCGAGCCGGCGGGCGTCCCGCAGCCGCTCCACGAGCAGCAGGCCGGCTCCTTCGGACCAGGACGCGCCGTCCGCCGCCGCCGCGAAGGACTTGCAGCGGCCGTCGGGGGCGAGTCCGCGCTGGCGGCTGAACTCGACGAAGGCGCTCGGGCCCGCCATGACCGTCACGCCGCCGGCGAGCGCCATGGAGCACTCGCCGCCCCGCAGCGCCTGCACGGCGAGGTGCAGGGCGACGAGCGAGGACGAACAGGCGGTGTCGACGGTGACCGCGGGGCCCTCGAACCCGAGGGTGTAGGCGATGCGCCCGGAGGCGACGCTGCCGGAGTTGCCGGTGCTCATCAACCCTTCGACCCCCTCGGGGAGGGCGCCGGGTGTGAAGCCGTAGTCGTGGTACATCAGGCCGGCGAAGACGCCGGTGCGGCTGCCCTCGAGGCCGGCGGGGTCGATGCCCGCGTGCTCGAAGGCCTCCCAGGCGGTCTCCAGCAGCAGGCGCTGCTGCGGGTCCATGGCCAGCGCCTCGCGCGGTGAGATCCCGAAGAAGTCCGCGTCGAAGTCCGCCGCGTCGTGCAGGAAGCCGCCGTGCCGGGTGCAGACCTTGCCGGGCTGCTCGGGGTCGGGGTCGTAGAGCGCGTCGACGTCCCAGCCGCGGTCCTCGGGAAACGGCGAGACGGCGTCTTCGCCCCCGGCCAGCAGCCGCCACAGCTCCTCGGGGGAGCCGACACCGCCGGGGAACCGGCAGCTCATGCCCACGATGGCGATCGGTTCCTGGTCGCGGGCCTCCAGCTCGCGCACGCGCCGCCGGGCCTGGCGCAGGTCCGTGGTGGCCCGCTTGAGGTAGTCCCGGAGCTTGTCCTCGTTCATCATCGGTGTCGCCCGCCCCCTTTTTTTGGCCTGCGTAGTTCAGGAGATGCCGAGTTCGTCGTCGAGGAGCTCGTACAGCTCTTCGTCGCTCGCCGAGCTGAGGTCGTCCTCGTCCCCGGCTCCGCCGGCGCCTCCCGGATCGGCCGGCTCGTCCCCGTTCCAGTGGGCGAGCAGCGCCTGGAGACGCATGGTGATCCTGGTTCGGGTGACGTTGTCGACGCCGTCCGTTCCGGCGCCGTCGAGGGCGGCGGTGAGGCGGTCGAGCTCGTCGAAGACCGGTGCCGTCCCGGCCGTACCGCCGGGGAGGTCCTTCAGCACCCGCCGCGCGAGTGCCGCGGGTGTCGGGTGGTCGAAGACCAGCGTCGCGGGCAGCCGCAGGCCGGTGGCCTTGTTCATCCGGTTGCGGAGCTCGACCGCGGTCAGCGAGTCGAAGCCCAGGTCGCCGAAGGCCTGGTCGGGCTGGACGGCCTTGGCCGAGCCGTGGCCGAGGACGGCGGCGACCTCGGAGCGGACGAGGTCCAGGACGGCCTCTTCGCGCTCGCTCTCGGGCAGGCCCGCGATCCGTTGCGCCGGCGGTACGGAGGCCGCCCGGTCCGCGCGCCGCGGCCGGCCGCCGACGAGCGCCCTGAACAGCGGCGGCACCGGTGCGGTCGCGTTCCGCAGGGCGGCGAGGTCCAGCCGTGCCGCCACCACGAGGGGCTCCCGCAGCGCGAGCGCGGCGTCGAGGAGTTCCAGACCGTCCTCGTCGGACAGTGGCAGCACGCCGCCGCGGGCGAGCCGGGTCCGGTCGGCGCCGCCGAGGGACTCGGTCATGGTGCCGGTGCGCTGCCACAGGCCCCACGGCAGCGACACCGCGGGCAGCCCCTGCGCGTGGCGGTGCCGGGCGAAGGCGTCCAGGAAGGCGTTGGCGGCGGCGTAGCCGGCCTGGCCGGGGGTGCCGAGCGTGCCCGCGAGCGAGGAGAAGACCACGAACGCCGATACCTCACCCGCCAGTTCGTGCAGGTTCAGCACCGCGTCGGCCTTGGGCCGCAGCACCGTCTCCAGGCGCTCCGGTGTGAGCGAACCGATCACGCCGTCGTCGAGGACGCCGGCCGTGTGGACGACGGCCGTCACCGGCGTGCCGGACAGCACCTCGGCGAGGGCGTTCCGGTCGGCCACGTCGCAGGCGGCCCAGAGCACTTCGGCACCCGCGGCGGTCAGTTCCGCCCGGAGCTCCGCCGCGCCCTCGGCGTCCGCGCCGCGCCGGCTCATCAGCAGCAGGCTGCGCACGCCGTGCTCGGCGACCAGGTGCCGGGCGACGAGCCCGCCCAGGGCGCCGGACGCGCCGGTCAGGAGCACCGTGCCGGTCCCGAAGTCCGGGACGGCCCGCGGGGCGTCGGCGGCGGCCCTGGCGAGCCGGGGCAGCAGGAGCGCGTCGCCGCGGAGCGCCGCCTGCGGCTCCTCGGAGGCGAGGAGCCGGGGGACGGCCGTCGCCACGGCCCGCTCCGGGTCGGCGTTCGCTTCGACGTCGAGGAGGACGATGCGGTCCGGGTTCTCCGACTGTGCCGACCGGACCAGGCCCCACACGGCCGCCTGCACCGGGTCGCCCTCTTCCGGCTCGTCCCCGGCGGCGACCGCGCCCCGGGTCACCAGCACCAGGCGGGCGGCCCGGTCCTCGGCCTGCCACCACTGGACCAGCCGGAGCACTTCGGCGAGGACGCTCCGGACCCGCTCGGCATCGGTACCCGACCCGTCGGGGCAGGGGACGACGACGGCCTCCGTGTCCGCCTGCGCCGCGGTCTCCGCCGCGGGGGCGGCGAGGAGGGCGGCGATGTCGTCGTAGGCCCGTACGGCCGGTGTCCGCACGCCGGCCGTAGCGGCGAGCGGTGCCCACTCCACGGTGAACAGGGAGTCCCGGGAGCTCGTGCGCAGTTGCTCGGCCGACACCGGGCGCAGCGTCAGTGACTCGACCGACATGACGGGACGGCCCGTGCCGTCGGCGGCCTCCAGCCTTACCGTGTCCCCGCCGGCCGGGGAGAGCCGTACCCGCAGGCCCGCCGCTCCGGTTCCGTGCAGTGTGACGCGGGACCACGCGAAGGGCAGCAGGGGCCCGTCGGCGGCCGGTACGAGACCGCCCGCGCCCAGCGCGTGCAGCGCGGAGTCGAGCAGGGCCGGGTGCACGCCGAACGCGTCCGCCTGCGCCTCGTCGGTGACGGCGAGTTCGGCGTAGACCGCGTCGTGGCCGCGCCACGCGGCACGCAGCCCCTGGAACAGCGGGCCGTAGCTCAGGCCGAGGTCCGCCAGGCGGTCGTAGAAGCCGTCCAGGTCCACCGGCCGGGCATCGGCCGGGGGCCAGTTGCCCAGGTCGGTCCCGGAGGGGACCGCACCGGTGGTGAGGACGCCGGTGGCGTTGCGTGTCCAGGGGCCGTCCCCGGCTCGCGAGTGCACGCTCAGCGGGCGGCGGCCGGAGTCGTCCTGGGCTCCCACGAGGACCTGGAGCGCGACGCCGCCGTGCTCGGGCAGCACCAGCGGTGCCTGCAGGGTGAGTTCCTCGACCTGGTCGCAGCCGGTCTCGGCCGCGGCGTGGGCGGCCAGTTCCACGAAGGCCGTGCCCGGCAGCAGCACCGTGCCCAGCACCGCGTGGTCGGCCAGCCAGGGCTGGGCCCGCAGGGACAGCAGCCCGGTCAGCAGGTGGCCGCCGGCGTCCGGCAGTTCCACCGCCGCGCCGAGGAACGGGTGGTCGGTGGCGTCCAGCCCGGCCGCCCGCACGTCACCGGCCGGGGCGCCCGCCTCCAGCCAGTACCGCTCGTGCTGGAACGCGTAGGTCGGGAGGTCGACACGGCGCGCGCCCGGCAGGACGGCGTCCCAGTCGATGGCGACACCGTGCGCGTGGGCCTGGGCCAGGGCGAACATCAGCCGGCTTCGTCCGCCGTCGCGGCGGCGCAGCGTCGGTACGACCGCGGCGTCCGCGCCGGCGGCCTCGATGGCGTCCTGGATGCCCGCCGACTGGACGGGGTGCGGGCTGACTTCGACGAACACGTCGTGCCCGTCGGCGAGGGCGGACCGGATCGCGTCGTGGAACCGTACCGTCTGCCGCATGTTGCGGTACCAGTAGCCGGAGCCCAGCTCGTCCGCGGCCAGCTTCCCGCCCGTCACCGTGGAGTAGAAGGGCACGGAGCCGGGGAGCGTGCTGATGCCGGCGAACCCCTCGCCCGCCTGTGCTTCGACGTGTTCGATCTGCGGCGAGTGCGCGGCGTAGTCGACGGCGACCTTGCGGGCCTGAACGCCCTCCTGCCGGCAGTGCGCGAGGAGTTCGTCGAGGGCGTCGGTGTCCCCGGAGACCACGACGGTGGCGGGCCCGTTCACGGCGGCGACACCGAGGCGGCCGGTCCACCGGCCGACCAGTTCCCGTGCCTTCTCGTCCGGGAGTGTCACCGAGGCCATGGCGCCGCGGCCCTGGAGTTCGCGGACCGCGAGGCTGCGCCGCACCACGATGCGCGCTCCGTCCTCCAGGGAGACCGCTCCGGCGATCACCGCCGCGGAGACCTCGCCCTGGGAGTGCCCGACGACCGCGTCGGGGGTCACTCCGAAGGAGCGCCACACCTCGGCGAGGGCGACCGTCATCGCCCAGAGCACGGGCTGCAGCACGTCGACCCGGTCCTGCTCGACCTCGGAGGTGCCGCGCAGCACCGAGGTCAGCGACCAGTCCACGTGCGGCGCGAGGGCGCGTTCGCAGGCTTCGATCCGGTCACGGAAGACCGGGAAGGTCTCCAGCAGTTCGGCGGCCATGCCCACCCACTGCGACCCCTGCCCGGGGAAGACGAAGACGGTCCTGCCGCCGGTGCGTGCGGTCCCGGTCACCACGCCGGGTGGCGTAGCGCCGCCGGCGACACCGGCCAGTCCCCGCCGGAGCTCCTGGAGAGTCTGCCCGACCACTACGGCGCGGTGTTCGAAGGCCGCCCTGGTCGTGGCCAGCGAGTAGGCCACGTCGGCCGCCAGGGCCGCCTCACCGTCGTCGTCCCTGTCGCCGCCGTTGTCGTTGTCCCTGTCCCTGTCATTGTCGTTGTCGTTGTCGTCCAGGAAGGACGCGAGGCGGGCGGCTTGCGCCCGCAGCGCTGCTTCGGTCCTGCCGGAGAGCACCCACGGCACGGCCGTGCCGGAGCCGGACGCCGGGGGCAGCGCCTCGGTCGCGGAGGCCTGTTCGATGATGGTGTGGGCGTTGGTGCCGCTGACACCGAAGGACGAGATCGCGGCCCGGCGCGGACGGTCCGTCTCGGGCCAGTCGACGGCCTCGGTCAGCAGCCGGACGTCACCGGCCGACCAGTCCACGTGCGGCGTCGGCTCATCGGCGTGCAGGGTTCGCGGGAGCACTCCGTGGCGCATCGCCATCACCATCTTGATCACACCGGCGACACCCGCGGCGGCCTGCGCGTGACCGATGTTGGACTTCAACGAGCCCAGCCACAAAGGCCGGTCGCCGTCCCGTCCCTGCCCGTACGTGGCGAGGAGCGCCTGCGCCTCGATCGGGTCACCCAGCCTCGTGCCCGTACCGTGCGCCTCCACCGCGTCGACATCAGCGGTGGTGAGGCCCGCGGAGGTGAGTGCCTGCCGGATCACCCGCTGCTGCGCGGGACCGTTCGGCGCGGTCAGACCGTTGGACGCACCGTCCTGGTTGACCGCGCTCCCCCGCACGACGGCCAGCACACGATGGCCGTTGCGCTCCGCGTCGGACAGCCGCTCCACCAGCAGCATGCCGACGCCCTCCGCCCAGCCCGTGCCGTCGGCACCGGCACCGAACGCCTTGCACCGCCCGTCGGGCGACAGCCCGCGCTGCCGGCTGAACTCCACGAAGACCGTCGGGCCGGCCATGACGGTGACGCCGCCGGCCAGCGCCATCGTGCTCTCGCCGTTGCGCAGTGACTGGACGGCCAGGTGCAGGGCGACGAGCGACGACGAGCACGCCGTGTCGACCGTGACGGCGGGACCCTCCAGACCGAACGTGTAGGACACGCGCCCGGAGGCGACGCTGCCGGAGCCTCCGGTGGTGAGCAAACCCTCGACGCCCTCGGGCAGTTCGCGCGGGCCCTGGCCGTAGTCGTGGTACATCAGGCCGGTGAAGACACCGGTACGGCTGCCCCGGACCGTCGCCGGGTCGATCCCGGCGCGTTCGAACGCCTCCCAGGACGCCTCAAGCAGCAGCCGCTGCTGCGGGTCCATCGCCAGGGCCTCGCGGGGGCTGATGCCGAAGAAGCCGGCGTCGAACTCGGCCGCCTCATACAGGAAGCCGCCGTCGCGCGCGTAGGTCTTGCCGAGGCGCTCGGGGTCGGGGTCGTAGAGCCCGTCGACGTCCCAGCCGCGGTCGTCCGGGAACCGGGAGATGCCGTCCCGGCCGGAGGCCACCAGCCGCCACAGGTCCTCCGGCGAGCGGACCCCGCCCGGGAGGCGGCAGCTCATGCCGACGATGGCGATCGGCTCGTCGACGGCGGCCGCGGCCTGCCGCGCCGAGGTCGCGGCCGGAGCGGCCGGGGCCTCGCCGAGGAGTTCGGTGCCGAGGTGCCGGGCGAGGGCGGCGGGGGTGGGGTGGTCGAAGACGAGGGTGGCGGGCAGGCGCAGGCCGATGGCGGGGGACAGCCGGTTGCGCAGCTCCACGGCCGTCAGCGAGTCGAAGCCCAGGTCCTGGAAGGCGTGCGTGGGCGGTACGGCCCGAGGCGAGGAGTGACCGAGCACGGCGGCGACCTCGGCCCGGACCAGTTCCAGGAGTGCCTCGTCGCGGTCGTCGGCGGCCAGAGCGGCGAGGCGTTCGGCCAGGGATCCGGTGGCGGCGCGCCGGGCCGTGCCGCGTAGGGAGACGCGGACGAGTCCGCGCAGCAGGGCCGGTACGGTTCCTGCCCCCCGGTTGCGCAGGGCGGCGGTGTCGAGGCGGACGGGGACGAGCACGGGCTCGTCGGAGGTGAGCGCCGCGTCGAACAGCCGCAGGCCGTCCTCGGTGGACAGCGGCAGGACGCCGGAGCGCGCCATCCGCGACCTGCCCGTCTCGTCGAGGGCGTCGGCCATGGCGCCCTCCTGCTCCCAGGGGCCCCACGCCAGCGAGACCGTGGGCCGCCCCTGGGCGTGGCGGCGCCGGGCGAAGGCGTCGAGGAAGGCGTTGGCCGCGGCGTAGTTGCCCTGGCCGGGGTTGCCGAAGACGCCCGCGGCGGAGGAGAACAGCACGAACGTCGTGCTTGGGCCGGTGAGTTCGTGCAGGTTGAGCACGGCGTCGGCCTTGGGCGCGAGGACGGCGCCCACGCGCTCCGGTGTCAGCGCGGCGATCACGCCGTCGTCGAGCACGCCGGCGCTGTGCACGACGGAGTCGACCGGGGTGGCGGCCAGCAGTCGGGCGAGGGCGTCACGGTCGGCGAGGTCGCAGGCGGCCCACGTCGCTTCGGCGCCGAGCGCCGCGAGTTCGGCCGTCAGGTCCGCGGCGCTCGGGGCGTCCGCGCCGCGGCGGCTGACGAGCAGCAGCCGGCGCACGCCGTGCCCGGTCACCAGGTGACGGGCGAGGGTTGTGCCCAGCGCGCCGGAGGCGCCGGTGAGCAGCACGGTGCCGAGGCCGAAGGCAGCGCCCTCGGCGGGGGCGGAGGCCGCTTCGTCCGCAGGGCCGGTGGCCGCGTCCTGCGTTGCCGGAGAGGCGGCGCGGGCCAGGCGCGGTGCGCTGACCTCCCCTTCACGGACGACGACGTGGGGCTCGCCGGACAGTACGACGCCGGGCACGAGCGCGGCCGCCTCGTCCGGGCGGTCGGTTTCGAGCAGCACGATCCGACCGGGGTTCTCCGCCTGGGCCGAGCGCACCAGTCCGCCCGCCGCGGCGTGCGCGAGGTCGTCGCAGCGCGCCACCAGCACGAGGCGTGGCGTCCGGTCGTCGGCGAACCAGCGCTGAACCAGCCGCAGCACGTCGATGGTGACCGCACGCACCCGCTCGGCCCCGGTCGCCCCTTCCGGGCCGTCGGGGCACGGAACCACGACCACGTCCGGCTGCGACGGCCCGTCGGCCTCGGCCAGTGCGGCGATGTCCGGGACGTACGCGACCGCCGTCCCGTCCGCGTCGTCGGAGGGCAGGGTCAGCGGCGCCCGCCCGACGGTGAACATCGCGTCACCGGAGGGCTTGCGGAGCTGCACGGCCGACACCGCGCGCAGTGTCAGCGACTCGACGGACGCCACCGGCTCGCCGGCGCCGTCGGCCACCAGCAGGGACACCGCGTTCGTACCGGCCGGTGCCAGCCTGACCCGTACGGTGGACGCACCCTTGGCGCGCACGGACACCCCGGACCAGGCGAACGGCAGGAGCGGCCCGTCCGCCTCGGTCACGAGGGAGCCGCCCGCACCGCCCGCACCGATCACGCCGATCGCGTGCAGCGCCGCGTCCAGCAGAGCCGGGTGCAGGAGGAAGGAGCCGGTGTCCGTGCCGTCGGGGAGGGCGACCTCCGCGAAGACCTCCTCGCCCGCGCGCCAGGCGTTCCGCAGTCCACGGAACGCCGGTCCGTAGGCCAGGCCGAGGGCGCCCAGCCGGTCGTAGAAACCGTCCAGGTCGACCGACTCGGCACCCGCCGGCGGCCACGCCGTGAGCGTTCGGTCGGCACTCGCGGCGCCCGTCTCCTCGGTCCCATCGGTGATGAAGCCGGTCGCGTGGCGGACCCACGGCAGGTCGGCGTCGTCCTCGGGGCGCGAGTGGACGGTCAGCGGCCTGCGGCCGGTGCCGTCGGCCGCGCCGACCCACACCTGAACCGCGACGCCGCCCCGCTCGGGCACCACCAGGGGCGCTTCGAGGGTGAGGTCCTCCAGCAGGTCGCAGCCGGCTTCGTCGGCGGCGCGCACCGCCAGTTCGACGAACGCGGTGCCCGGCAGCAGCACGGTTCCGAGCACGGCGTGGTCGCTCAGCCACGGGTGCGTGCGCAGGGCCAGCCGACCGGTCAGCAGCCGCTCGTCGCCCCCGGCGAGGGAGACGGCGGCGCCCAGCAGCGGGTGGTCGGCCGAGCCCAGTCCGGCGGCGCGGACGTCACCGGGTGCGGCCGGTAAGGCGTCGAGCCAGTAGCGCTCGTACCGGAAGGCGTAGGTCGGCAGGTCGACGCGGCGGGCGCCGGGGAAGAAGGCGTGCCAGTCCGGGGAGACGCCGTGCGCGTGCAGTTCGGAGACGGCGGCGACGAGTGCGGCCCGCTCGGGGCGGTCGGCGCGCAGGGCGGGCACGGTGACCACGTCGCCGTCCAGGCAGCCTTGGGCCAGGGCGCTCAGCACGCCCCCCGGCCCGATCTCGACGAACGTGGTCACGCCCAGGTCGTGGAGGGTCCGGACGCCGTCGGCGAAACGGACCGCCTCGCGGACGTGCCGGACCCAGTACTCGGGGGTGCACGGCTCGGCGAGGCGGCCGGTGAGGTTGGAGACCACCGGAATCCGCGGCTTCTCGAAGGCCAGCCCGCGGACGGCCTGAGCGAACTCCTCCAGCATGGGGTCCATCAGAGGCGAGTGGAACGCGTGGCTGACCTTCAGCCGGGAGGTCTTGCGGCCCTGCTGCCGGAAGGCCTCGGCGATCGCGGTGACCGCGTCCTCGGCTCCGGACACCACGACGGACCGCGGCCCGTTGATCGCGGCGATGCCGACGCCGTCGGTGAGACGCGGAAGGACTTCGTCCTCGGTGGCCTGGACGGCGATCATCGCTCCGCCGGCGGGCAGGGCCTGCATGAGGCGGGCGCGGGCGGACACGAGCTTCGCGGCGGCGTCGAGCGACAGCACCCCGGCCACGTGTGCGGCGGCGATCTCGCCTACGGAGTGACCGGCCACGTAGTCCGGCCGCACGCCCCAGGATTCGAGGAGCCGGAACAGCGCCACCTCGACCGCGAAGAGAGCAGGCTGTGCGACGCCCGTACGGTGCAGTTCTTCCGAGTCGACGTCGACCGCGGTGCCGAGGTGCGCGCAGACCTCGTCGTACGCGGCGGCGAACGCCGGGTAGGACGCGTACAGTTCGCGCCCCATGCCCAGGTGTTGCGATCCCTGGCCGGAGAAGAGGAACCCGACGCGCCCGCCGGTGCCGGAGAGGCCGCGCGCGACGCCCGGTGCCGGGGAGCCGGAGGCCACGGCCCGCAATCCCTCGGCGAGTTCCGTCGGCGTCTCGCCCTGGACCACCGCGCGGTGCTCCAGGGCCGTGCGCGTCGTGGCGAGCGAGAACGCGACGTCGAGCGGGGGGACTTCGGCGTCCGTGCGGGACAGCAGGCGTTCGGCCTGTGCGCGCAGGGCCTCCTCGGTCCTGCCGGAGATCACCCACGGCACCGGTCCGCCCGCGGCCGGGCGCGCCGCCTCCGGGACGACGGCCCCGGCGCTCTCCGCGCCTTCCTCCGGCGCTTGTCGGGCCTCGGTGTCCTGCGCGAACGCTTCGGCCGACGGGGCTTCCTCGATGATGGTGTGCGCGTTGGTGCCGCTGATCCCGAAGGAGGAGATGCCGGCCCGGCGCGGCTGGTCCGACGCCGGCCAGGGCGTGCGCTCGGTGAGCAGCCGTACGGCCCCCGCCGACCAGTCGACGTGCGGGGAGGGCGCGTCGACGTGCAGCGTGCGCGGCAGTTCGCCGTGGCGCATGGCCATGACCATCTTGATGATGCCCGCCACCCCGGCCGCGGCCTGGGTGTGACCGATGTTGGACTTGATCGAGCCCAGCCACAGCGGCTTGTCGTCGGGACGGCCCTGCCCGTACGTGGCGAGCAGCGCCTGCGCCTCGATCGGGTCGCCGAGCCGGGTGCCCGTGCCGTGCGCCTCCACCGCGTCGACCTGTGCGGTGGTCAACCGGGCGGCGGCCAGGGCCTGTCGGATCACCCGCTGCTGGGAAGGGCCGTTGGGGGCGGTCAGGCCGTTGGACGCGCCGTCCTGGTTGACGGCGGAGCCCCGGACGACCGCGAGGACCTCGTGTCCGTTGCGGCGGGCGTCCGAGAGGCGCTCCACGAGCAGCAGGCCTGCGCCCTCGCCCCAGCCGGTGCCGTCGGCACCGGCCGCGAACGCCTTGCAGCGGCCGTCGGGTGCCAGTCCGCGCTGGCGGCTGAAGCCGACGAAGGTGGCGGGACCGACCATCGCGGTGACACCGCCCGCCACGGCCAGCGAGCACTCGCCGCCCCGCAGCGACTGGACAGCCAGGTGCAGGGCCACCAGGGACGACGAGCAGGCCGTGTCGACCGTGACGGCCGGGCCTTCGAGGCCGAAGGTGTAGGCCACCCGGCCGGAGGCGACACTGCCCGAGGTGCCCGTCCCGAGGTAACCCTCCAGGTCCTGCGGGGAGTTCTGGAGGGCGGCGAGGAACTCGTGGTTCATCACGCCGGCGAACACGCCGGTCCTGCTCCCCGCCAGCGAGGCGGCATCGATACCGGCCCGCTCGAAGAGCTCCCACGACGTCTCCAGCAGCAGCCGTTGCTGGGGGTCCATGGCGAGCGCCTCACGCGGCGAGATCCCGAAGAGGCCGGCATCGAACCGCGCCAGGTCCCGCAGGAACGCCCCCTCGCGGGCGTAGCTGGTCCCGCGGGACTCCGGGTCCGGGTCGTAGAGCGCGTCCAGGTCCCAGCCGCGGTCGGCGGGGAACTCCGAGACGGCGTCGTGGCCGCCTGCGACCACCTCCCACAGATCCTCGGGCGAGTCGACCCCTCCCGGGTAGCGGCAGCTCATCCCGATGATGGCCACCGGCTCCCCGGCGGCGTCCTCGTAGTCACGAAGGCGCCGCCGGGTCTCCTGGAGATCTGCGGTGACTCGCTTCAGGAAATAGCGGAGCTTGTCGTCGTTCGCCACCGAAATCGTCCCTCACCCCTGCGAAGACTTAGCGGAATTCGGCAAGGGGTCACCGGACCGCGCCGAAGCGGTCAGGAAATCCCGAATTCCTTGCCGAGCAGATCGAATACTTCGTCGTCCGTAGCCGATTCCAGATCGCTGCCGCCCGTACCAGGTCCTTCCTGGACCGGTACCTTGCCGAATTCACCGGCAATCGCCAATACGGCCTGGAGCTTTGACACGATCCGGTCGCGAGTTTCACTCGCTGACAACCGCGTGACCAATTCTTGTTCAATCCTGTCCAGGTCGGCAAGTAGGGAATTCACTAGGGCCGGTCCGGCCGCCCCCGCCGTCTCCATGAGTACGTGACGGGCCAGAAGAGCGGGTGTCGGGTAGTCGAAGACCAGCGTCGCGGGGAGCCGCAGCCCGGTGGCCTTGTTCAGCCGGTTGCGCAGTTCGACGGCCGTGAGGGAGTCGAAGCCCAGGTCCTGGAAGGCGTGTTCCGGCCGGACCGTACGGTCCGACGCGTGCCCCAGGACCGCGGCCGCCTCGGCCCGGACAAGGTCCAGCACGGTCTTCTCCCGCTCAGCCTCCGGCAGCCCCTCCAGGCGCTCGGCCAGCGAGGACGCGGAGGGAGCGGCGGCGGCTTGCGCGGCCCTCCGGGCGGCCGTGGCCGGCACGAGGGCGCGCAGCACCGGCGGGGCCTCACCGGCGCGCAGCGCGCCGGTGTCGATGCGGACCGGGGCGAGTACCGCCTCGTCCGAAGCCAGTGCCGCGTCGAACAGCCGCAGCCCCTCCTCCGGCGGCAGCGGCAGCACTCCGCTGCGCGCCATCCGCGCCCGGTCGGCCTCGGCGAGGCCGTCCGTCATCGCACCGGACTGTTCCCACACACCCCATGCCAGCGATGTGGCGGGCAGCCCTTCACGGCGCCGGTGCGCCGAGAAGGCGTCGAGGAAGGAATTCGCCGCCGCGTAGCTCGCCTGACCGGCGCTGCCGACCATGCCGGCGACGGACGAGAACACCACGAAGGCGGTCAGGTCCATTCCCCGGGTGCACTCGTGCAGGTTCAGCACGGCGTCCACCTTGGGGCGGAAGACCTCCCTCATCCTCTCCGGTGTGACCGAGGCGACGACCCCGTCGTCGAGAACACCCGCGGTGTGCACGACGGCCGACAGCGCATGCTCGCCGAGCCCGTCCAGCATTCCGGAGACGGCTTCCCTGTCCGCGACGTCACAGGCCGCCCAGGTGACCTCGCCACCCCATGCGACCAGTTCGGCCTCCAGCTCGGCCGCACCGGGTGCGTCCGCGCCCCGGCGGCTCGCCAGCAGGAGTCGGCGCACCTTGTGCTCGGACACCAGGTGCCGCGCGACGAGCGCGCCCAGCGCCCCGGAGGCACCGGTCACGAGGACGGTGCCGTCGGCGAGGTCCGGCAGGTCGGCGGCGGTAGTGGTGGCGGTCCCGGTGGCCTTCACCAGGCGCGGTACGAACACCTCCCCGTCGCGGACCGCGAACTGCGGCTCACCGGAAGCGAGCACGGCGGGCAGCACACCGACCGCCTCATCGGTGTCCTCGGCCTCCACCAACACGATCCGGTCCGGGTTCTCCGACTGCGCGGACCGCACGAGCCCCCACACCGCAGCATGAGCCAGATCGCCCGGACGCGTCACCAGCACCAGACACCCCGGACGCTCCTCCGCCAACCACCACTGCACCAACCCCAGAACCTCACTCGCAGTGCGGTGCACACGGTCGGCGGTCTCCGTACCGGACCCCGCCGGGCACGGAACGACGGTGACCACCGCGACATCGGGAAGGGCCGGCTCGGCGGGCAGAGCGGGCGGATCCGAGTAGCTCCGTACGTCGAGGCCGACCGCAGCGTCAGTCGCCGTGAGGGCCGCGGGCTGCCATACGAGGCGGAACAGCGAGTCGTCGGCACGCCTGCCGGAGCCGCCCGCCACGAGCAGTTGCTCGCGCGACACCGGCCGCAGCGACAGTGAGCCGACCGTGGCCACCAGACCGCCCGAGGCGTCGGCCACGGTCAGCGACACCGCGTCCGTACCCGTGCGAGAGACCTTGACCCGCAGCGCCGTCGCCCCCGCGGCACGCACACCCACCTCGGACCAGGCGAAGGGCAGCAGCGGCCCGTCGACGACGGGGCCGAGCCCGCCCGCGCCGATCGCGTGCAGCGCCGCGTCCAGCAGCGCCGGATGAACGGCGAACGCGCCCGCCTCCGTCCCCTCGGGGAGGGTGACCTCGGCGAGAACGTCGTTCCCGCTGCGCCACACCGACCGCAGGCCCCGGAAGACCGGGCCGTAGCCCAGGCCGAGTCCGTCCAGGCCCTCGTAGAACCCGGTCAGGTCGACGGCCTCGGCACCCGCCGGCGGCCAGGCGCCGAGGTCCGCGCCGTGCGGCGGCTCGGGCAGCGCGTCCGTCAGGAAGCCGACCGCATGCCGCACCCACGGCGCGTCGTCCGGGGCGTCCTCCCGTCGCGAGTGCACGCTCAGCGCGCGCCTGCCCGGCTCCTCCTCGGCACCGACCCACACCTGCACGGCCACACCGCCGCGCTCCGGGACGACCAGCGGTGCTTCCAGCGTCAGGTCCTCGACCTGCGCGCAACCGGCCTCGTCGCCCGCACGCACCGCCAGTTCCACGAGCGCGGTGCCCGGCAGCAGCACGCTGTCCATGACCGTGTGGTCGGCGAGCCAGGGGTGCGTCCTGAGCGAGAGCCGCCCGGTGACCAGGAACCCGCCCGCGCCGGGCAGCGCGACCACCGCACCGGCCAACGGGTGCTCCGCCGCTCCCAGCCCGAGTCCGGTGGCGGCGGCGCTGCCGGTGAGCTCCTCGGGCGCATCCAGCCAGTAGCGCTCGTACTGGAAGGCGTAGGTCGGCAGGTCGACGCGGTGGGCGCCGGGGAAGAGCGCCTGCCAGTCCGGGGAGACGCCATGAGCGTGCAGTTCGGCGAGCGCGGTGACGACGGCCTGCGGCTCGGGGCAGTCGGCGCGCAGCAGCGGGACAGTGACGATGTCCGCGTCGAGGCAGCCTTCGGCAAGGGCGCTGAGGACGCCGCCGGGGCCGATCTCCACGAAGGTCGTCACGCCCAGCTCGCCCAGAGTCGCGATGCCGTCGGCGAAGCGGACCGCCTCGCGGACGTGCCGGACCCAGTACTCGGCCGTGTACGGCTCGGCCAGTCGGCCGGTGAGGTTCGAGACCACCGGGATCCGCGGCTCGTCGAAGGCCAGACCGCCGACGACCTGCGCGAACTCCTCCAGCATCGGATCCATCAACGGCGAATGGAACGCGTGACTGACCTTCAGACGGGACGTCCTACGACCCTGCTCCCGGAAGGCCTCACCTATGGCGACCACCACGTCCTCGGCCCCGGAGACAACGACCGACCTCGGACCGTTGACCGCCGCGATCCCGACACCGTCGGTCAGGTACGGCAGCACCTCGTCCTCGGTCGCCTGGACCGCCACCATCGCCCCGCCGGCGGGCAGGGCCTGCATCAACGCGGCCCGCGCCGACACCAGCCTCGCCGCATCCGCGAGCGACAACACACCCGCCACGTGCACGGCTGCGATCTCACCGACCGAGTGACCGGCCACGTAGTCCGGGTGGATGCCCCACGATTCGAGAAGCCGGAACAGGGCGACCTCGACGGCGAAGAGCGCGGGCTGCGTCGAACCCGTCTGGTTGAGCTCTTCCGAGTCGACGCCGACCGGCATGTCCAGGAGCGTGCACACCTCGTCGTACGCCGCGGCGAACACCGGGTACGCCGCGTACAGTTCACGCCCCATCCCCAACCGCTGCGAACCCTGACCCGAGAACAAGAACCCGACCTTGCCGCTGGTGCCCGGTTCGCCCAGGAGGACCCGGTTGGACGCAGACCCTGCGGCCAGCGCACGGAGCCCTTCCAGGAATTCATCCCGGTGCTCCCCCACCACGGCGGCCCGGTGCTCCATGGCCGAGCGTGTGGTGGCGAGCGAGAACCCGATGTCGGCCGCCTGCAGGTCCGTGGCCGTAGCCGTCGCCAGGGACAGCAGACGCTCCGCCTGTGCCCGCAGCGCCGCCTCCGTCCTGCCGGACAGCACCCACGGTACGACCGCGCCGGTGTCGGACACGGGCGGCAACTCCGCAGAGGCGGGCGCCTGTTCGACGATGACGTGGGCGTTGGTACCGCTGATGCCGAAGGAGGACACCCCAGCTCGGCGCGGCGCGTGGGTCGCAGGCCACTCCACGGCCTCGGTGAGCAGCCGGACATCACCGGCCGACCAGTCCAC
>NZ_JBIAQF010000028.1:0-128435 GCF_042888885.1 Streptomyces sp. NPDC002742
ATCGGAGTCCACCTCTCCGAGGAGTTCCAGCTCCACCCCGAACAGTCCACCGACGCCATCGTCATCCACCACCCCGAGGCCAAGTACTTCAACGCGGGAAGTCGTTCGTGACTGTCACCCTCCGCGACATGGTCACGTCCGGCACGCCCGTTGTCTCCTTCGAGTTCTTCCCTCCGAAGAACGAGGCGGGAACCCGCGCCCTGTGGAAGGCGATTCGCCAGGTCGAGTCGTGCGCGCCGAGCTTCGTGTCCGTCACCTACGGTGCGGGTGGATCGTCGCGGGAGCGCACCGTGGAGGTGACCGAGCGGATCCTCACCCACACCACACTGCGCCCCGTCGCCCATCTGACCGCGGTCGGCCACTCGGTGGCGGAGCTGCGCCGGATCGTCGGGCGATACGCGGACATCGGTGTCAGAGATGTCCTGGTGATACGCGGCGACCCGCCCGGAGACCCACGCGGCCCCTGGATCCCGCACCCTCAAGGGTTGCGCCACGCTGCAGAACTCGTCGCCCTGGTCCGTGAGTCGGGTGACTTCAGCGTCGGTGTCGCGGCGTTTCCCGAGCGGCATCCGCGTTCGCCGGACTGGGAGAGCGACATCCGGAACTTCGTCGCCAAGTGCCGGGCCGGTGCGGACTACGCCATCACCCAGATGTTCTTCAATGCCGACGACTATTTGCGGCTGCGCGACCGGGTGGCGGTGGCGGGCTGCGACACTCCCATCATCCCCGAGATCATGCCCGCCACGGACGTACGCCAGATCCGCCGCTTCGCGGAGCTCAGCGACGCTGCCTTCCCCGATGCACTGGCCGACCGCCTGGAGAGAGCCCGGGACGATCCGGCCGAGGGCCACCGCATCGGCGTCGACCACGCCACCTCCATGGCCGCGCTCCTCCTCGCCGAGGGCGCTCCCGGCCTGCACTTCATCACGCTGAACCGTCCCCAAGCCGTCCTCGACATCCATCGCAACCTTCAGACCTCAAGGAGCCTCAGTGTCCGCTGACTTCACGGACTTCAAGGTCGCCGACCTCTCCCTGGCCGCTTTCGGCCGCAAGGAGATCACCCTTGCCGAGCACGAGATGCCCGGCCTGATGTCGATCCGCGGGGAGTACGCCGAGGCGCAGCCGCTGGCGGGCGCCCGGGTCACCGGTTCCCTGCACATGACGGTGCAGACCGCCGTCCTCATCGAGACCCTGGTCGCGCTGGGCGCCGAGGTCCGCTGGGCCTCCTGCAACATCTTCTCCACCCAGGACCACGCGGCCGCCGCGATCGCGGTCGGCCCGGACGGCACGCCCGAGAACCCGCGGGGCGTCCCGGTCTTCGCCTGGAAGGGCGAGACCCTGGAGGAGTACTGGTGGTGCACGGAGCAGGCGCTGACCTGGCCGAACACTCCCACCGGCGGCCCGAACATGATCCTGGACGACGGTGGTGACGCCACCCTGCTCGTCCACAACGGCGTCCAGTACGAGAAGGACGGCAAGGTCCCCTCGCTCGACACCGCCGAGTCCGACGAGCACCGCGTCGTCCTCGAACTCCTGCACCGCACCATCACGGACGGCTCGCAGAAGTGGACCGAGCTCGCCTCGGAGATCCGCGGTGTGACCGAGGAGACCACGACCGGCGTCCACCGCCTGTACGAGATGTACCGCGACGGCACCCTGCTGTTCCCGGCGATCAACGTGAACGACGCCGTCACCAAGTCGAAGTTCGACAACAAGTACGGCTGCCGCCACTCCCTGATCGACGGCATCAACCGCGCCACCGACACCCTCATCGGCGGCAAGACCGCCGTCGTCTGCGGCTACGGTGACGTGGGCAAGGGCTGCGCTGAGTCCCTGCGCGGCCAGGGCGCCCGTGTGATCATCACCGAGATCGACCCGATCTGCGCCCTGCAGGCGGCGATGGACGGCTACCAGGTCACGACCCTGGACGAGGTCGTCGACAAGGCCGACATCTTCGTCACCACGACGGGCAACAAGGACATCATCATGGCCTCGGACATGGCCAGGATGAAGCACCAGGCGATCGTCGGGAACATCGGTCACTTCGACAACGAGATCGACATGGCCGGCCTCGCGAAGATCCCCGGCATCGTCAAGGACGAGGTCAAGCCGCAGGTCCACACCTGGAAGTTCCCCGACGGCAAGGTCATCATCGTGCTGTCCGAGGGCCGCCTGCTGAACCTGGGCAACGCGACCGGCCACCCGTCCTTCGTGATGTCCAACTCGTTCGCGGACCAGACCCTGGCCCAGATCGAGCTGTTCACCAAGCCGGAGGAGTACCCGACCGACGTCTACGTGCTGCCCAAGCACCTCGACGAGAAGGTCGCCCGCCTCCACCTCGACGCGCTCGGCGTGAAGCTGACGACGCTCCGCCCCGAGCAGGCCTCGTACATCGGTGTCGAGGTCGAGGGCCCGTACAAGCCGGACCACTACCGCTACTGACAGCTGTCGACCGCCGGCGGTCGCGCCCCTGGGGGCGTCGACCGCCGCCCGAGCGGGCTTCCAGAGCACCTGCCTAGCGTTCATGGCATGAAGGCTCTCGTTCTGTCCGGTGGCTCGGGAACGCGCCTGAGGCCCATCACACATACATCGCCGAAACAACTGGTACCGGTGGCGAACAAGCCGGTCCTCTTCTATGTCCTCGAGGACATAGCGCAGGCCGGGATCACCGACGTCGGGATCATCGTGGGCGAGACGGCCTGCGAGATCCAGGAGGCGGTCGGTGACGGTTCCAAGTTCGGCCTCCAGGTGACCTACCTGCCGCAGGAGAAACCCCTCGGACTCGCCCATGCGGTCCTGATCGCTCGTGACTACCTCGGTGACGACGACTTCGTCATGTACCTGGGAGACAACTTCGTACTCGGCGGCATCGCCGGTCTCGTGGACGAGTTCCGCAGGGACCGGCCCGACGCACAGATTCTGTTGACCCGGGTGCCCGACCCGAGCGCCTTCGGCATCGCCGAACTGGGCGAGGACGGCCGGGTCGTGCGCCTGGAGGAGAAGCCGGCGCTGCCCAAGAGCGACATGGCCGTGATCGGCGTCTATCTGTTCACCCCGGCCGTGCACGAGGCGGTGCGCGCCATCAAGCCTTCCTGGCGCGGCGAGTTGGAGATCACCCACGCCATCCAGCGGCTCATCGACAGCCGGTGCGACGTGCGGTCCACCGTGATCCACGGTTACTGGAAGGACACCGGCAACGTCATGGACATGCTGGAGGTCAATCGGTCCGTTCTCGAGGGCATCGAGCCGTGCACCGATGGCCGGATCGACGCGGAGAGCGAGGTGATCGGCCGCATCAGGATCGAGGCGGGCGCCCAGGTCAGCAACTCGCGGATCGTCGGCCCGGCGGTCATCGGGGCCGACACGGTCATCAGCGGCTCGTACATCGGCCCGTACACCTCGATCTCGGAGAACTGCCGTATCGACGACAGCGAGATCGAGTTCTCCATCGTGCTGCGTGACTCCTGCCTGGAGGGTGTCCGGCGGGTCAGGGGGTCGCTTATCGGCCGCAACGTCACCGTGTCCCCCGCCCCACGGAAACCGTCCAGCAACCGGCTCGTTCTCGGCGACCACAGCGAGGTGCAGATCTCCTCATGACCACCAAGGCAATCCTGGTAACGGGCGGGGCGGGGTTCATCGGCTCGCACTACGTCCGGACCCTGCTCGGCCCGCACGGAGTGCGGGACGTCACGATCACCGTGCTCGACAATCTGACGTACGCCGGAACCCTCACCAACCTCACCGAGGTGAGTGGCAGTGACCGGTTCAGGTTCGTCCGGGGCGACATCTGCGACGCCTCCCTGGTCGACGAGCTGATGGCCGCACACGACCAGGTGGTGCACTTCGCCGCCGAGTCGCACGTCGACCGGTCCATCCTCGGCGCCGCCGACTTCGTACGCACCAACGTCACCGGCACCCAAACGCTCCTCGACGCGGCACTGCGGCACGGGGTCGAGACGTTCGTGCACATCTCCACCGACGAGGTGTACGGCTCCATCGACATGGGGTCCTGGCCGGAGACGGCGCCGGTCAGCCCCAACTCCCCCTATTCCGCCGCCAAAGCGTCCAGCGACCTCATCGCGCTGGCCTACCACCGCACGCACGGCCTGGACGTGCGTGTCACTCGCTGCTCGAACAACTACGGGCCCCACCAGTTCCCGGAGAAGGTCGTCCCGCTCTTCGTCACCAGCCTGCTCGACGGCCGCGAGGTGCCGTTGTACGGGGACGGCACCAACGTGCGCGACTGGCTGCACGTCGACGACCACGTCCGCGCGATCGAGCTGGTCCGCACGGGCGGCCGGTCGGGTGAGGTCTACAACATCGGCGGCGGCACCGAACTGTCCAACAAGGAGCTGACCCAGCTCCTCCTGGACGCCTGCGGCGCCGGCTGGGACCGCGTGCGGTACGTCACCGACCGCAAGGGGCACGACCGGCGCTACTCCGTCGACTGCACGAAGACCCGGCGCGAGCTCGGGTACCGGCCGGTCCGGGAGTTCGGGGACGCACTGGCGGAGACCGTCGCCTGGTACCGCGGCAACCGCGCGTGGTGGGAGCCGCTCAGCCGGCGTCTGGTCGCGGCGGCCCCCGAGCGGCCCGCTCGTCATGCGTGAGCGACGGCGTGCGGGAGCGAGGACGGACATGAACGGGTTGCCGCGCGGCGGGTACCACAGCCTCGTGGGCCGCGGCCTGCAGCGGGTGTGGCAGTGGCTCATCAGCTTCGGTGCGCTGCACACCGGCACCCTGTACTACGAGGACTCCCAGGTGGTGGCCGCACTGGGACAGGTGGGCTGCTTCGTGGACAGCGGAACGGCGAGCCGTGGCCGACCGCCCGAGCAGTTGCTGACCCGAGGACTTCGGGACGCCGGTCTCGGCGGCCCGGGCGCCGCGGACCCGAACTGAGCCGGGCCGTGCGGGAACCGGGGCCCGGCGGCTACGCGGTGCGCGAGGGATGATCTTCGGGCGGACGTGCGGGATCCGCCCGCCGGCGAGTGTGCTGACGGCGGGCGGATCCCGGAACGACGACGCCGGGCTACCGCCCGCCGGCCACCGTGAGGGTCTGGCCGGTGGTGTTGCCGTTGGCCGCCGAGCCCAGGAAGAGCACCGCACCGGCGACGTCCTCGGGACTGCTGAGCCGGCCGGTGGGAGTCGCGAGGGTCTCCCGCTCCCGCATCTCGACGGGCAGCCCGGTGAGCACGCGCTCGGTGGCGGTCAGGCCCGGGCATACGACGTTCACCAGGACCCCGTCGCAGCCCACGTCCCAGGCCAGGCTGCGGGCGAAGCCGTGCAGCGCCGACTTGGCGGCGCCATAGAACTCCTGGCCACGGTGGCCGTCGAGGGCCACGTGCGAGGAGATGAGAACGATGCGGCCCCAGGACCGCGCGCGCATCCCGGCCACCACGAGCTGCACGGTGCGCAGGGTCGGCGCCAGGTTGTCGTCGAGGAAGCGCCGCCAGTCACCGGCTGCGACGTCCTCGAACCGCTCGCCGGGCGGCCGCCTGGGAGCCCAGCGCACCGCGTTGGCGACGAGCACGTCCACCCCGCCCCAGCGTTCGGTGACCGTGGCGACGGCCGACTCCACGGTGTCCGGCTCGGCGAGTGAATACCGCACCGCCATCGCCGCGTCCCGGCCGGCGCCGAGTTCGCGGGCGAGCCGTTCGGCGTCCTCGCCGCTGCTCCGGTAGGTCAGGGCGACGCGTGCGCCCTCGGCCGCGTACGCGCGCGCGATGGCCGTGCCGATCCCGGAGGACCCACCCGTGACGAGCACCGTCCGGCCTTTCAGTTCCATGTCCATGCGTGTTCGCCTTCATGCTGATCCGTCGGGGTACGGGACGGACGGGGCCGGGTCGTGTCCGGCGACCGGGTGGGCGCCGGGCCGGTTCAGGAGCGAGGGGAGACATCCTTCTCGGCCCGCAGGCCCGCCGCGGCCAGGGACTGCCGCAGGTCCGCACCGGTGAGTTCCCGGCCGCGTGCGGAGACATAGCCGTCCGGGCGGACCAGGAGCCAGCCGCCCGGCGTGAGTCCCAGGGCGGCGCGCAGCCGGCCGTTCGGGTCGGCGAGCGGGCCGGGCCCCTCGGTACCGTCACCGAGCGTGCGGACCGACAGCCAGGCGTTCGCCGCGGGGGCCCCGTCCACCGCGTCCTGTGTCACGGCCAGCGTCCAGCGGGTGTCGCGCAGTTCCTCGGCCCAGGCCCGGCAGCCGGGGTCGGCCGGGTCGGCGCCCGCTCCGACCGAGGCGCGAGTGCCCGGCCGCGGCCCTGGTGCGGTGGCCGCGGGCCGGGTCAGCGGAGAGTCGGGGTAGCCGAGCTGGAGCCCGGAGATGCCGCCCAGGACCTCGCGCTGCACCTTTCTGCGCAGCGGCGCGAGATTGCGGATGACGCCGAAGACGATGGGCAGGGCGATCGGGGCGAAGGCGTTCTTCAGCTGCACCAGGAAGGTCGCCTTCTTGGTGGAGCCCAGGAGCCTCTCGCCCACCGGCACCCGCTCCGCGCTGTAGCTGTCGAGCAATTCCCGCTCCGCTTGGCCCTGGGCGACCAGGGCCAGCTTCCAGGCCAGGTTGTACGCCTCCTGGATGCCGGTGTTCATGCCCTGCCCGGAGGCCGGGCTGTGTACGTGGGCGGCGTCGCCCGCGACGAAGACCCGGCCCTCGCCCATGCGCGGCACCATCCGCTGCTGGAAGGTGAAAACCGACGTCCAGGTAGGGGTGCGCACCTTCGCGGAGTGGCCGAGGCCGGGGCCGAGTTTCTGCGTGAAGCGGTCGGCGATCACGGCGGCGTCGGTGCCGGGGGCCGCCGTGGTGGTGTCCAGCAGGCGCCAGCGGCCGCCGCGCTTGAAGGGCACCATCATCAGTGCCTGGGAGCCGGTGTGGATCCAGTAGATGCTGTCGCGGGGCAGGTCCACGTCGACGGGGGCGTCGGCGAGCATCCACGTCTCGCTGGCCTCCCCGAGCAGGGGCAGCCCGAGCACCTTGCGTACGGCGCTGTGCCCGCCGTCGCAGCCGACCAGCCAGGACGTCTCGGCGGACTCCGTGCTCCCGTCGGCGTGTTCGAGCGTGACGGTCACGCCGTCGGTCGTCTGGGAGAAACCGGTCAGCCGTGTCCCCCATTCGACGTCCACGCCGAGCCGGGCCACCGCGGCCCGTAGCACCGCCTCGGTGTCGGTCTGCTCGACGATCGCCGTGAACGGATAGCGGGTGGGCATGCTCGTGTAGTCGGCGGCCAGCCGCACCAGCCGACGGCCCTGGCTGAACATGGTGAACGCTCTGATCTGCTGGGCTTGTTCGAGGATTTCCTCGATGACGCCCATCTGGTCGTACGTCTCCAGCGTGCGCGGGTGGGTGGCCACGGCGCGGCTGGTGGTCGCGGGGTGGGGCGCGGCGTCGACCAGCCGCACTCGCAGCCCGCGCCGGGCGAGTTCGTGTGCCGCGGTGAGACCGACCGGTCCGGCCCCCGCGACGAGCACCTGCGTTCCGTCAGCCACGGTGGGCCCCGTCCTCGGCGACCTCTTCGTAGAGACCCGGCTCCACACTGGCCAGCGCGCCGAGGCCCTTGACCCGTGCCTGGAACTCCTCGCTGCGCACGGCGGCCTGGTGGGAGGCGGCGTCGTCCCACTCGGCCATCTCGATGAACACGTTGTGCAGACCGACGTGGCGCAGCGTCGAGGAGCTGCGGTAGCCGGGCTGGGCGGACATGAACTCGGTCAGCGACTGCTTGATCTTGAGGAACTCCTCGATGTCGCCGTTGACGGTCAGCTTGTTGATGAAGGTCACCATGATGGTTCTCCTGGTCGGAAGGGGATACTGGAACTGACTGACTGACTGACTGACTGACTGACTGACTGACTTGCTTGGCGTGCGGGAGCCGGTGTGCGGGATGTCAAGCCGCGTCGGCCCGCAGCCGCTCGCGCAGCGAACGTCGTTCGGCCTTGCCGTTCGGGGAGCGGGGTACGGCCTTGAGCCGTTCGGCGCGGCGGATCCACTGGTGTTCGGACAGCTGCGCGTTGGCCCGCGCCACGACCAGGCGCAGGTCCACCGGCCGGTCGCCGACGGGAACGACGCCGGCCCATACGACGGCACCGCTGAACTCGTCGGGCATGTCCACCACGACGCAGTCGGCGACGTCCGCGTCGTGCAGCAGGATCCGCTCGATCTCACTCGGCGACACCAGTTCGTTGTCGACCTTGAAGACGTCCTTGATGCGGTCGACCAGGAAGAGCCAGCCGTCCTCGTCCTGGTAGCCGACGTCGCCGGTGTGGAACCAGCCCGCGGCGTCGATGTCCGGCGCGTCGGGCAGGCCGAGGTATCCGGTCATCAGCTGCGGGCCGCGTAGCAGGACCTCACCCGGGTGGCCCGGGCCGAGGTCGGCTCCGGTCTCCAGGTCCACGACGCGGCACTCGGTGCCGGGGACGGCCGGACCGACCGAGCCGATCTTGCTCCGCTCCGGCCGGTCGTTGTGGCTGAGCGGGGAGAGCTCGGCGAGCCCGTACCCCTGGATGACCGGCACGCCGAGCTGGTCGCGCAGGCGCGCGGCGACCGCGGGGGCGAGCGCCGAGCCGCCCGAGGCCACCAGCCTCAGCCCGGACCCGGGAACGACCGAGGCGAGCCGCTGGTCCGCCGCCAGCCTGGTCAGCCGCACCGGCAGCCCGAAGTAGTGGGTGGCCCCGGTGTCGGCGGCCGCCGCGAACGAGGCCACCGGGTCGGGGTCGTGGCACAGCACCTGCGTGGCGCCCGCGTACACCGCCGCGTTGAGGTGCATCAGGTGGTAGAGCGGCAGGTGGTTGAGGCAGACGCTGTCGGCGTCGAGGCCGAGCGCGTGCGCCGCCTGGGCCGCGTTGGCCACCAGATTGCGGTGGGTGAGCTGGACGCCCTTGGGAGGACCGGTGGTGCCACTGGTGAACTGCACGCAGACGACCGAGTCCAGCTCGACTCCGGCGGGACCGGGCAGCGCGGGCGCGGCCGGCCCGCCCCCGGCGAGGAGGTCGGCCAGCGGGCGTGCGCCCTCGGGGAGCGGCCCGGCCCGGTCCGCGTCGACCACGTACACCTCCCGCAGGGCCGGGAGGTTCGCGCGGACCGTCGCCAGGCCTGCGGCGGTCTCGGCGGAGACCAGGGCGATCTCGATGCCGGCCGTGCCGAAGACGTGCTCCAGGACGGGCTCGCGCACCAACGGGTTGACCATCACGATGCGGTTGCCGCTGCGGGCGGCGCCGTAGAAGGCCGCCGCGAACACCTGGTCCAGCACACTCGCCACCCCGACCGCCGTCCGCCGTCCGCCGGTCAGCCGCAGCAGGGCGCGGGCGAACTCGTCGGCGTACGCGTCGAGTCGGGCGTAGTCCGTCGCTCCGCGCTCGTCCCGGACGGCGACCTGCTCGGGATGGCGCTCGGCGGCCCGGCGCAGCAGTCCGTCCAGCGGCACCGCCGGCCCGGACGGGATCTCAGACACCGGCGCGCTCCTCGGCGTGCGCCTTGGCCAGGCGCAGATTGCTGACGCTGTTGGCGCTCAGTACCCGGCGCAGGTACTTGCGTGCGTCGAGGACCGTCGTGCCCTCACCGAGGATGTGCAGGGCCGACGGCTTGATGGTCGCCGTGTGCCGGGCCTCGGCGATGACGCCCTCGGGGGTCTGCGTGAACTTCCAGTGCCCGGTGTGTCCGTCGAGCAGGGCGGGCAGCTCGGTCTGCTTGTACACGATGATGTCCGGCTCGACGGTGACCCGGACCGATCGGGTGCGGTGCGAGGAGCCGTCCGGGGTCGAGGTGAGCATGTCGAAGAACTGCACGTTGGGTGCGGGCTCCTCGAGGGCCAGTTCGGCGATGTGGGGGATGCGCTCCTCCCACTTGTCCGCCTCCCACAGGTATTCGTAGGCGTCCTTGACGTCGCCCGCGATGAACAGGGCGTCCGTGAAGGAGATGATCAGCCGGTCCAGTTCCTCGTGGTTCTCGGCGGCGTGGCCGAGGGTGCGCAGGTAGTCGCGGCTGCCCGCGTGCAGGCGGGCGGACAGCTCGTCCGCCAGGGTGTCCGGGCCGTCGGACAGGGTGAAGTCGTGGCGCATCTCCACCAGCGTCTTGCCGTCCCGCTCCCGGAACGTCCACGCGCCTTCGAGAGTCGCGAACGGCGCCTCGGGCTCCTCGTGCGTGAAGGAGATCCGGCTGCCGTCGGCGGCCTTGGTCCGGCGTGCGGTCCAGGTGCGCACCGAGTCCCGGCCGGTAACCGCCCAGTGCCGGATCCGCCGCTCGTCGCCGGTGTCTTCCAGGATCTCGGCGTGGACGGAGGGTTGATGCAGCTGGGTCCAGCCGGCGACGTCGTCGACCAGTGAGCGGACCCTCTCGGCCGGGGCTGCGATGAGCGTCTCGTCCCGGACGGAGTACTGCTGGCTGTTCGGCATCGTGTTGTCCTCCTGCGCCATGGGCGCGTCACTTTGCGGGCTTGCGGTCAAGGTTCCGCCGTGGCGCTTGAGGCGCATTGGATTCCGGCTGGACGCCGCAGGGAGCCGGTCCGGGCTGCAGAGCGACTTGAACGCGGCTCGACCGGGGCCGCCCACGATGGTCGGCGGACGGCCGGACGCCTTCCGGTCCCGGCCGCCGCCCGGCAGCCACACGAAACGGAGACACCGTGACCGCGCAGACCGAGACACCGCCGTACTCCGCCACAGGGTTCGCCGCCCTGTATGCGGAGATCCAGCAGTTCTACGCCCGCCACATGCACCTTCTGGACAGTGGTGCCGCCGACGAGTGGGCGGCCGACTTCACCGAGGACGCGTCGTTCTCGGTGCCGACCCTGCCTGCTCCGGTGTCGGGCCGTGACGCGTTGGTGTCGGCGGTGCGCCGTACCGCCGACACCAACGCCGCCTCCGGCGAGCAGCACCGCCACTGGCCCGGTGTCTTCGACATCAGGCCGCAGGAGGACGGCTCGGTGGTCGTCCACTCGTACACCACCGTGTACGCCTCGCCGCGTGGCGGGGAGTCCCGTGTGCACCGGGTCTGCACCTGCACGGACGTCCTGGTCCGCCAGGGCGGCCGGCTGCTCGTGCGGACCCGCGAGGTCACCCGGGACGACCTGCGCTGACCCTCGTTCCCGGGACGGACCCGGCCCTGCTTCGCACACCGGGCCGTGTCCGCCCCGTCCGGACCGCGAGCGGGCTGTACCCGACCGGGACTCCTGCGCGCTTCGAGCCGGGTTCGAGGGGGCTCGCGGAGCCTCGTCGGCAGGAACCGGCACACCTCAATCAGCAGGAGAGGACCCATGACCAGGGGGACAGTAGGCGGTGAGGGCCGATGAACCGTCGCGTCGTCATCACCGGCATCGGGGTCGTGGCCCCGGGGGCGGTGGGCGTCAAGGCGTTCTGGGAGCAGCTCACCGCCGGCCGAACGGCCACCCGGACGATCAGTCTTTTCGACGCCTCTTCGTTCCGCTCCAGGATCGCCGCCGAGGTCGACTTCGATCCGGCGCGGCACGGCTTCGACGCCGCCGAGGCCGAACGGCTGGACCGGGCCGCCCAGTTCGCCCTCGTCAGCGCCCGCGAGGCGGTCGCCGACGCCGGCCTCGACGGTGGCCTCCTCGACCCACTGCGCACCGGCGTGGCACTCGGCAGCGCGGTCGGCTGCACGACGGGTCTGGACACCCAGTACAACGTGGTGAGCGAGGGCGGCTCCGACTGGTACGTCGACCACTCCCGCGCGGTCGAGCACCTCTTCGACTACTTCGTGCCCAGCTCCATGGCCGCCGAGGTCGCATGGAGCACCGGCGCGCAGGGCCCTGTGGCGCTGATCTCCACGGGTTGCACCTCCGGCCTCGACTCCCTCGGCCATGCCGTCGAGCTCATCCGGGAGGGCAGTGCGGACGTGATGGTCGCAGGAGCCACCGAGGCGCCCATCTCGCCCATCACGGTGGCCTGCTTCGACGCCATCAAGGCCACCTCGCCCCGCAACGACGATCCGGCCACCGCCTCGCGGCCGTTCGACCGCAGCCGCAACGGCTTCGTCCTCGGGGAAGGCAGCGCCGTGCTGGTCCTGGAGAGTCTCGAGCACGCCCGACGCCGCGGCGCCCACGTCTACGCCGAGATCTCGGGGTTCGCAAGCCGTTGCAACGCGTACCACATGACCGGGCTGCGCCCCGATGGCGCGGAGATGGCCGAGGCGATCCGCACCGCGCTCGACGAGGCACGCCTGGACGCCACGGCCGTCGACTACGTCAACGCGCACGGCTCCGGCACCAAGCAGAACGACCGGCACGAGACCGCCGCCTTCAAGCGCAGTCTCGGCGACCACGCCTACCGGGTCCCGGTGAGCTCCATCAAGTCCATGATCGGGCACTCGCTCGGCGCCATCGGCTCACTCGAGGTGGCCGCCAGCGTGCTGGCGATCGAGCACGACACGGTGCCCCCCACGGCCAACCTGCACGATCCGGACCCGGCCTGTGACCTCGACTACACACCGATCACCGCCCGTGAGCAGCGCATCGACACCGTGCTGAGCGTGGGCAGCGGCTTCGGCGGGTTCCAGAGCGCCATGGTCCTGAGGGCGCCCGGACGTGGGGAGGCGGCGTGAGCGCCTTCACCGAACCCGCCTCCGCGCCCCAGGCCGCGGCCCACGACCAGGCGGTGGTCACCGGCATCGGGGTCGCCGCCCCCAACGGGCTGTCCGTGAAGGCCTGGTGGGATGCCGTGCTGCGGGGCGAGAACGGCATCCGCGGGCTCAGCCGTTTCGACGCGGCCCGCTACCCGGCACGGCTCGCCGGCGAGGTCCGCGACTTCGTGGACGCCGACCACATCCCGGGCCGGCTCCTGCCGCAGACCGACCGCGTGACCCGGCTGTCCCTCGCCGTGGCCCAGGAGGCCATCGAGGACGCGGGCGTCGACCTGGAGCGGCTGCCCCCGTACGCGGCGGGTGTCATCACCGCGAGTTCGGCGGGCGGCTTCGAGTTCGGGCAGCGCGAGCTGCAGGCTCTGTGGAGCAAAGGCGGGCAGTACGTCAGCGCGTATCAGTCGTTCGCCTGGTTCTACGCCGTCAACACCGGACAGATCTCGATTCGTCACGGCCTGCGCGGCCCCAGCGGCGTGCTGGTGACCGAGCAGGCCGGAGGGCTCGACGCGGTCGCCCAGGCTCGCCGCCAACTGCGGCGGGGCGGCGACCTGATGGTCACCGGAGGCGTCGACTCCGCGCTCTGCCCATGGGGTTGGACCGCCCACCTGGCGGGCCGCCGCCTGTCCACGAGCGATGACCCGACGCGCGCCTACCTCCCGTTCTCGGCGGACGCCGCCGGCGAGGTCGTCGGCGAGGGAGGCGCCCTCCTCGTGCTGGAGAGGGCCGCCACGGCCCGGGCACGCGGCGCACGCGTCTACGGCGCCTTCGCCGGATACGCGGCCACGTTCGACCCGCCGCCCGGGCGGAACCGTGCCCCACGACTCGCCCAGGCCGCCGAACTCGCCTTGCAGGACGCCGGACTGACGCCGGATCAAGTGGACGTCGTGTTCGCCGACGCCGCGGGCGACCGCGACGCCGACCGCGCCGAGGCCGAGGCGCTGGCCGGGCTGTTCGGCCCCTACGGGGTGCCGGTCACCGCGCCCAAGACCATGACCGGGCGGCTCTCGGCCGGCGGCGCGTCCCTGGACCTGGCGGCCGCTCTGCTGGCCCTGCGCGACCAGGTCGTGCCGCCCACCGTGAACGTCACCGAACCCGCCGACGACTGTCCCATCGACCTGGTCACCGGCCGCCCCCGGCCGCTGCCGCTGCGTGTCGCCCTCGTCCTGGCCAGGGGCCGTGGGGGGTTCAACGCCGCTGCCGTCCTGCGGGCCGTGGCCTGACCACCGCCGGCACGACGGCCGGCACACCCGGCGAGACACCGATCGAGAGCAGGAGCAGGAGAAACCCATGTCCCAGCAGATGCAGTTGGAAGACCTCACCACCTTGCTGCGCGAGTGCGCGGGCGAGAGCGAGAACGCAGACCTGTCCACGCGCGCCGACGATGTCTCCTTCACCGACCTCGGCTACGACTCGGTCGCCGTCCTGGAGACCACCGCGCGCATCGAACGCGATTACGGCGTCGCCCTCGACGACGAGGCCGTGTCCGAGGCGGAGACCCTGGGCCAGTACCTCGCCCTGGTCAACGAGGCGCTCGCCGCCGGCACCCGCGCCGCCTGAGCCGCCCGCCGACCACTGGGAGCCGAACCGTGACCACACACCACTCCACCGCCCCGGCACTGACCGGCCGCACCGCGCTGGTGACCGGCGCCACCCGGGGCGTGGGCCTCGCGATCGCCCGCAAACTGAGCGCCTGCGGCGCCGACGTCCTGCTCAACTACGCCGAGGACGACGCGAACGCCGCGAGCGCCCTCAAGGCGTTGGCCGGCCTCCCGGGCCGGGTCAGCGCCGCCAAGGCCGATGTCACCGACGACTTCGACGCGCTGTGCGACGAGGCCAGGCGTCGCTTCGGCCACCTCGACATCTTCGTCCACAACACCTCCTACTTCCGGCCGGCGCCCACTCTCACCACCGAACCCGCGCAGCTGGACCGCTCCCTGGCCGTCGCGCTGCACCCCCTGCTGACCGGAGGCTCCCGGCTCGCCGGGCTGATGGCGGGACGCTCCGGCAGGATCATCGCCGTCTCCAGCGCCGGTGCCCGCCAGGTCGTGCCACGCTACGCCGCGGCGGGCGTGGCCAAGGCCGCCCTGGAGTCCCTCGTGCGCTATCTCGCGGTGGAGCTGGCCGGATGCGGCATCGCCGTCAACGCGGTCTCCGCCGCCAAGGTCGACAAGGGGGACGGGAGCGTCCCGGCCGAGCTCGCCAAGGCGATCACGGCGCGCACGCCCGGGGGCCGGCTCACCACCCCCGAGGACGTCGCCGATGTCGTCAGCCTGTTGTGCACGGACGAGGCCGCCTGGCTGCAGGGCCAGGTCGTGACCGTCGACGGTGGCCTGGGTCTGGTGGCGGGCTGAGCGATGTCCATGACCACCGGCACGACACCGCCCGGACCGTCCGCACCCGACGACGACCTGCACACGGACGTCTGCGTGGTGGGCGGCGGGCCCGCCGGGCTCGCCCTCGCCCTGATGCTGCTCCGCTCGGGGGTGCGGGTCGCCCTCCTCGAGAAGTCGACGGGGTTCGACCGTGACTTCCGGGGTGAGATCCTCCAGCCCGGCGGCCAGCGCATTCTCGACGACCTCGGCGTCCTCACCGCCGCGCGCGATGCCGGGGCGTGCGAACTCGATGGCTTCCAACTCATCGACCATGGCCGTGTGTTGCTCGACATCGACTACCGGCTGCTGCCCGCCCCGTACGACCACCTGCTGGCGGTGCCCCAGCGGCACCTGCTCGACGCGCTCCTCGCGCAGTGCCGGGCGCTGCCCGGCTTCCGCTTCCTCGACGGCCACCGGGTGGGCGCTCTGGCGGAGGAGGACGGCCGGGTCACCGGCGTCGTCGCCCACGGCCCCGGCAGGCGCCGCACGGTGCACGCCCGGGTCGTCGTGGGGGCCGACGGCCGGTTCTCCAAGACCCGGGCGCTGGCTGGGATCGGTGCGGGCCGTGTGGAGGCGTTCGGGCACGACGTGCTCTGGTTCAAGGTGGATGCCCCCGACCGGCAGACCGGGTACGTCCGCATCCACCGCACCGCGGGCAACCCCGTCCTCGTGCACGACTCCCACCCCGGCAAGCTGCAGATCGGCTGGACCCTGCCGCACAAGAGCTGGCCGGAACTCGCAGCCCGCGGCGTCGGCGAGGTCCGACGCGAACTGGCCGCAGCACTGCCGCAGTTCGCGGACCTCATCGAGGACTCCGTGGGCAGCCTGTCCGACCTCAGCCTGCTCGACGTCTACGCCGGGAAGGCCGACGCCTGGACGCGCGACGGTCTCGTGCTGATCGGCGACAGCGCCCACACCCACAGCCCGCTGGGTGCCCAGGGCATCAACCTCGCTCTCCAGGACGCCGCGGTGCTCCACCCCGTCCTGGTGGCGGCCCTGCGGGCCGGGCGCCTGGAGCGGGAGCGGTTCGCCTCCTTCCTCGACGCCCGGATGCCGGCGGTGGACGCCGTCATGAAGATGCAGGGGATGCAGGCCAAGGGCATGTTCGGGACCGGCGGGCCGGTGGCCGACCGGCTGCGCTCCGGCATCGCCCGGCTCATCCGGCACAGCCCGCTCGGCAGGAAGATCACTCACCGGGTGGCCTTCGGCCACCCCTCCGTGGACGTCCGCACGGATCTGTTCACCACCGGCCCGACTGCCCGTGCCGAGCGCACGGGCAGCTCGAAGGGATGACCCATGCGCATCATCGACCTGTCCTCGCCCGTGGACGCAACGGCCTGGGAACCCGACCCCGTGGTCCACAAGGTCCTCACTCCCGCCGAGGGTGCCCGGCACATGAGCGATGAGATGAAGGCCCACTTCGGCATCGACTTCGACCCGTCCGTGCTGCCCGACGGCGAACTGCTGTCGCTGGACACCTTCACGCTCACCAGCCACACCGGGACGCACGTGGACGCGCCGTCCCACTACGGCTCGACGGCCGCCTACGGCACCCCGCGCCACATCCACGAGATGCCGCTGGACTGGTTCCACCGCCCGGCGATCCGCCTCGACCTGCGCGACGAGCCGTTGGGAGCCGTGGGCGCCGAGGTCCTCAAGCGGGAGATCGCCCGGATCGGCCGCACCCCCCAGCCCTACGACATCGTCCTCCTGAACACCGGGGCCTCCGCGTACGTCGGCACCGAGAAGTACTTCACCGACTTCACCGGACTCGACGGCGAGGCCACCGACTTCCTGCTCGACCTCGGGGTCAAGGTCATCGGCACCGACGCCTTCAGCCTCGACGCGCCGTTCGGTGACATGATCCGCCGGTACCAGGAAACCGGTGACCGCTCTGTGCTGTGGCCCGCACACTTCGCCGGCCGCCGACGTGAGTACTGCCAGATCGAACGCCTCCACAACCTGGACGCCCTGCCCGGTGACCTCGGCTACACCGTCTCCTGCCTTCCGGTGAAGCTGATCGGCTCCGGCGCGGGCTGGGCCCGCGCCGTGGCCTTGGCGGACGACTGAGGAGCTTTCGGGCAGACGACATCGGGCCTGGTGCCCGCCCGGCCGGGCGGGCACCAGGCCCGATGTCGCACGCGCCGTCCGGTGGCTGCCCGCCGGACGGCGCCGGTGACGGTCAGCCCACGCTCAGACCGCCGTCGACACGCAGGATCGCGCCGGTCAGATAGCCGGCCTCGGGACGGGTCACCTCTGTGATCCACCAGGCGATCTCCTCCGGCCGGGCGGGGCGGCCCAGCGGGACGCGGGAGAAGTCGCTCCGCTGCTCGGGCGGCAGCCCGGACCGGGCCTCGGCGAGGGCGGGCGTCACCGTCGGCCCCGGGGCCACCGAGACGACCCTGATGCCGCGCGGCGCCAGTTCCACCGCCCAGGTCAGGGTGAGGAAGTCGAGGCCGACCTTGGTGCTGCCGTACACCGAGTTGGCGGGCCAGCCGCGCGTCGGCGGGTTGGAGCTGATGTTGATCACCGTCGCGCCGGGCGGCATGTGCGGCGTCGCGCTCTGGGTCAGGAAGAGCGGGCCCAGCAGATTGGTGGCGATCTGGCGCTCGGTCCGCTCCCGGTCGATCTCGCCGAGCCGGGCCCGCCACGGGACGGAGGCATTGTTGATCAGTACGTCTATCCGGCCGGTGGCGTCCAGCGCCGCCGCCACGATCCGCTCGGGAGCGTCGCGGTCGACGAGGTCGGCGACGAGCCGCCGGATGCGCGGCTGCCCCTCGGCGGTCTCGGCCAGACGCTCCTCGGTCCGCCCCACGACGAGCACATGGGCGCCCTGGGCCGCGAACGCCCGGGCGGTGGCCCGGCCGATGCCGGAACCACCGCCGGTGACGACGACGCTCTGGGCGAGGTCCGTCGTCCGTGCCACCGTCACGCTCCGGCCGACACGATCGACGGGCGCGGGTTGGGCAGGATGAACCGTCCGCCGTTCGCCAGGAACGACGCCTCCTTGGCGATGATCTCCTCCCGGTAGTTCCAGGCCAGCAGCAGGTAGTGGTCGATGGCCTGCGTCTTAGCGTAGGCCGGGCTGTGCACCGGGATGTGCGTGCCGGGGAGCACCAGACCCTGCTTGAACTCCGTGGTGTCACAGCAGAATTCGAGATCGTCCGTGGTGATCCCGCAGACGTTCAGGAGGGTGTTGCCCTTCGCGGGCGCCCCGTATCCGGCGATCCGCTTCCCTTCGGCCCGCAACGAGCGGACCAAAGCGGTGAGTTCGCCGGTGATCCGTTCGACGTGCTCGGCGAACCGCTCGTAGGTGGCGTCCTCGTGCAGGCCGCTCCGCTTCTCCAGGGCGATGAGCTCCTCGACGGCGGGTGCCGTCGGCCGGGTGCCGTCGGCCAGGCCCACGAAGACCAGGATGGATCCGCCGTGCACCGCGAGGCGTTCGGCGTCCACCACCCGCAGACCGTGCCGCTGGAAGAGGGCGACCAGAGAGCCGACGCCGAAGTAGGACAGGTGCTCGTGGTAGATGGTGTCGAACTCGGTGCGTTCGAGCATGTCCACCAGGTACGGCACCTCGATGGCGAACAGGCTGTCCGGGCCCAGCAGATCGCGCACGCCCGCGGCGACCGAGGCGACGTCGTCGATGTGCGCGAAGACGTGGCGGCCCAGGATCAGCTGGGGCGTGCCGTAGGTCTTCTTCACGAGGGCGGCGGTGTCGACCGAGAAGAACTCCGGCAGCGTCTCGATGCCCCGCTCGTTGGCCACCGTGACGATGTTGCGGGCCGGGTCGATGCCAAGGGTCCGCATCCCGGCGTTCTGGAACGCCTTGAGCTGTGAGCCGGTGTTGCTGCCGATCTCCAGGACGAAGCTGCCCTCGGGAATGCCGAAGCGCTCGACGCACATCGAGACGACGTGCCCCATGTGTTTCTTGATGGTCTCCGAGTCGGACGTCGTGTAGGGGTATGTCCGGTACAGCACCTCGGGATCCACGACGTGCGTCAGGCTCATGAGCCGGCACGAGCGGCAGGAGATCACGGCCAGCGGGTAGCGCGGCTCGTCGTCGTAGGAAGCCGCGGGTTCGAGGAAGCTGTCCGCCAGGGGCACGGGGCCGAAGTCCACGACCTTCTGCCAGTCCTGCGCTCCACACATCCGGCAGGTGGTCACTTCCCGCGCGATGCCAGAGATGTTCATGTGGTCGACCTTTCTCTTCGTGGTTCGGGGGCTCGTGCGACGGTCGCGCGCGAGGCTCGGCACGGCTTCCCGCAAGCGGGCGGGGAGCCGGTCACCGGGGGAAGCGCCGGGCGGTGGCGGCGATCCGCTCCACCAGGCGTGCCTGTCGTTCGAGGTCCTGTGCCGGACCGGTGACGTTCTCGCGGCGGATGGCTGCGGCGAATCGCTGGAAGAGCTCTGTGAACTGCTGGTCCGGAGCCAGCCGGCGCTCCTCGATCCGCCCGTCCCGCTCCCACGTGAGCTTCGGCGCGAAGTCGTCCGGAGCGCTGTAGGCGCGGTCCAGGCTGATCCGCCCCGCCGAGCCCCACAGGGTGTAACCGCAGCGGTAGGAGTGGACGAAACCGAAGCTCACGTGGGCACTGATCCCGGTCGGCCCGGTCAGCAGCGCCGCACCCGCGACGTCCACCCCGTGCCCGGGATCCTCGCGCAGCGTGGCGCCCGTCACCTCGAGCTCGTCGCCCAGGAACATCCGGGCCGCCCGGAGGGGGTACACGCCCGCGTCCAGCAGAGCGCCGCCTCCGAGTTCCCGCCGGTAGCGGATGTCGGTGTCCACCAGTGGAGGGAAGGCGAACTCGGCCGACAGGGAGCGCAGTTCCCCGATGGCGCCCTCCGCCAGCAGGGTCCGGACCGCCTCCTGCTGGGTGTGGTGGACGAACGCGAAGTTCTCCATCACCACCAGGTCGCGCTCGCGGGCCAGGCGGGTCAGCCGGGCGGCCTCCTCGGCCGTGGCGGCCGCCGGTTTCTCCACCAGGACGTGCAGCCCGGCCGCGAGCGCCCGGCCGGCCCAGGGCGCGTGCAGCGCGGCAGGCAGCGGTATGTACACCGCGTCGAGGTCCTTTCGGGCGAGCAGTTCCTCGTACCCGGCGACCGGGGCCGCGCCGAACCGGCGGGCGAAGAGCTTCGCCTTGTCGGCGTCACGGCTGGCGACCGCGGTGAGGGCGAAGTCCGGAACGCGGACGAGCGAGGGCAGCGCACGGCGCTGAGCGATGTCGGCGCAGCCGAGCAGGCCCAGGCGCAGGGGGGCACGCTCCTCGGACACGGCGCTCACCAGACGGACTGCAGACACGCGATGAGGCTGCGGGCCTGGATGTTGCAGTAGTTGCTGTGCTGCAGCAGGGTGACCAGCTGCGCCACGGTCATCCAGCGGTAGTCCTCGGGTACGGCCCGGTCCTCGTCGGTCTCCACCACCATGTAGCGGCTCAGCGCCCGGTAGAAGCGGCCGCCCTCCTCGGACTGGACGACGTCGTAGAGGATCTGCTCCGGCCGGGCGGCGAGCACCTCGTCCAGGAACCTCGGCCGGCGCTCGGGGGGCAGATGAGCGTGGTTGTCGGGCACGCACTGGACGGTGGGGCCCAGCTCGACGATGTCGACGTACCCCGGCTCCGGGTGGGCGTGCGCCAGGACGTGGAGGACACCGTTGATCCGCTTGGCCAGGAAGGCCACCACTCCGGTGCCGCGCGGGCTGAGCAGCGGCTGGGTCCAGCCGGTGACCTCGCGGTTGCCGGCCTCGACGGAAACGGCGACGATCGCGAAGTGCCGGCCGCTGATGTGGCGGATCTCGTTCGCGTCGCGCACCCAGTCGTCCACGGCGGCCAGCGGTACGGGCTCCACGGTGACCTCGCTGCGCGCCCTGATCGCGTTGAACCAGCGCAGGAGTTCGGGCAGGGTGTGTGCAGCGGGGGCCCGCGCGGACAGCGAGGCGGTCAGGGCGGTCGCCGCGCCGTCGCCCGGACCGCCGGCCGGGCCGACGGGGAGGCAGGCCAGGACCGTCCGGGTGTCCATGTTGACCAGGTCCGGGATGCCCAGCAGCCGGCGGACCTGGCCCAGCGTCAGCCAGCAGTAGTCCTCGTGCTCGGGAACGTCGCCGACGGCCTCGACGACCATGTTGCGATTGCGCTTGCGGTAGAACCAGTCGCCGTGTTCGGACAGGAGCACGTCGGCGAGCGCCCGGCCCTTGCCGGGATCCGTGAAGTACTCCAGATACCGGACGGCGCTGCCCTCGTGCACTCCGGTGTAGTTGCTGCGGGTCGCCTGCACCGTGGGTGACAGCTGGAGCCCCTCGGCGTTTCCGGGCTCGGCCTTCGCCTGCATCAGGCAGTGCAGGACGCCGTCGAACTCCTTGACCAGGATGCCGAGGAACCCGACTTCCGGCTGGTTCATGATCGGCTGGGACCAGGAGGCCGGGTTCGGGCCGTCGAAGCGGGCCCGCAGCCCTTCGACAGCGAAGAAGCGGCCGCTGTCGTGCACCAGGTTCCCGGTGACCGGCTGGAAGCTCCAGCGCTGGAGCTCGGCGAAGGGAATGCGCCGCACGTCCATCCGGATGGCTTTGCGGCGTTCGTCGAACCAGCGGTGGAAATCGGTCATGGACAACAGGCCGCCGTCGACCGCGGCCGCCGATGCGGCGATGCGCTCGAGGTCCGGGCCGCCGTGGTTGTCCGGGGGTACTGCTGGATGCTCTCTGCTCATGATCGCCTGAGTCATTGACGTCTCTCCCATCGCAGGCATCGGCAGCGCGCTCCGGGCCACCGTCGACACCCGGACTGGAGCCGCGCTCGAGTCCCGATCGACCTGCCTCCGGGCGGGCAGGGGCTCCGCCAGGGCTTGAGCCGCCTTCGATCCGGGCAGCTCAGCGTTGTCGCCGTGGAGTTTCGAACCCTTGGCCGAAGCGGCCTTTCAGTGAGCGAGATCGTTTACGGCAACCTGCTGTACCCCCAGGACGACACCCCCGACGAGGTGGTGATCTCCTCGATCAGAGCGGCGCGTGACGCCGGGGTGACGACCTTCGACACCGCCGACGTCTACGGCATGTTCCGGTCCGAGACCCTGCTGGGTGAGGCGCTGGCCGGGACACCCCGCGAAGAGCTGGTGCTGTGCACCAAGGTGGGGATGCCGATCGGGCTCGGTCCCAACGGGCGGGGGCTGTCCAGGAAACACGTCATGGAGTCGGTCGACGGCTCGCTGCGCCGGCTGCGCGTCGACCACATCGACGTCTACACCGCGCACCGCTACGATCCGGCGACTCCGCTGGAGGAGCTGATGTGGACCTTCTCCGACCTGGTACGGGCCGGGAAGATCCTCTACGTCGGCATGTCGGAGTGGCCCGTGGAGCGGATCACCGAGGCGGCGGAGATCGGTGCCCGACTGGGCGTGCCGGTGATCTGCCACATGCCCCGCTACTCGATGCTGTGGCGGGTACCGGAGGCCAAGGTGATCCCGGCCTGCCGTGACCTGGGCATCGGCCAGATCTGCTACTTCACCCTGGAACAGGGCGCGCTCACGGGCAAGTACGCGCCGGGCGCGCGGCCCCCGGCCGGTTCCCGGGCCACCGCACCCAAGGGCGGCCGGGCCCCCTTGCTGCGGCGCTGGCTGGACGACGACACGGTCCTCGGCCGCGTCGGGAGGCTGCGCCCGCTGGCCGAAGAGGCCGGCCTCACCACTGCGCAGCTCGCCCTCGCCTGGGTGCTGCGCAACCCCGGCGTCAGCGGAGCCGTCATCGGCTCGTCCAACGCGGAACAGGTCCTGAGCAACGTGAAGGCGGCCGGAGTCCGTCTGGAAGCGGACTTGACGGCGGAGATCGACGCGGTCCTGGGCGACTCCGTCGTGCACGACGAGGAATAGCCCTCCACGGCGGCCGACCGGCGGCTCGCCGACGCCGCTCGTTCCGGCCCGGTGGACGGGCGGGCGCCTCCGGTTGCCTGCGGGGAGCGCCGTGGAGCGCCCGCTCGGGGTGACGGACCGGCTCGGCACGCCCTTCCCACCGACGAGGCCCGACACCCCTTCATCCGACGCTACTGGAGAGGCACCCGACGGATGCGCATTCTGTTCACCACGTTTCCCTGGCACTCGCACCACTTCCCGATGGTCCCGCTGGAGTCGGCGGCCCTGGCCGCCGGCCACGAGGTCCGGGTGGCGAGCGCGCCGGGGCTGATGCCGATCGTGACCGCGTCCGGCCTGCCCGGGGTGTCGGTCGGCCGCGACGTCGACCTCGCCTCGTTGTCCAACGACCGCAGCAGGGCCGCCTGGCACGTCCAGAGCCGTTGGCCCGACGACTGGCCCGTCCGTCCGGACCTCCTGAACGACGAGCAGTTCGCGTTGATCGAGAACCTGGGGCGGATGCAGGCGGTCATGGCCGCGGCCATGCTCGACGACCTGCTCGATCTCGCCCGGTACTGGCGGCCCGACCTGGTGGTGCACGACGCCGTCACACTCGCCGGGCCCGTGGTCGCAGCGGCCCTGGGCGTGCCCAACGTCAGTCATCTGTGGGGCACGCCCGGGCTCCAGCGCATCGAGATGCGCCGCATGGGCAGCGAACCGCTGCCGGAGTACGCCGAGTTGTACGAGCGGGTCGGGGCGGCCGTGCGGACCGAGCCCACCGCCTGGATCGACCCCAGCGCCCCCGGCATCCGTTACCCGGCCGGGCCGACCTGCCATCAGATGCGCTACATCCCCTACAACGGTCCGGGCCTGCTGCCGGACTGGCTGCTGCGGGAGCGGACCGGAAGCCGGGTCTGCGTCACCTGGGGCGCCACCTCCATGGCACTGCGCGGCGGCACGGTCGTCGAACTCGTACGCCAGTGCGTGGAAGCCGCCGCCGAGGTGGCCGACGAGGTCGTCGTCGCGGTGACCGAGCAGACCGCGCGGGCTCTGGAGGCCGCGCCACTGCCCGACCGGGCCCGGGTCGCGGTCGGGCTACCGCTGCACTTGCTGATGCCGTCCTGCGACCTCGTGGTCCATCACGGGGGCGCGGGCACCAGCATGACGGCCGCGGCCTGGGGGGTCCGGCAGCTCCTGATCACCACCCGCCCCGAGCCGACGGTCAACGGCACCCGGCTCGCCGCGTCGGGCGCCGCCCGGCACCTGATGACCGAGGAGGTGCCCGTCGCCCAGGAGGGAGTGGACCTGCTGCGCGCCGAGATGGACCACCTCCTGTCGGACCCCGCCCACGGCACCGCCGCGCAGAAGCTGGCCGACGGCATGCGCACCCAGCCGACGCCGGCCGACCTGGTGGCGGAGCTGACGAACCTTGCCCGATAGAGAGGAGAAGGAGATGCGTGTTCTGGTGGCCACCTCCCCGTGGCCCACCCACTACTTCGTCGTCCAGCCGCTGGCCGCCGCGTTCCGCGCCGCTGGTCATGAGGTCCTGGTGGTGGCCCAGCCCTCCATGGCGGACCTGGTCACCCGGTCGGGCCTGCCCATGGCCGCGGTCGGCAGCGACATCGACCTGGTGGAGATCCGCCGCAAGACCCTGTCCCAGGAGCTGAAGGCCCGCCAGAAACCCGAGGACCCCGCCCGGGCCGAGGACGGTGGTCAGGTCTTCGACACCTGGCAGCGGGCCGCGCTCGCCAACCTCGATCCGGTGATGGAGTTCGCCCGGGCCTGGAAACCGGACCTGGTGCTCGCCGACACCATGTGCCCGCCCGGACTCGTCGCCGCGCAGGAACTCGGAGTGCCCGGGATCCGGCACCTGTGGGGCTGGGACTTCTTCGGCTCGGCCGGAAGCGAGAAGATCCTTGCCGCGCTGCCGGGCTTCTACGACCCGTATCGCGCCTACGGGCTGGACGTCCAGGGCGATCCCGCGCTGCGCACGGTGGATCCCTGCCCGCCGAGCCTCCAGCCCCCGGCCTCACCCGCCCGGCTGCAGGTGCAGTACGTGCCGTACAACGGTGCGGGCCGCGCCCCCGGCCCGGAGCTGCGCCGCAAGGACAAGTCCACGCCGAGGGTCTGCCTCACCTGGGGCAGGTCCATCACCCGGATCATGGGGGAGCGGGCCTTCCTGCTGCCCCGGATCATCCGGGCGCTCGACGGGCTGGACATCGAGATCGTGGTCGCTGCCGACGCCGCGTCCCGCGAACAGCTCGGCGAACTACCGGGCAACGTCCGGGTCCTCGACTCGCCGCCCCTGCACCTGGTGCTCGGCGACTGCGACGCCATCGTCCACCAGGGCGGCTCGGGCACCGTGTTCAACGCGATCCGCGCCGGCCTCGGCCAACTGGCCATCTCCCACATGGCCGACCAGGACAACATCTCCGCCGCGCTCGCCGAGTCGGGCGCCGGCATCCACATGCGAGGAGAGCAGGCGGACGAGCAGGCCATCCGCGCCGCGGTGATCAGGCTGCTGGAGGACCCGGAGATCCGTACCGCGGCGGATCGGCTGCGCGCCGAGATGCTCTCCCAGCCGACCCCCGCCCACGTGGCCGCCGAACTGGCCGAGTCGGCCACCGCATCCACCCACCACTGAGGAAGAGGGATCGTGACACAGACCACCGTTTCCACGATCGACGAGTTCACCCTGCTCAACATGGCCCAGGCGGTACGCCGCGCCGGAGTGCTGTGCGCCGGGCTCGACCTCGCCGTGTTCGACACGATGGCGGACGGTCCGGCCGACGCCGAGACCGTCGCCGCACGGCTCGGCGTGCCCCCTCGGGGCGTACGCGTCCTGCTGCGGGCGCTCGCCGCCATCGAACTGCTCCGCACGGACGGCGAACGGTTCCGGCTGGCGCCGGGCGTCGACCGCGTCCTGGTCAAGTCGAGCCCCGGCTACTTCGGCGACACCCTTCGGCTCGCGGTCAGCCGCTACGAGTGGGAGGCCCTGGGCCACCTCTCCGACGCGGTCAAGCGCGGCGGGACCGTACTGGACACCAACGCCGAGACCCCCGAGTACCCGTTCTGGGAGGACCTGGCCCGTAATCCCACCCCGCACACGCCCCTGATCGCCGATCTGCTGGCCGACACGCTGGCCCCGTGGGCGGCGGGCCGCGAACGCCTGGAAATCCTGGACGTCGCCTGCGGGCACGGCCTGTACGGCTACACGGTGGCGCAGCGCAACCCGCAGGCTCGGGTCCGCTCCGTGGACTGGGCCAACGTCCTGGAGTACTCCCGGGGCCACGCGGAGCGCCTGGGTGTGCTCGACCGGGTCGAACTGACCCCCGGTGACATGTTCGAGCTGCCGCTGGGCGGCCCGTACGACCTGTCGCTGATCACCAACGTGCTGCACCACTTCTCCGCCGAGCGCGCCGGGGACATGCTGCGGCGGCTGGCGGAGGCGACCCGGCCGGGCGGACGGATCGGCATCGTCGCCGTCACCGCGGACGGCCGCGACCCGGCCTCCGATCCGGTGCCCCACCTGTTCGCCGCGCTGATGCTGGCCTGGACTCACGAGGGCGAGTCGCATGCGCTGGAGACGTACCGGGACCTGCTGACCGCCAACGGCTTCGGGGAGCCGCAGCTGCACCAGATAGGCGGGGTGCCGCTGCGCCTTCTGATCGCCGAGCGGATCTGACCCGCTGCCAGATTCTCCCTCTCGACCGAAAGGCACGTGATGACGAACGCGACGTCAAACGCCCCCTCGCTGGCCGACGCCCGCGAGATCCTCCAGCTCAATGTCGCCTACACCCGGGCCAGGGTGCTGCACACCGCCCTGGAGCTGGACCTCTTCGGGTTCCTCGCCGAGGGCCCGCGCACCGAGGCGGAGATCCGCGAGCAGGGTCGGCTGCACTCCCACCTCGTGAACGACTGGCTGGACGCGCTGGTCGGGCTCGGCCTGCTGACCTTCGACGGCGTCAGGTACGCCAACAGCCCCCGCGCCGAGCACTTCCTGGTCCCGGGCCGCCCGCACTACATCGGCGGCGCCGTGCTCCAGCACGGCCGGGTCCACTACGAGCTGTGGAACCGCTTCGCCGACGCGCTGCATGACGGCAGGGCCACCTCGGGGAAGAACATCACCGCGGGCGCGGTGGTGGAGGAGCAGCCGGACCTGGACCGGGCCCGCCGGTTCCTCGAGCACATGGACACCTTCAACCAGTTCGTGGCCGCGGAACTGAGCCAGGTCCTGGACTGGAGCCGGTGGGACACGTTCGTGGACGTCGGTGGGGCCCGCGGCAACGTCGCGGCACAGTTGGTGCTGGACCACCCGAACCTGAAAGGCTCGGTCTTCGATGTGCCCGGCATCGAGCCGTTGTTCGACGAGCACATGGCGGCCCGCGGCACCGCGGGCCAGGTCGGCTTCGTGGGAGGCGACTTCTTCGGCGATCCCCTGCCTGCCGCCGACGTGATCCTCTTCGGCCACGTCCTGCACGACCACCCCGAGGAATCCCGCAAGAGGCTGCTGGCCCAGGCCTTCAGTGCCCTGCCCCCGGGGGGCACGCTGCTGGTCTACGACGCGATGCTCGACGACACCTCCGAGGCGGGGGCGTATCTGCAGAGCCTGGTGTGCTCCGTCATCCTCGACGGCGGCTCGGAGTACCGGGTGCGGGACATTTCGGCCTGGGCGGAGGCGGCCGGCTTCGAGACGGAGCGGGTGATCCCCCTGGACACGATGACGCATGACCGGCTCCTGGTGGCCCGTAAGCCTGCCTGACCGCAGCGGTGCGGCGGTCCCACGAGCATCCCGGGCCCGCCGTACCGTCTGCCCGGCGACTCTCCACGGCCGGACGACCGGTGCATGCCGTCCGCGATACCGGGATCGACCGGAGCCGGACCGAAGCCGCACGAGGATGCGCCGCCGTCCCCGATACCGGGACGGCGGCGCATCCGTTTTCTCCCGCGGCGTCCCGCTCAGCCGAACGCGGCGGTGAACCCCGCCGCGACCTCGGCGGGTGTCGGCCGGTAGGCCTGCTCCGCGGCGACCTCGGCGGCCCGGACGCGCCAGGAAGGCTCGGTGAGCAGCGCCCGGCAGGCCGCGACGACCCGCTCCGCGTCGAGGTCGAGAGCGGGCAGGGCGATGCCCAGCCCCGACGCGTCGATGCGTTGCGCGTTGTCCGGGGCGTCGGCGATCGGCACGGTCAGCACGACCTGGGGCACCCCCGCGGCCATCGCGGCCATCGTCATGCCGGAGGCCCCGTAATGGACCAGGACGGCACAGCGCGGGACCACGTGGTCCAGCGGCTGCCAGCCCACGGACAGCACGCCGGGCGGCGTCGGCCGCAGTCGCTGCGCACCCGCCGGGTCGATGGCTACCACCACCTCCACGTCGAGCGCGGGCAGCGTGTGCATCAGCCGGGTGATCAGGGTCCGCATCCGGTCCGGCGCCAGTGACGGGAGCAAGCTGCCGAAAGTGAGGCACACCAGGGGGCGGCGCCTGGGCTCGTCCAGCCAGCCGGGCAGCTCGGCGGGACCGGTCACCGATATGTAGCGCATGGGGTCGCCGAACGTGCCCGGGCGCTGGAGACTGGGCGAGCAGGTGTCGAGGACGCGGGTCGGCCGGGGGAGCCCGGTGAGCCCGAACGCGCCCAGCTCCGGCTCGAGTTCCTCCTCGGCGGCCAGCGCGAACTCGGGGCTGGGCCGGATGCCCCAGCCGTGCTCGATCCAGGGGATACCCAGGCGCGCGGCTGCCAGCGGGCCCGCGAACTCCACGGGGTCGGTGACGACGAGGTCCGGGCCCCATCGGCGCATCAGCGCGATGGTCTCCGCCAGATGCCGGGCGCCGAGCCGCCCCCAGCCGTGACCGCTGCGCCACATCCGGTCCGCCTCGGCCGTGTGCGGCACCGGCCGGCCGGCCCGGTCCCGTGCCATCACCTCCCGCAGTTCCACGGGCGACAGCGACGCCACAGGCAGTCCGCGCTCGAGAACCCGCGGCGCGAAGCTCTCGTCCGTGGCCACCAGGACCTCGTGCCCCTCGGCCCGCAGCGCCCAGGACAGCGGAAGCATGGGGTTGAGGTGACCGAGCAGAGGAATGGAACAGACTAGAACGCGCATATCAGACAATCGCTTTCATTGCGGCCCACCTTCGGATGGGAGAGAGGTTCCGGCGCCCGGCCGTCAGCCGCGCCGCCGTGTCCCGAACACTCCTGGAAGCGGGTCGCGCTGCCCTCGAGCGGTGCTGGAAGAAGCGGACGCGGTCCGGGCTCATGCCAGCCTCTAGGGCCCCTGCCTAATTTCGGTGCGGTCTCCCGGCGCCCAGGATCAGGGGCTTTCATGCGCATCTTGTTCGTGACGTCCGTCTCCAGTTCGCACCTCGCTCCCATGGTTCCGCTGGCCTGGGCCCTGCGGGCCGCAGGGCACGACGTGAGGGTGGTCTGCGACGCCGACACGGCGCCGGGCGCGCTGGCGCTCGGGCTGACCGTGGTGCGGGTGAGCGCGGACGGAGGGTTCGCCCGGCGGCACCGCGAGAGCGTGCGGGGAGTCCCCGGCGAGCCGTACTACCAGGAGCGGGGCGCGCTGCCCCGCATGTTCGCCGACAACGCCCTGGCCATGCTGGACGGGCTCGCGGCACTCGTCGACCGCTGGCGGCCGCACGCGGTGGTGCACGAGCCGGTGGCCTTCGCCGCAGAGGCGGTCGCCGCGGCACGGGGCATCCCCACGCTGCGGCACCTGTGGGGGCCGGACCCTTTCGGTACGCCGCCCGGCGCCTGGCTGCGAGAAAGGGTGCGCGAGCTGGTGACGGCCGAGGCGCCGGGGAGCGTGTGGCCGTCGGCGCGGGAGTTCGTGATCGACCCATGTCCCGCTCCGATGCAGCGGCCGGGACCGGGGATCGGGGTTCCGGTCCGCTTCGTCCCGGTGGACAGGCCGGGGAAGGTGCCCGCCTGGTTGTTCGATCCTCCCGAACGGCAGCGGCTCTGTGTGACGTGGGGGACGTTCGCCGACGGCGTGCCAGGCGGCCACCCGCTGATGCGGGCGGTGCGCGGGTTGCCGCGGCCCGGCATGGAGGTGGTGCTCGTCGCACGCGCCGAGGACCTCGCCGGGCTGGGTGAACTCCCCGCCGGGGTGCGGGCGGTGACCGGCGTGCCGCTGCATGCCGTACTGCCCTCGTGCACGGCGGTCGTGCACCACGGCGGGGCCAACACGCTGCTGGGCGCTGTCGTGCGCGGACTGCCTCAGCTCGTCGTGAGCGACACCTTCGAACGGGCTCTGAACGGAGGCAGGTTGGCGGAAACCGGCGCCGGACTGCACCTGAACGCGCAGGAGGCGGATCCGGACGCCGTCGATGCGGCGGTAGGGCGGCTGGTCACCGGTGATCGGCACGCGCGGGCCGCCGCGGCACTCCAGGACCGGGCCCTGGCCCGCCCTTCCCCGGCCCAGGTCGCCGGTTCCTTCGAGGAGTTGGTCGTCCAGTGGTCGTCATCGGCTGAACCGATCGCGAAAGGCGCATGATGCACAACGGCAACGCGGACGAAGCCACCCTGACGACGGATGTCGTGGTGGTGGGAGGAGGTCCGGTCGGCCTGATGCTGGCCGGGGAGCTGCGGGCCGGCGGGGTGGAGGCCCTGGTGCTCGAGAAGCTCGTCGAGCCCGCCGGACACGATCGGGCAGGGGCCCTGCACACCCGGACCGTGGAGATGCTCGACCTGCGCGGGCTGCTGGACCGCTTCCTCGAGGGGACGCAGGTCGCCAAGGGGCTGCCCTTCGCCGGGATCTTCAGCCAGGGCCTGAACTTCAGCCTGTTGGACACCCGGCACCCGTACACGGCCCTGGTGCCGCAGTCACGCACCGAGGTCCTGCTGGCGGAGCACGCGCATCAGGCCGGCGCGGAGATCCGCCGCGGCCACGAGGTGACCGGACTGCGCCAGGACGCGGAGGGCGTGGAGGTGACGGTGGAGGGGCCGCGCGGCCCCTACCGGGTGCGGGCCCGCTACGCGGTCGGCTGCGACGGCGGGCGCAGCGCGGTGCGCCGGCTGGCCGGGATCGGCTTCCCCGGCACCGGGGCCACCGTCCGCGCGCTGATCGGCTACGTGGCCACTCCCGAGCGCGATGTGCCGCGCTGCTGGGAGCGCACCCCCGACGGCATTCTGGTTCTGGCCTTCCCGCCGGAGGGCGGCACGGGCCGGGCGGTCGTCATCGAGTACGGGCACGCCCCGGCGGCGGACGAGGGTCCGGTGACCCTGGAGGACCTCAACGCCGCGGTCGCGCGCGTGCGGGGCACGCCGCTGAAGCTGACCGAACCGGTGACGTGGCTGTCCCGGTTCGGGGACGCCAGTCGGCAGGCGGAGCGCTACCGCAGCGGGCGGGTGCTGCTCGCCGGTGACGCGGCGCACGTGCACTTCCCGATCGGCGGCCAGGGGCTGAACACCGGCCTGCAGGACGCGGTCAACCTGGGCTGGAAGCTGGCGGCCCGGGTCCGCGGGTGGGGTTCGGAGGAACTGCTCGACACATACCACGACGAACGGCATCCGGTCGCCGAACGGGTCCTGCTGAACACGCGGGCGCAGCTGGCCCTGATGCGCCCGGACGAACAGCACACCACCCCGCTGCGCGGCTTCATCGAGGAGTTGCTCGGTATCGACGAGGTCAACCGGTACTTCGGCCGCATGATCACCGGTACCGACGTGCGCTATACGACGTTCACCTCCGCTTCGCCGGGCCAGGCGCATCCGTGGACAGGGTGTTTCGCGGGCCGGCTGGTGCTGTCCGGTCGGCCGGAAGAGCCGGTGCCGGTGGCCGAACTGCTGCGCCCGGCCCGGCCGTTGCTGCTCGATCTGGCAGGGAGGGCCGATCTGCGGGAGGCGGCGCGGCCGTGGGCCGACCGGGTGTCCGTGGTCGCCGGGGAGGCGGCCGTGGAGCCGTCGGCGCAGGCGCTGCTGGTCCGTCCGGACGGCTATGTCGCCTGGGCGGGTTCGTCGGCCGACACGGCCGACGAACTGCGCGCGGGGCTGGCCCGCTGGTTCGGCCCACCGGCCGCCGAGGGCCGTCGTCCGGCACTTTGATCCGCAATAGCCGAACCCTTATATTCGGAACCGACTATCTGAATCCGAGGAGGGTGTTATGGGATCTGGGGAACACGCCATCGAGGTGGTCGGTGCCCGCACGCACAACCTGGACGACCTGACGGTCTCTGTGCCCAAGGGGAGAATCGTCGCGTTCTCGGGGGTGAGCGGCAGTGGCAAGACCTCACTGCTGATCGACACCATCCACGCCGAGGCCCAGCTGCGGTATCTGGAGGGGATCAGCCCGTTCGTCCGCCAGTTCATCACCCCGCGCGACCGCCCGCAGGTGACCCGGATCGAGGGGCTGCCCCCCACGCTCGCTGTTGACCAGCGGGTCCCGGCGCGCAGCCCGCGCTCCACGATGGCCACGGTCACCGGCGTCAACGACTACCTCGGCCTGGCCTTCGCCCGACTGCCTCCGCTGGGCCGGGACTGGGACCCCGCGCTGGGCACCGCACTGAAGCCCGCGCAGTTCAACCCGACCATGCCGGAGGGGTGCTGTCCGGAGTGCCGCGGGAGCGGCGGCCGGGCCCGGTCCGAGGAGGCGCTGCTGATCACCGAGCCCGGCCTGTCGCTGCCGGCCGGAGCCTCGCCGTGGTTCGCCATGGCGCGTACTCCCGAGCGGGCGACGATGGCGGCGCTGGCCCGCGGCTTCGGGACGGATCTCGACCGGCCCTGGCGGGAGCAGCCCGCGGCCTTCCGGGAGGCGGTGCTGCACGGCACGGGCGAGGAAGCCGTGGAGATCGCCTACGAGACGACCATGAAGAAGAGCGGCACCGCGATCAGCGTCCGCGACAGCCGCCCCTGGCCGGGGGCGATCGCCGAGGTCGAGCGGCTGTACGCCGCCGCGGCCAACCCGGCCATGCGGGAGACGTACGAACCCTTCGTCCGCAACGAGCCCTGCGCCGAGTGCGAGGGGACGGGCCTGGGCGCGGTCGCCCGTACCGTGCGGCTCGGCGGACGGCGCCTGCACGACCTCCTCGACCGTCCGGTCGAGGAGGTCCTCGACTGGAGCGAGGGGCTGGCCGCGACGCTCGGACCGGCCCAGCGGGAGGCGGCGCAGGCTGTCCTGCCCGCGGTGCAGGCGAGGCTTCGGCTGCTGGTCCGGCTCGGCGTCGGGCACGTCCAGCTCTCCCGGCCGGCGCCCACGCTCTCCGGTGGAGAACTGCAGCGGGCACGGGTGGCGGCCCAGCTGTGCACGGAGCTGTCGGGGGTGGCGTTCGTCCTCGACGAGCCGTCCGCGGGGCTGCACCCGGCCGACAAGGCGCGGCTGGCCGAGCTCATCGAGGACCTGCGCGGCTCCGGGAACACCGTCCTCATGATCGAGCACGATCCCGAGCTGATCGGCCGGGCGGACTGGGTGATCGACGTCGGCCCGAGGGCCGGACGCGGGGGCGGGCGGCTGGTGGCCCAGGGCACTCCGCAGGAGGTGGCGGCCTCTCCCGAATCGCTGACCGGCCGCTACCTGGCGCTGCAGGGCGGGCGGGTACGGCGCGCCCGGCGCCCGGTCCGCGACGACCGGATGCTGACGCTGACCGACGTCGCGGTGCGCACGGTGCGCGCCGACCGGATCGACATCCCGCTGGGAGCGCTGACCTGCCTCACGGGCGTGAGCGGCAGCGGCAAGAGCACCCTGCTCATCGAAGGGGTGGCCGGCGCGGTGCAGGCCCGTCTCGACGGTACGAGCGCGCCGGGTGTGGGCAAGGCGGCCTGGACCGGCCCGCTGCACTGGGCGACCGTGGTCGACCAGGAGCCCATCGGCCGGACCCCGCGCTCCAACCCGGCCACGTACACCAAGGCGTTCAACCTGATCCGCAACCTGTTCGCGGGCACCGACGCCGCCGCCCGCCGCGGGCTGACGGCGGCTTCCTTCTCCTTCAACTCGCCGGGCGGCCGCTGCGAACCGTGCACCGGGTACGGCGTGCGGCAGGTCGACATGAACTTCCTGCCCGACGTCTGGGTCACCTGCGACGTCTGCGACGGCAGGCGGTACGGGCCCGAGGTGCTCGCGGTGACCTATCGGGACCTGGCCATCGACGAGGTGCTGGAGCTGACCGTCGACGAGGCCGCCGAGCGCCTCGACGCCCCCGCGCTGCGTCCGGTGCTCACGGCCCTGCGGCAGACGGGGCTGGGCTATCTGCATCTGGGGCAGAGCGCCACCGTGCTGTCCGGCGGCGAGGCGCAACGGCTGAAGCTCGCTGCCGCGCTGACCAAGGGTTCGCGGCAGCCCGGACTGGTGGTACTGGACGAACCGGTCACGGGTCTGCATCCGGCGGACGTCCAGGTGCTGGTCGATGCGTTCGACGTGCTCATCGCCGCGGGCAATACGGTCGTCCTCGCCGAGCACGACCTGCATCTGGCCGCTGCGGCGGACTGGCTGGTCGACATGGGGCCGGGCAGCGGTGAGGCCGGCGGCAGGGTGCTGCACTGCGGCCGCCCGGACGCCCTCCGCCCGGACTCGGGCCCCACGGCCGAGTATCTGCGGAAGATCCTCCCCAGGGCGGCTGCATCGTGAGCATTAGTCGATACCGTATAGTCGGATCCGACTAAAGGAGGCGACCTGTGACGGTGCGCAAACGGCCGGTGTCCAATCTGCTGGGACTCGCGGTCCTCGGACTGCTGCTGGAGCAGCCGATGCATCCCTACGAGATGGCCGCGACCTTGCGGGAGCGCGAGAAGGACGCCAGTTTCAAGGTCAAGACCGGTTCGCTCTACGACGTCGTCGAATCCCTGGTGCGGGCGGGCTGGATCGCCGAGCACAGCACCGAACGCGCCGGACGCCGGCCGGAGCGCACCGTGTACGCCCACACCGAGCTGGGCCGCAAGGAGTTCATGAGCTGGCTCGACGAACTCGTCCGCACCCCGGTGAAGGAGTACCCCAGCTTCCTCGCCGCGGTGAGCTACCTCGGCGCCCTGGGGCCCGAACGCGCCGTCGAGGCTCTCGGGGAACGCATCGCCCGCCTGGACGAGCAGATCGACGAGGCCCGCCAGGCACAGGCCGACGTGCTGGGTCAGCACACGCCACGGCTGTTCGTGATCGAACTCGAATACGCCCTGACCATGGCCGAAGCCGAGCGGGACTGGGCTCGGCGGATCGTCGGCGAGATTCAGAACGGCACCCTCACCTGGCCCGAACTCATCACGAGGGAAGGCCGTCAGGTGTGGACCGACCACGACGAGACCGAAGGACAGCAGGCATGACCGCACCACCCGCAACGCACCAGCGGGCCGAACCGTATCCGCCGAGGAAGGCGTTACCCATGATCCAGGCCAAGGGGCTGGCCAAGACGTTCCACACCAAGCAGGGCTCGGTCCAGGCTGTGGCCGGAGTCGACTTCACCGTCAACGCGGGAGAAATCGTCGGCTTCCTCGGGCCCAACGGCGCAGGCAAGACGACCACCATGCGCATGCTGACCACCCTGCTCCCACCGAGCTCGGGTACGGCCGTCATCGCCGGCTGCGATCTGCTGCACGAGCCCGCGAAGGTCCGCACACACATCGGTTACGTCTCCCAGGCGGGCGGCGCCAAGCCAAGCTCCCCGGTCCGCCGGGACATCGTCCTGCAGGGCCGCCTCTACGGCATGTCCCGCCCCGAGGCCGAGGCCCGCGCCGACGAGGTGATCGCCCAGCTCGGTCTCGGGGACCTCGCGAGCCGCGCCATCCGGACGCTCTCGGGCGGCCAGCGACGCCGCGTCGACATGGCGCTGGGCCTGGTGCACCAGCCGAAGCTGCTCTTCCTCGACGAGCCCACCGCCAACCTCGACCCCGAGAGCCGCAACGGCGTCTGGGACCACATCCGCCGCCTGCGTGACGAGCAGGGCACCACCGTGTTCCTCACCACTCACTACCTCGACGAGGCCGACAACCTCTGCGACCGTGTCCTGATCATCGACAAGGGCCGCATCATCGCCGAGGACAGCCCGCGGAGCCTGAAGGCCGCCATCTCCCACGACACCATCGAGATCGAGGTCGACGGCGACGCCGCGCGCGCCACCGACCTGCTCGCCGCCCACGCCGACGTCCACGACGTGTCGCTGGACGGCTTCGTTCTGTCGGTCGGTTGCCGCGACGCCGAGCGCCTCCTCGCCGACCTGCTGCGCGTGCTCGAGTCCGCGCGCATCCGGGTGGAATCCCTGCGTGTGGTGAAGCCCACGCTCGACGACGTCTTCATGACCATGACCGACCGCCGTCCGCAGCGAGACGCGGACGCCGTCCACGCCTGAGGGGAGCCGTAGATGCACACGATCCGAGACGCGGCGATCGTTTTCCGCGACGAGGCCGCCGCTGTGGCACAGAAGAGGATGGGTCTGCTCATCGGGCTCGTCCAACCGTTCGTCTACATGGCCCTGTTCGGCCCCCTCCTGGTCAGAACGCTGCCGGAGAGCGGCGCGTCGGCCTGGCAGATCTACATCCCGGGCCTGCTCGTCCAACTGGGCTTGTTCGCCACCGGCTACGCGGGGTTCGGACTGATCCCCGATGTCCGTTCGGGCTATCTGGAACGACTGCGGGTGACCCCGGCGAGCCGACTCGGGCTACTGCTGGGACGGGTGATCTGGGACGTGCTGGCGCTGCTCGTCCAGTCGGTCGTCATCGTCCTCATCGCCATGCTCTTCGGGCTGCGTGCTCCGGTAGGGGGCGTGCTGGCAGCCATCGCCATGATGATGCTCGTGGGGATCAGCCTGGCCTTCCTCTCGTACTCGCTGGCGCTGAAGCTGACATCGGAGTGGCTCTTCGCGCCCGTCCTCAACGCCATCGCCCTGCCTCTGATGCTGCTGTCCGGCATCCTCCTTCCACTGACCCACGCTCCCGGCTGGCTGAAAGCGATCGGCTCCGTCAACCCCCTGCGCTACGCGGTGGACGCCATGCGCGGATTCTTCGCCGGCGAGTACGGCTCACACGCCGTCCTGACCGGCATGTGCGTGGTGGTCGGCCTGATGATCGTGTCGGCGGTGGCCGGCACCCGCATCTTCGCCAGGTACAACGCTTGAGCCTCTTACGCCTTCGCTGTCGTCACAGGCGTGGTGGGCGATCGGCGCGGTACTGCCACTCGATGACGTTCACGGCGGCCGGCGGACCTCCCTTCGGCTGCCGCAGCTGATCAAGCTCCTCCGCCGGCACCGGCAGGAGCGGAGCGGGAACGCATCGTGGCCGGTGCCGTCCGGGCGGACAGGGGCACATCTTCGCCTCGCCGGCCGGGGGCCACCGGTCCCGTTGCGGGCGTGCGCGAGATGGGCCGACGGCTGTGGCGCCCGTCATCCGCCGGCCCATCGGGGAGTGGCGGGCCGGAGACGGTGTGTCCCGGAACACCGGGACACACCGTCGGGCTCCTGCACTGCTCAGGCTCCCTTCCGGCGGCGAGTCCGCTGGTGCTGGTGGCCGGCCGGGCCTAGAGCCAGTCCCGTCGCTTGAAAATCACGTACAGACTGGCGCAGACCACCCCCATCAAGCCGATTGCGAAGGGGTATCCGAAGCGCCAGCTCAACTCCGGCATGTGGTCGAAGTTCATCCCGTAGATCGTCCCGACCAGCGTCGGGGCGAACAGGATCGCCGCCCACGACGAGATCTTCTTGAAGTTGTCTACCTGGGAGCGCTGACCTGGGAGGATATCGAAAAAGAGGGCTCCGGCCTGGGCTGATCCGTCTTTCTGGATCTTTCACGCTCTTGCCCGGTTACGCGGTCGACTCTCCCCACACGCTCCCCAGAGCCGCTCGTACTCCCCAAATTCTCCCCAGAGAACGGGCCCACGCGTGGTCGGTGGGGCGTGCTACAGAAGCTCCGCCGGTGGGACCGGTGATCACAGGCGGTTACTGTCGACGGTTGGGACAGATGCCGTCGGCAGTCGGTGCCGCCCATTTTGGCTGTCTCTCCATGACCTCCGGATGGCGTTGGCCCGCTTTTAGAAGTCCTGACAGAAGCTGTTGATCATGTGACCTTCGGCTTGGACGTCAGTTGGTCCGAGCGTGGGGGAAACGTCAGTCGCGGCTGTGGACAGCGTCGGATGAACTGTGGTCGTTTATCGAGCCCTTGCTGCCCGGGGCGGCACCGAAGCCGGCCGAGGGCAGACCGCGGGTGCCGGACCGGCAGGCCTTGTGCGGGATCCTGTTCGTGCTGCATACCGGCATCAATGGGATTACCTGTCGCAGGAGTTGGGCTTCCGCTCGGGCATGACCTGCTGGCGGCGCCAGGCCGCGTGGAACGAAGCCGGCGTGTGGGATCAACTTCATCTGGTGCTGCTGAGGGTTGGACTGGTCGCCGGCGGTGATCGACTCCTCGCATGTACGGGCGGTCCGGCGGGGCCCAAAAGCGGAGCCAGCCCGGTTGACCGCGCGGCCAGGCAGCGAGCACCACGTCGTCACCGACGCCGAGGTCATCCCGCTCGCGGTGTCGCTGAGAAGCGCACGTCGCGGCCTTCCGCTACTTCGGTGGACACCGAGCCGGCTTGTGCCGGACAACCTGAAGACCGGCGTCGACAAGCCCGACCTGTACGACCCCAAAATCAACAAGGCATACGCCGAACTCGGCACCCATTACGGGGCGTTGGTTGACTCAGCCCGCGCACTCCGTCCGACGGGCAAGCCACGGGGTCGAGCGCCCTATGCCCTACATCCGTGACTTGCTCTGGCGCAGGAGGTAGTTCACCTCGATCGAGCACATGCAGGCCGAGGCCGTCACCTGGGCCCGTGAAATCGCGGAGCGGAGCCCGTGCCGGCCGCTGGGCAGGGGCACACATGAGCGCGGCACGGTCTGGGTGCGCCACAAGAGCGCTGTGGTGCACCCAGCCGCTGTGACTGCGTTACGCGTCCGGCCCGAGTGAGGCGAGGTCGTAGGCGTTGCTGATGGTGAGGTAGCCGTCCGGTGTGAGGTTGACGTGGTCGCCGGAATCGAAGTCCGCGGGGGCCGCGTCGTTGCCCAGTTTCAGTGCCTGTGGATCTGCTGCACTCGTTGGGTCCGGGACGGAGACGAGTGACTCCGCGTCCATGTAACTCACAGTGGGCGAAGTGAGGTCGAACTGGTCGGTGATCCAGGTGTTGGTGTCGATGCGGTTCTGGTCGACTGCCGCAGTGCAGGTGGTGTAGCCGTCGCAGGGAGTCAGGGTCGTGAAGACGACCTTGATGCCCCAGCCCTTGAGCTGGTCGCGGAGCAGTCCGAGTGCGTTGTCGATGTCGACGTCGTCGTGGCCTGCGACAATGTCCTCCAGGCCTTGGGTGACCACGACCGTGCGGATGTTGGGGATCGAGAGGACATCCCGGTCCAGGCGGGTGACTGCCGCGCGACCGCCGGCGCCGGCGCCCTGGTCCGTGCCGAGGTAGTTGTTCTCGATGCCGGAGGCCACGACTCCGTAGACCGGGATGTTGTCGGTGTTGATGCGCAACCGGTAGGACAGCCACTGGTTGACGCGCTCGTTCTCCCAGCCCGCGGTGTTGCCTGCGGTCCGGGTGTTGATCATGTTGTCACCGAGCACGGAGACCGTCGGCCGGTGATCCGAGGTGGTGACGTCCACTTCGGTGAGAATGTCGGAGAAGCGGCCGGAGACGAAGCCCGTCGCCGTGAATGCTGTGCCGAGGGTGTCCGCGGTGTGGTCGCCGCTGCCGACGGGGCTGATGTAACTGAGGGTGTCTGTTGCTGTCCAGGGGTGCATGACCAGGTAGCTCACCTTGTTGACGAGGTGCATGCTGGTCGTCAGTGATGCGCCGGGGCTCATGGCCATCGGGATCGGGTCGCTGTAAAGTTCGCCGCCCTCGGGAATCACGATCGACTTGCTGCCGCCGAACGACACGTCGACGGGCGCGGCTGCGGTCGTCGCGCCGCTGCTGTACCGGGCGACGGTGACGTGGTCGAGGGTCAGCGGGTCGGTGCCCAGAGCGTTGGACAGCCGCAGCCGGACGTTGTCGCCGCCGGCGCTGGTCTGGGTGACCGTTCGGATGGTCTGGTTGGTGAAAGCGCCCATGCTGGGGAACTGGAACCGTTCCTCGGTGGGTGCGCTCCAGCTGCCGGTCCAGGTGGCACCGTTGGCCGCCGTGGTGTTGTCGCGGACGGACATGCCGACGATGTGCAGCCCGGGGACGTACTGGCGGGCGGCGGCGGCGAGGTCCGGCAGGGTCACCGAGTCGAGGGTGGCGCCGTCTTTCAGGGGCACGGCGAAGGCGTAGATGTTGGTGCTGCGGGTCTGCTGGGCGCTGGGGGTGTTGCGGTGGAGCAGGGTGACGGCGGCCAGGGTGTCCGAGCCGTAGACCCAGTCGGGCATGGTCAGGTAGTAGGACTGTGATGTGCCGTCACCGTAAGTGAGGGATCCGGTCGGGGTGGTGCAGTCCTCGTAGGTGCCGTTGCCCAGGTTGCAGTTGGTTGCCGAGGTGTTCGTGTTGTCCGGCACGACAGGGCTCGTGGTGTCGCCGTACTGGTGCTGGGAGCCGATGAATCCGTAGGTGGAGAAGCCGAGGAAGACCAGGGCCCGGCCGCTGGTGCCGTTCATCTGGATCGTCTGGTTGGCGGCCATCACGTTGTCGCCGGTGCCGGCACCCCAGTTGGGCAGGGTGAAGGTGGCGCCGTCCACGGTGACCTTGCCGCCGGGCTGCCAGCCCGCCGCCTTGAGGTCCTGCAGCGAGAGGGTGGATCCCACGCCGTCGGCGTCGGCGGTGGTGCGATTGGTGTCGTCGGTGGTGGCGGTGTTGTTGAAGGCGGCCTGGAGGCTGGTGTAGGTCTTCGTGGCGTGGCCCAGCGCGGTGAACTCGTACTGCTGCTGGGAGGAGACGTTGCCGGCCGAGTCGACGGCGTAGACGTAGAGGGTGTGCGTGCCGGGTGCCACCGGGGTCACGGTGATCGTGGCCGCGTTGTTGCTCGCCGTCGCGGTCTGTGAGGCGGGGGTGTTGGAGACGGGCGGGGCGGTGTCCAGTCCGTAGAGGAACTTGGCGGCGTTGTTGCCACTGCTGCCCGGGTTCACCGAGACGGTGAACTTGCCCGCGGTGCCCGCCAGGGTGGTGCCGGCCGCGTCCTCCGGGTAGAGGTTGTCCGCGGTCTTGACGGTCGGCTGGGCGGGACTGTGCAGGTCGACGGTGAAGTGGCAGGTTGCCGAGGTGGCGGAGGTGTCCTCACCGTCCGAGGAGGTGACCTTCCAGCTGACCACGCTGCCGTCGGCAAGCCCGTTCATGAAGGAGGAGGACAACTGCTTGGGCGCGTTGGCGCCGCTGGCGACGGTGGCGCTGGTGGTCGTGGTGGCCGTTCCGCTGCCCGCCCAGTACGAGTAGGTGGCGGCCAGAGCGTCCTTGTCGGTGTCGCTGACCTTGGCGTTGAGTGTGGGCGGTGTGGTGGCCAGGGTCTTGCCGACGATCGGGTAAGGGGTGGCCGTGCCGCAGCCGAGCGAGGTGGAGCCGACCTTGGTGGCCAGAGTGCCGGGCTTGTTGGGCACGTGGTTGTAGGTGATGGACATGGAGGGGTTGTTGTCGAACCTCTTGAAGTAGTCGCCGTCGCCGCTGCTGTTCTGGCTGTTGACCAGCGCGAAGGTCCAGCTCTTCCAGTGTGCCGCGGCGCCCTTGGCGATGGTGGAGGTCACCGTGAAGCCACCGGAGGGCTCGCTGGTGCAGGCCGGACCGAAGCTCTTGGTGGCCAGCTTGCTGGTCAGTGACGGCTTGCTGTTCCAGGTGGTTCCTGAGCTGATCGCGCCCGACCAGTACAGGTGGATGTCCGAGGAGAGACTGCAACTGGCGGAGTAGTTCTCCTTGGCGTCCACGGTGGCCGAGACGATGTGCGCGTTGTAGATGCTGGAGGGGACGGCGAGCTGGAAGTAGGAGCGTTCGCCGCCGATGCAGTCGGACCAGCTGTTGTAGCCGGTGCCGGGGTCGCCGTACTGGATGGAGTCGTAGTTCTTCGCGGTGGGGCAGCCCTGCTGGGTCTCCACGTAGTGCTGTTTGGCACCGCTGGCGTAGTGCGGGTTCCAGGTCGGGTCGATGAAGACCGGGAACCTGGTGTGCGCGCCGGTGAGCAGCTTGGCATCGGGGGTCAGGGAGAGTGTGTGGCCGTGCAGGCGGCCAATCACACGTGCGGCGTGGGCTTTGGGGGCGGGCCCTGCTTCCGGGGCGGCACGCTGGTCGCCGATGCCGCTGGAGTCCCACATCGCCGGTTGCGGGGCGCTGAAGAGGACCTGCCCGTCGGGCGTGGTCGCGGCGAGGTTGCCCTGTCCGTCGTCGGCTACGGTCACGCCTTTGGCCTGCGTGGTCAGGGCGAGTTGGGCGAGTCCGGGGTCGGCCGCGGCGCGCGCGTTCTTGACGACGAGGACCTCGGACCAGCCGCCCTGGGTGTCGGCGGTGAGCTTGAGGTCCACGTCGGGCAGCACGCCCGGGTAGGTCAGGCTTGCGCCGACGACGTGAGGGGTGGGCAGCGGGTGCGGCCAGGACAGGGCGAGGGACGCGTTGCCCTTGGCCATGGTGGCGAGCGGGATGCTGCCGCCACCGGAGAAGACGAGCGGCTCGGCCGCTGCCTTCGGGCTGAAGGTGCCGTCCGTGTTGCGGGTCAGGGTGGCGTCCACCGGAATCCAGTGGTGGGCCTTGCGCACCCGTACCGGCAGCAGGCTGGAATCGTAGGTGACTGTGCCGGACGGGTTCGCCGTCGTGGTGGCCGTCTCGGTGGTCAGGGCGTCGACACGGACTGGCTCACCAGTCGCCGTGGCCTGCTTCTGGGCGCTGGACAGCGCCGTCCGCTCGGCTGTCGTCAGCACGCCGTCGTCGGACGGACGCAACGAACCGGTCGGCTCCGGCGGCTTTGTGTCATCCGATGGCGCCGGAGTCAGATCCGGCTGGCTGGTGTTGACGTCCGCGACGGATCCCGGGGCGGAGTCGGCCGCGGCCGACTGGGCGGCGAGTGGAGCCAGGCAGAGCGCACTGACCGTTGCTAAGGCCAGGAACCGGGCCGGTATTCGCGGGTTCTTTTTGAATGGACCGACGGAGGAACGTCGGCGGAATCGGTCGGACATCTGCCCCCCAATTTGAGTCCGAATGAAAAGTGCCTGTGGGCGCGAGGGAGGCTACCCGTAGTCACGTCAAGACGACAACAGCCTTAGGAGGAGAGCCGAGGTTGTGAAGTCGTTGGGCGAATATGTCAAGCATTCAACCTTGCTGACTGGTGGGCCAGTTGAGACTCTTCCTGAGTAATCGAACACGTTTGTATCGAAGTTGACGCATTCGACCTCGGGCTTTGGTTGGATGCAGGGGAGTGCATGGTGATCTCTATACCTTTTGATCGTGTGAAATGACTGTGAGGGGCGTCCATGGTCTGATCAAATTCTCCCTTGGTAGCCGTGCTGGAATGGGGGGTCCGGAGTGCGTCGGAATTTACGTTGGCGGATTTACAGAAAGACCATGCGGATACGCAGGGTGCCCGCCTTATGGATTGTGGCCGTCAGCACACTCGGCCTGCTCGTCGGCTTTGTCGCGCCGACGGACGCGCTTGCCGCCGGACAGCACGCTGACTATCTCGTCAAGGCGAAGCAGGAACGATCGGTGCCGGTCTCGCCGGTCAGGGGCAAGGCCGCCAAAGTGCCGCAGATGGCCCGCTGGAGCGCCTCCCGAGCGCACAGGACCTGGCCCGCCAAGGGGGCAGCCGACGTCGCGGTTCCCGCACGGGGCACTGCCGCCAAGCGGATTGGCGGCGTTCCGGTGACCGTTGCGCAGGCGGAAGACGGACGCCGGGTGGTTGCGGGCGCTCGCGTGCACGTGTCGCTGCCGGGGCAGACGGCCGCCCAGAAACTGGGCGTGCGCGGCGTCGTTCTCACCGTAAGGCCGGACGGCACCACTTCGGGCGGCACCGCCCAAATAGGCCTGGACTACTCGGCGTTCAAGGACGTCTACGGTGGCGACTGGGCCGGCCGACTGCGCCTCGTCCAGCTTCCGGCCTGTGCGCTGACCACGCCGCAGGCCCCCGCATGCCGTAAGCAAACTCCGCTGGCCTCGACCAACAACGCCAAGACTCAGACGGTCTCGGCCCAGGTCACGCTGTCCGGTTCGACCGCGGCGCAGCCGCTGGTACTCGCGGCGGCGGCAGCAGCCTCGGGCGGCGGCGGCAGCTACGGGGCCACCTCCCTGGCCCCGTCCGGCCAGTGGTCGGCAGGCAGTTCGAGCGGCGGCTTCAGCTACTCGTACCCCGTTTCCGTGCCCGACGTCCCCGGCAGCCTGGCCCCGAGCGTGTCCCTGGACTACAGCTCGCAGAGCGTGGACGGGCGCACCTCCTCGACGAACGCCCAGTCCTCCTGGATCGGCGACGGCTGGGACTACTCGCCCGGCTTCGTCGAGCGCAGCTACGCCTCCTGCTCCGACGACACGGCGAACGGCTCCCCCAAGACCTCGGACGAGTGCTGGTCCGATGATGTCGACACACTCACCCTGTCCCTGAACGGTTCCTCCAACACCATCGTCCACGACGACAAGTCCAACACCTGGCATCCACAGGGCGACAGCGGCGAGAAGATCGAGGTCAAGACCGACACGGTCAACGGCGACAACGACAACGAGTACTTCGTCGTCACCACCGCCGACGGCACCCAGTACTACTTCGGCAAGAACCGGCTGCCGGGCTGGGCGACGGGCAACGCGACCACCAACTCGGTGTTCACCACGCCCGTCTACGGCAACGACTCGACCGAGCCGTGCCACGCCGCCACTTTCGCCAACTCCTGGTGCCAGCAGGGCTACCGGTGGAACCTCGACTACACCGTCGATCCGCACGGCAACGCCATCAGTTACTGGTACACGTCCGAGACCGGCTACTACGGCCGGGACAACGCCACAACTGCGACCGTGTACGCCCGCGGCGGCTACCTCTCCAAGATCCAGTACGGTCAGCTGGCGGGCAAGGTCTACGACAGCACCGCCCCGGCCGCCGCCCAGGTCTTCTTCGACACCTCCGAGCGGTGCCTGGCCGACTCCAGTTTCGACTGCGCGACGTCGAAGATGACGACGGCCAACGCCTCGCACTGGCCCGACGTCCCAGTCGACCAGACCTGCGCCTCCTCGGGTACCTGCAACAACCACGGTCCCGCCTTCTTCACCACCAAGCGCCTGACGGGTATCCGTACCCAGGCCCTGGTCGGCACCGGCTATCAGGACGTGGACGCCTGGACACTGACCCACACCTTCCCGTCGACCGGGGACACCACCACCCCGTCCTTGTGGCTCAGCCAGATCGTGCACACCGGCAAGGACGGTGGAAGCCTTGACCTGCCTCCGGTGAAGTTCGCCGGCCAGGCACTGGCCAACCGCGTGGACGGCCTCGACGGCTACCAGCCGATCACCCGCTACCGGATGACCACGGTCACCACCGAGTCCGGTGAAGTGATCACCGTCAACTACACCGGGCCGCAGTGCCACCGCACGGGCACACCGGTGCTGCCGTCCAGCGAGGACAACAACACCTATCGCTGCTATCCGCAGTACTGGACACCGCCGGGACAGACCTCCCCGCAACTGGACTGGTTCAACAAGTTCCTCGTCAACTCCGTCACGGCACAGGACCCCAGGGCCGGCGGCCTGCCCGTCCAGACCTCCTACACCTACGTCGGCGACCCGGCCTGGCACTACAGCGACGATCCGATGGCCCAGGTCAAGTACCGCACCTGGAACCAGTGGCGCGGCTACGGCACGGTCGAGACCCGCACCGGCACGGCACCCGCGAAGATCACGCTGTCCCGGGCGACGTTCTTCCGCGGCATGGACGGCGACAAGACCTCCGCCAAGCCCCGCGGCGTCACGCTCAACGACACGGCCAACGACGACCCGCAGAAGGACTCCGACTGGCTGGCCGGCCAGACCTTCGAGGCGCAGTCCTTCAACGGCGACGGCGGCGAACTGCTCTCGGACAGCGTCACCGACCCCTGGAGCTCGGCGGCGACGGCCACCCAGGACCGCACGAAGGCGAATCTGGACCCGCTGATCGCACACCGCACCAACATCCAGCGGGCCCGCACCGTCACCACCAAGGCGGACGGCACCAAGCGCACCACCGAGACCGACTACACGATCGACGGCGCCACCGGCCTGCCCCAGACCATGGACGACCTGGGCGACGTCGACACGTCCACCGACGACAAGTGCACCCGCACCTGGTACGACACGGACGCCTCCGGCAACCTTCTGCCGGTGCCGCGCCGGGTCCAGGAGGTGGCCGTCTCCTGCTCGACCACCCCGAAATACCCGCAGGACCTGCTCAGCGACGACCTGACGTTCTTCGACGGTTCCACAGACAACACCGCCACCCCCACCAAGGGGGACGTGACGATGGTCCAGAAGGCCGACTCGGTGGCGGCCGACGGCACCCCGCACTACATCACGGCGCTGAAGAACACCTACGACTCCTACGGCCGCGAACTCACCGAGACCGACGCCGACGGCCGCGTCACGACCACCGCCTACACCCCCACGACCGGCTCTTCCCCGACCTCCATCACGTCCACCCGGCCGAAGGTCACCGGCCAGACGGCCGGCTTCACCACAACGACCACACTGGACCCCGCCCGCGGCCTCGACCTGAAGACCACGGACGCCGCCGGCTACTCCACCACCAGCACCTACGACCCGCTGGGCCGCCTGACCGCGGTGTGGAACCCGGGCTTCCCCACTGACAACAACCCCAACACCAAGTACAGCTACAACCTCTCACCGTCGGTGCCCTCCACGGTCACGACCCAGACCCTCCAGGACAACAACGCCTACCGCACCAGCATCTCGATCTACGACGCGATGCTGCGCCCGCGCGAGACGCAGACGGCGACCGTCGACGGCGGCCGCACGATCACCGACACGGTCTACGACTCGCACGGCTGGGTGGTCAGCTCCTCCGACGCGTACTACAACACCGGCGCCCCGTCCGGCACGCTGGTCGACGCACCCGACAACAAGACGCCGTCCCAGACCGGTGCGGTCTACGACGGCGCGGGCCGGGTGACCGCCTCGATCGCCTACCACTTCGCATCCGAGACATGGCGCAGCACCACGGCCTACCCCGGCGCCGACCGCGTCGACGTCACCCCGTCCGCAGGCGACACCCCCTTCGGCGCCACACCCACCACCACCTACACGAACGCGCGCAACCAGTTGGTCAAACTGCTGCGCTACCACGGCACAACAGCCAGCGGCGCCGCAGACACCGTCACCTACGCCTATGACGCCTCCGGCCACCAGACCGGCCAGGACGACGGACAGAGCCACACCTGGAGCAGCGGCTACGACCTCCTCGGCCGCCGGACCTCCCAGACCGACCCGGACACCGGCTCCTCCAGCTCGACGTACGACAACGCCGGCCAGTTGCTGACGACGACCGACGCCCGCGGCAAGACCATAAGCTCCACGTACGACGAGATGGGCCGCAAGAAGGCCGAGTACGACATCACCGGTGGCGCCACGCCGTCGACGACCAACGAGCTGGCCTCCTGGACGTACGACTCGCTCAAGAAGGGCAAGCCCACCGCGTCCACCCGCTATGTGGGCGGCACCGGCGGATTCGCCTACACCGAGAAGGTGTCCGGATACGACAGCCACGGCTGGCCGCAGGCCACCCAACTCACCGTGCCCGCGTCCGAGGGGGCCCTGGCCGGCAACTACATCCACCAGAACACGTACAACCTCACCGGCACGCTGCGGAGTTACACCGACCAGGACCCGGCCGCCGTCTCGCTGCCGCAGGAAACCGTCTCCTACAACTACGACGCGTACGGCCGCCCCACGTCTGTCGGCGGCACCACGAACAGCTGGGACTACGTCGACAAGCTTAGCTACACGGAGTTCGACGAGCCGTACCAGTTCACCTACGGCACCTCGGGCAACTTCGCCCAGCAGACCCTGAACTACGACGACCAGACCCACCGTCTGTCGGACTCCACGACCGTCACCCGGTCCGGCGCCGCGATCGCCGACAAGACCGGCTACACGTACCAGCCGTCCGGCAACGTCACCAAGATCACCGACAAGCTGGAGACCGGCACGACCGACACCCAGTGCTTCGGCTACGACTGGGCGCAGCGGCTGAAGAACGCGTGGACGGCCACGGACGACTGCGCCGCCACCCCGGCGCCCGGAGCCTCCACCACGGTGGGCGGCACCTCGCCGTACTGGCAGTCCTGGAGCTACGACGCGACGGGCGCCCGGTCCTCCCAGGTGGACCACGACCCGTCGGGCGACACCTCCCACGACGCGACGTCCTCCTACGACCAGGTCAAGGCGGGCAAGGGCCCGGCCCACGCGGTGTCCAAGGTGGACAAGGTGACGCCCGGCGACGCGGCGGCCGACACCACCAACTCCTACACGTACGACGAGGACGGCAACGTCCACACGCGCACCACCCGCGCGGGGACGGACACCCTCGACTACGACGACGAGGGCAACCTCTCGGAACTGTCCTCGACAGGCTCCAGCGGTGACACCAAGTACCTGTACGACGCCGGCGGCAGCCTTCTGATCCGGCACAGCCCGGACGCCACCACCCTCTACACCGGTGACGAGGAGATCACCCTCAAGACGGGCGCCACCAGCGCCGACGGCGTGCGCTACATCTCCATCGCCGGCGAGACCGTGGCAACCCACTCCTCCGACGGCAAGTTCACCTACCTCGTCCCCGACCGCCAGGGCACCGGCACCCTGGCCATCGACTCCCAGACCCAACAGGTAACCCGCCGCCAGTACAAGCCCTTCGGCGAAACACGCGACCAGTCCGGAACCTGGATCGGGCAAAAGGGGTACGTCGGCGGCACCCAGGACGACAACACCGGCCTGACCAACCTCGGCGCCCGCGAATACGACCCCTCCATCGGACGCTTCCTCAGCCCCGACCCCCTCCTCGACCCAGGCTCCCCGCAATCCTGGAACGCCTACGACTACGCGGACGACACCCCCGTCACCACCTCCGACCCCACCGGCGGCTGCGCGGACATCGACTGCCCGACCCGCAACTGCGCCTACTGCATCAACGGCACACCCACCGACTCCGACTCCATGCACCGGGCCATGAACGACCACCCCGGCTCGGGCAGCACCCCCAACAACACCAAGGCATACGCCAAGAAGTACAAGGCCGACATCAGCAACTCCACCGCGAACGCCCAGGCGGAGGAACGCGCCCTCCAGCGACAGAAAGCAACAGCAGACGCAGCCGCCGCAGCAGCCAAAAAGCAAGCCTCAGGCTTCAAACACCGCCTGCTCAGCCTGGTCGCAGACATCATCGGCCTCACCGACGCCTACAACTGCTTCACCAAGGGCGACGTCATGGGCTGCGTCAACACCGCCCTGACCGCAGTCCCCTGGGGCAAGATCTTCAAGGCCATCAAGGTCGGCGTCGAAGCGTTCAAGATCTGGCGATCCCTGGACCGGGCCTACACCGTGGTCAAGGACGCGGAGGAGGCAGCCAAGATCGCCGAGGACGCTGTCAAGGCTGAACACATGGTCATGGAAGCGGAGAAGGCAGAGGGAGCCGGAGCCGAAGCAGCCAGTTGCGCAACGCACAGCTTCGTACCCAGCACAGAAGTCCGCCTCGCAGACGGCTCGTCCAAACCGATCAGCAAGATCAAAGCCGGTGACACGGTCCTGGCCACCGACCCCCAGACAGGTGTCACGGCCCCGGAGAAGGTCCAGAACGTCATCATCACCACGACGGACAAGGACTTCACCACCCTCACCCTGGACGCGGCCCCCACCCGCGGCCCGCCCCGGCACACGAAGACTCACGGGCCGGCCAAGCAGACCCTCACCACCACCTGGCACCACCCCTTCTGGGACGCCACCCACCACCGCTGGACCGACGCCCACGACCTGACCCCCGGCACGAAGCTCCGCCAGGCCGACGGCACCGGCGTCGTCATCCTCGGCGTCCATAGCTTCCACCAGCACGCCACCACGTACGACCTCACCGTCGAAACCCTGCACACGTACTATGTGCAGGCGGGAAGCACGCCAATCCTGGTGCACAATACGAGCTGCCCAGTCTCGGTGAATGACGCAGGTCGATATGCAGACTTGAAGGGTGTCGTAGGCGATGGTCTTGAAGCTCATCACATGCCTCAGGATGGCCTGGGCTTTGCACCGAAGGCTGATGGCGGTTCGATCGTGCTGACGCGAGCCGATCACATGCTCACTCGGACCTGGGGTGCCAGGGGGGCTGCGACTAAATTGGCCGAGGCTGGCTTGCCTTTCCGCACTGTCCTCGCCAGGGACGTTTGGGATCTTCGGCGCATCGGCCAGCTCAATTATGGTGACCCGGGGTACTTCAATAAGGGAATTCAGGGCCTATTTGCCTACTATCGCAAAACTGGCCAACTGTAACGGAGCGGCATGATGGCAATTCGACGCGAAGTAGAGATCTTGGCTGAGGCTGGCCCCCTGCCTTCGGAGGATGAGGCTACCCCGGAGGAGTTGGAAGAGTGGGAGCGGCTGCTCAAGCAGGTCGCTGAGCCCTTGTCGGATGATGAGGCTCAGCTCTTGCTGGCAACCTTCGGCCCAGATGGTTGTTTCGGACTGGCGTGGTTCGTCCTGCATCTGATTGAAAGCGCCCCGGGTGCTTTGACGGCAGTTTACGTAGTTAACGTAGACAATGAATGGGTAAAGTTGCTGGAGGATCGACGCGGCCAGAGGTCATAATTTTCCGATGCTGGCTCACGGCGTTCCCGCCTTGGCTTTTTCCGGCGCTGGCAAATTTTACTATTTGGTCAGCAGTCAGCGGATTTCTGAAAATTATGACCACGCGGCATTGCCTAATTGAGGGTTGGGTCATTTGGTTCCAATGGCGCCGGTCGTTGATTTCCCTTCTGTTCATATGCGGGGAACTTGCAACTTCTGCTCGCGCAAGGCAGAGGGCTCTTGATTGGAAATATGGGAGGCGCCGCCGGATAATTTCCGGCGGGGCCTCCATGGCATGTTGCTGGCGTCTGACGGCAGTAATTGACGGCAACGTCAACGGACGGGTGCTGCACAAAGCGGTGGTTCGTCGCCGTCGTCGGGCCGCGTGGCGGGCTCGGTGGGGTTGCGGAGGGCGTTGCCGAGGAGGTCGATGGCGTCGCGTTGGAGGCGGAGCCGGACGTGGGCGTACACCGTCGCCGTCACCCCGATGTGGGCATGGCCCAACAGCTCCTTGATCACGACGAGTTCGACGCCCTGCTCCAGGAGGAGCGTCGCCGCCGAGTGGCGGAGGTCGTGGAACCGGATGCGGCGGAGCGTGGCCCGGCGGAGCAGGGCGTTGAAGTGCCGGGTGAGAGTGGCCCCCTCGATCGGGCTGCCGTCGGGCCGGGTGGAGACGTAACCGCCCGCCCTCCAGCCCGCCCGCGCCGCCTCGCGTTCCTGGTGCTGCCGGTCGCGGTGCTGTTCGAGGGACTGCAGGCACTCGGTGGGCAGGGCGATCCGCCGTTCCGAGCTCTGCGTCTTGGTGGGGAGGGCGACCAGGCCGCCGCTGTTGGTGCGTTGGAGGGTGCGGCGGATGCTGGCGGTCCCGCCGGCCAGGTCGAGGTCTTCCCAGCGCAGGCCGAGGAGTTCGCCCTTGCGCAGGCCGGTGCGCAGGGCGAGCTCGAACAGCGCGCTCAGCCGGTGCCCGCTGGTGGCGGCGAGGAAGTCGCAGGCCTCCTCGGCGGTGAGGGGTTCGAAGCGGCGGGGCCGGGGTGTGCCCATGCGGACGTTGCGGGGGATCTCCTCCTCGCGGACGGCGTGCTCCAGGGCGGACTTGAGCACAGAGTGCACGTAGGCCAGCGTCAGCGGGGACAGCCGCTTGCGGCAGCACTTCCCGAGCGCGCAGCACTGGCAGGTGGTGCGGAGCTGGTTGAGCCAGGTGCGGACGTCCTTGGCGGTGAGCTTGGCGAGCTTCTTCCGTCCGAGGCCGGGGATGAGGTAGAGCCGGGCGACGGCGGTGTAGCGGGTGTGGGTGTTCTCGCGGAGGTGGTAGACGGCGACGTTCTCCAGCCAGTACGTCAGGTACACAGCCACACTGCTCTGCGCCGAGGGGACAGGGGGCTGCGGTTGCTGGCAGCGATCTTCTCGGTCAGCTCGGCCAATGCCTCCTTACGCAAGCTGCCGTAGACGCGGACGCGTTTGCGGGTGTTGCCGGGGGCGAGGACGTATCCGGCGGCTTCCCAGCGGCTGTCCTTGCGCTGGTAGACGGTTCCGTCGCCGTTGGCGCGGGTGCGGATGAAGTCGGTGAGGGCTGGGTGGGGATGCGGCGGGCGCGGCCGAGGGTGAGGGAGGGTGGGCTGTCATTCATTTCTCCCCGGATTCTCCCCAGGGCCCCTTCTGGCTCGATCCGTGAGAGATGCGAGAGTGAAGCGCGATGAAGAGCTGAGCGTGGTGCGAGGAGCCTAGAGCCAGTCCCTCCGTTTGAAAATCACGTACAAACTGCCGCAGACAACCCCCATCAGGCCGATCGCGAAGGGGTATCCGAAGCGCCAGCTCAACTCCGGCATGTGGTCGAAGTTCATCCCGTAGATCGTCCCGACCAGCGTCGGGGCGAACAGGATCGCCGCCCAGGACGAGATCTTCTTGATCTCCTCGTTCTGTTCGAAGCCCGCCTCCGCCAACGCCCGCATCTCCGCGTTCTGTTGCTGAGTGACCAGGGTCGCGTTGACGGTGAGGATGTCGGTGAGGGCCTGGCGGAAGCCGTCGACGCGTTCGCTGGTGTGCGTGACGTGGTCGGCGACGTCACGGAGGTAGCGCTGGAGCTCCTCGTCCGTGCGGTACTTGGCGAAGCCGGCCATCAGGCTGTGCAGCATGCCGACCAGTGGGCGGGTGGCACGCTGGAACTCGACCATCTCGCGCGAGAGTTCGTAGATACGGCGGGACGCCGCCGGGTCGCCGCGGAAGACCTCGGTCTCGATCTCGTCGATGTCGTTCTGGACGCCGGAGACCACCGGGACGTAGCCGTCGACGACGGAGTCGAGGATCGCGTAGAGGACGGCTTCCGGACCGAGCCTCAGCAGCTCCGGGCTGCTCTCCATGCGACGGCGCACCGCGGAGAGGTCCGGTGCCGCGCCGTGCCGGACCGTGATCACGAAGTCGGGTCCCACGAACACGTGCAGCTCGCCGAAGTCGACCTCCTCGACCGCGTCCAGATAGCGCGCGGCGCTCAGCACGACGAAGAGCGTCTCGCCGTAGCGCTCCAGCTTCGGCCGCTGATGTGCCTCCATCGCGTCCTCGACGGCCAGCGGATGCAGGTCGAACTCGGCCGCCAGCGAGTGGAGTTCGGCCTCCGTCGGACGGGCCAGGCCGATCCACGCCATGCCGTCCGGCTGTTCGCGCAGCTCACGGAAGGTCTCGGCCAGCGACGCGGGCGTCGCCACCCGCAGCCCATCGCGGTACAGCGCGGACTGGACGACGCTCGCGACCTCGGCGGGCTCCGGCGCGGGAGGTGGTTCGAGCGGCGCCGGAGGCTGTGGCGGCGGCGCGGACGGCGGGGTCAGGGCGCGCCGCCAGAGGGGCTTCCGCGCGGCCTTCGCGCCGGCCGCACCCTCGGGGTTCCCCGCATTCGCGGAGCTGTCCGCGTCGCTCGTGCTCTTCCGGTTCTTCGAGGCTTGGCGGGCGCGTCGCTCGGACATCGCGGCTGCCTCCAGGGTCGAACGTACGTCTGTGTGATCACGGAGCAGGATATACGGGGCAAACGCTCCGTGAGTGGTCGGCGGCTTCGGCATCGGCTTCGGGATCAGCTTCGGTTTCCGTTGCAGATTCGGCTTCCGTTTCAGATTCGGGATCGGCTTCGGGATCTGGATCGGGATCCGCTTCGGGATCGGGATCGGGTGAGAGTTGCGGACAGGGGGTGTCCGCAAGCGGCGCTAGCGTGCTGGGCATGACGAAGACGACCGCGACGGCCCCCGTGCTCGGCGCCCGCGCCCTCAACCGGGCGACCCTCGACCGTCAGCTCCTGCTGCGCCGTTCCCCGCTCTCCGCGACGGCCGCCGTCGAGCACCTCCTCGGCCTCCAGGCGCAGAACGTGAAGCCGCCGTACTACGCCCTCGCCGCGCGGCTGGACGGCTTCCGGCCCGAGCGGCTGTCGGCCGCCATGGGCGCTCGCGAGGTCGTCCGGATCGTCACCATGCGCTCCACCATCCACACGCACACCGCCGAGGACGCCCTCACCCTGCGCCCGCTGGTGCAGGCCGCCCGCGACCGGGAGCTGGGCCAGTTCCGCAAGGGACTCGTCGGCGTGGACCTGGACCGGCTCGCCGCTGTCAGCCGTGAGCTGGTGGAGGCCGAGCCGCGCACCATGAAGCAGCTGCGCGAGGCACTGCTGGCGAAGTGGCCGGACGCCGACCCGTTCGCCCTCGGCATCGCGGCACGCTGCACGCTGCCGCTCGTCCAGATCACCCCGCGCGGTCTGTGGGGGCGCGGCGGCCAGGTCGCCCTCACCACCGCCGAGCACTGGCTGGGCCGCCCCGCCGAGCCGGCCCCGGCGCCCGACGCCACCGTGCTGCGCTATCTCGCTGCCTTCGGCCCCGCCTCGGTCAAGGACATGCAGACCTGGGCCGGCCTGACCCGGCTCCGCGAGGTCTTCGAGCGGCTCAGGCCCCGCCTGACGACGTTCCGTGACGAGAACGGCGCGGAGCTCTTCGACCTTCCCGGCGCGTCCCGGCCCGACGCCGACACCCCCGCCCCGCCCCGCTTCCTGCCCGAGTTCGACAATCTGCTGCTGTCCCACGCCGACCGCTCCCGGGTCGTCCCCGCAGACCTCAAGGGACGTGCCTGGCAGGGCAATCAGGCCTACCGCACCCTGCTCGTCGACGGATTCCTGTCCGGCCTGTGGAAGCTGGAGGAGGGCACGCTCGTCGTCGAGCCCTTCGGCCGGCTCACCAAGGCTCAGCGGGACGAGGTCACGGCGGAGGGGGAGCGGATGCTCGCGGTGATGCACGAGGGGGAGGGGTACGACCTCCGGTTCGGCACGGTCGCTCGGCCCTGAGGCCCCGTCGCGGTGTGCGACGTGAAGTGGATACGGCTGTGGTGCCGGCGGACGGTTGGGGGGCTGCGGGGAAGCAGCCGTCCGCCGGCAAGTCTGAGGGCCACCGAAGTCGAGGCCGAGGACGGACCGGCGACCTGAGTGGATGAGGGGCGTTGCGGGCCGCTCGTGGAGGCTCGCAACGCCCCTCGGCTTTTACCTGAGGGGTGCTCAGGAGATCATCGGTTGCTACGAGTTGACCTGGGTGGTCACCAGGCTGGAGAACGTCGTCAGGCGGGTGTAGACGCCCGGGTAGCCGGCCTCGGCGCAGCCCTCGCCCCAGGAGGTGATGCCGGCCAGCACACCGCCGATGAGCAGCGGGCCGCCGCTGTCGCCCTGGCAGGTGTCGACGCCACCGGCGGTGTAGCCGGCGCAGACCATGTCGGAGGCCACGTAGTCGGAGCCGTACGAGCTCGCGCAACTGGAGTCGGACACGATCGGGACGGTCGCGGTGCGCAGCTGGTTGGAGGAGCTGCCGTTCTCCGAGGTGGTGCCCCAGCCGACGATGCGGGCGGTGGTGCCGGTCGCGTACAGGCCGGTGTCCGAGGTGGCGACGTACTTCGCCGGGGTGTACGACATCGACGTCGACAGGGTCAGTACGGCCACGTCGTCGCCGTTGGTGGCGTCGGTGTAGGCGGGGTTGATCCAGATCTTGCTGACCTTGCTGACGGTGCCGTTCGTACCGCTGAGGTATGTTCTGCCGCCGACCACGCGGATGCTGCTCGTGCTCTCGCCGGTCATGCAGTGGGCGGCGGTCACGACCTTGTTGGCGGCGACGAGGGTGCCGCCGCAGAACTGGTTCTGCGAGGCGTCGGTGATCTGCATCATGAACGGGTACGCGGTCGTCGTGGTCGTCGTACCGCCGACGATGGGCTGGGGTGCGGCTGCGGCGGAGGGGGCGCCGAGCAGCGTGGTCGCGGCGGCTGCGGCGGTCGCCGCGCAGACGGCGGCGGTCTTTTTGACGCGGTTGAGCCCGAACATCGGTCTCCTTGAAAGTTGCCGGTGGGGGGACGCGCGGGTGTGGGGGGTAGTCACGACGCCTCTGGATGGGGTGTCGTGTGCCCGAGCGAGCGGCACGCCCACACGCTAGGGGGTGGGACCGCTCCCTCCCTATGAGGGAACCCCCTAGTGGAGATGGCGGAGGGAAAACCCTTGCATGGGGCGAGCGGTGTTTGACGCGGGCGCCGTCCGGTTGGTCCCGGCCCGCGGGCCTCGTCCGTCTGACGCCCGTTCACCCGGAGGAGTCACCCAGGAGCTCTACCGCCCTGGCCCTGAGCTCTACCGTTCCGGGCCGGAGCGTCACCGTTCCGGCCCGCAGTCTCACCGGTCCGGCGGCTTCCCGGCGGTGCTCGGGTCACCGTTCCGGCCCGTGTCCCCCGCGTACCGCCCTCGGCGGCGGAAGGCCGCGGCCGACCGCGGGAGACCCGGCCGACCGCGGGAGACCCGGCCACCGGACGGGGGGAGACCCCGTCCGGTGGCCGGAGCCCTCAGTCGGCCCTGCGTTCCGCGGCCAGCCGCACGATGTCCACCCGCGAGCGTATCCCCAGCTTCCGGTACACCCGGGTGAGGGTGGCCTCCACGGTCTTCACGCTGATGAACAGGCGTGCGGCGATCTCACGGTTGGTGGCGCCCTCCATGACGAGGGCGGCGACCTGGCGCTCGGTCGCCGCGAGGGCGTTGAGGGCGACGGAGGCGAGGGGCGGAGTGGCCGGAGCGGCGGGAGGGGGCGCGGACGCCGTCTCGACCTGACGGAGCCACGGCAGCGCCCGGCAACGGCGAAACAGGCGGGCGGCCTCGTCGTAGGACGTGGGCCCCGGGACGGGGGTCACCCCTGCGCGAGCGAAGCCGAGAGCTGGGGGGCGGGTGCGCAGATCGGCGAGGGCGTACGCGGCGCGGGCCTCCTCCAGGCCGTAGCCCAGCTTGGCGAGGCGGTCCTGAGCGGAGGCCAACTGGCGCTCCGCAGGCCCCTGTTCGCCGCGCGCCGCGCGGACCAGGGCCTCGGCGCGGTCGAGCACGGCGAGCACGCTCTCGCGTTCCAGCCGCAGCGCGCGCCGCCGGGTCACGTCGATGACGTCCTGTGCCTCCGCGGTCTCGCCGATCCTGACCAGGGCCTCGGCGAGGTCGCCGTGCCAGCGGCCGCGGGCGGGGTCGATGACACCGAGCCCCTCCTCCAACTCCCGGACCCGGCGCAGGGAGTGGACCGCGGCGGACGCGTCTCCGGCGACCAGCTGGGCGTGGCCGAGGGCGCCCAGCGCGCGCGAGAGGTAGACCAGGTCGCCGTCCTCCTCGGCGCGGTCCACCGCCTCGTGGGCGAGGGTGAGCGCCCGGTCCACGTCACCGCCCGCCGCCTCGGCGAGCGAGGTGAACATGGCGGTGGCCGCCTCGCCGATGCCGGTGTCGCGGGCCAGCCTGAGGCTCTCCCGGGCCAGGTCCAGGGCGCGGCCGCAGTGACCGGAGCGCAGTTCGGTCTCGGCGAGGCCGCGCAGGAAGTGCAGCTCGCTCTCGACCATGCCGCGCCGCTGCACCTCGCGCAGCAGCGCGGTGATGGCCGTACGGGCCTCGGCGAGCCGGTCGCCCATGATGAGCCAGCGGAAGCGGGCGGCACCGGCGCCGTTGTGGTCGCAGGCGACCCGGGGGTCCTGCGGCTCGCGCATCGCCCGCTGGATGGTCGACGGTGCGTCCGGATGCCCCATCAGGGTCTCCATCTGCGCCTGGAAGCCGAGCGCGAGGAGTTCGGTGCGCCGGTCCCCGGCGCGTGCCGCCAGCCGCGCGGCCCGGGCGGCCTCCTCGCGTGCCTTGGCCATCTCGCCGTCCATGAGCAGGGCCCGCCAGGCGAGTTGGTAGCGGACGAGGGCGACCAGGCCGGGGTCGTCACCCGCGTCGGCGAGGGCCTGCGGGAAGACGGCGTCGATCTCGGCCATGGCCTGTCCGGCGGCGTCGACGACGACCATCCAGGCCCGGACCCGGTCGGTGGGGGCGGTGGCCCGGGACAGCACCTGACGCGCTATGTCCCGCGCGAGGTCCGTCTCCCCGGCCGTCAGCGCGTCCTCGGCCGCCTGCAGACGTCGTTCGTCCGGGCCCGGCCTGGTGTCGGCCGGTGTGTGCCGGGCGGCGAGCAGTCCGAGCCCGACGGCGACGGAGGGGGCGCCGCGGTCACGGGCGGCGGTCGCCGCCTCGCCGAGCCGGGCGGCGACCGCGGGGTCCGTGCCCGTGGTGGCCAGCGCGAGGTGGCGGGCCCGCTCGATCGGATCGGAGGCCGCGCGGGACAGGGCGGCGTGCGCGGCGCGCCGCTCCTGGGCGTCCGCCTCCGCGTACAGGGCGGCCGAGACGAGGGGGTGCGCGAAGCGGATGCCGGGTGTCTCGCGCTCGGTGGCGAGGAGCCCGAGAGCGGTGGCCGAGGCCGTCTCCGCCTCGGCGTTCTCCCGGCCCGCGGCGTGCAGCAGGGCCAGTGTCGGGCGGGCTCCCGCGCTCACCACCAGCAGGGTGCGGCGGGCTTCGGCGGACAGCATGTCCAGACGGCTGAGGACGAGCGCGCGCAGTGACGTCGGCACGGGGAGCGGCTCACCGGGAGACGGCCGGGTCGGGGACTCGGCGAGGGCGCGGCCCAGCTCCAGGGCGAAGAGCGGGTTGCCGCCGCTGGTGCGGTGGATGTCGCGCACGGTGGAGCGGGGCAGCCCGGTGTAGCCGCGCTGTCCGAGGAGTTCGGCCACCTGGGCGTGGGCCAGCGGGGCGACCCGCAGGGCCAGGGTCTCCGGCGGAGACGCGCGTAGAAAGCGGTCGTGGTCCTGTGCCTGCGGCTCGGTCTCCGTACGGACCGCGCAGAGCATGCGGACCGGCGTGCCGCCGAGCCTGCGGGCGGCGAACCCGAGCAGCTCGGCGCTGGCCGGGTCGAGCCACTGCAGGTCGTCGGCGACGATCAGCACCGGCCCCTGGGCGGCCAGCGCGCGGAACGCCGACAGCACCGCGAGCCGCAGCGCGAGACCGTCGCGCTGGAGAGTGGATTCGCCGCGGCCGGTGAGCGCCGATTCCAGCGCGGTGCGCTGCGGCGCGGGCAGCCGGTCGGCGATCTCGTCGACGACCAGACCGAGGAGGTCGGCCAGCGCGAGGAAGGGGAGATGGGATTCGGACTCGGTGGCGGAGCAGCGCAGGACGGTGCGGGCCGAATCGGCGCATTCGGCGGCCAGCGCCCGCAGGACGGTCGACTTTCCAATTCCCGCCGGCCCGTGCACGAGCACACTGCCGCCCCCGGAGAGCTGCTCGCGGGCCCGCGCGAAGAGCTCCTCCCGGCCGATGACCAGGTCGGGGCGCGGTCTCGCAGGTTCCTTGAAGTCCCCTCGCACGGTCACCGCTCCCCTCGTGTGTCGTGTCGTGGCCAATATTAGGCAATGTCTCTTTGAATTTCGGACAGTCTGGGTGGTGAGGGAAATAACAGATGTCGCGCATAAGTCATTTCACGGTCCGGCCGATTGAATGGCGAGCGCCAGAACGCAGGGTCCGCTACGGCAGCACACCGGCCCGGCGCGCCGCGACGACCGCCTCCAGGCGGGTGTGCGCGCCGAGCCTGCGCATCGCCGAGCGCAGATACCCCTTCACCGTCTCCGGCCGGAGCCCGAGCCGTTCGGCGGTGGCCGCGTTGGTCGCCCCGGCCGCGACACAGGCGAGGACGTCCAGTTCGCGCGGAGCGAGTCCGACCTCGCGCGGCACTCCCGCTGACGGTGCCGCCGCCTCGGCCAACCGGCCGCAGGCGGAAAGGAGTTCGGCCCGCAGCTGCGGGTCGGCGATCCGCGGGGCGAGCGCCCGCAGCGTCCCGTGCGCCTCGCGGACCTCCTCCCACGCCGCGCCGCCCGTCGCTCCCGTCCCCGGACCGGGCTCCCGGACGACGCCGAGCAGGTCGCGCACCTCGTCCCGGACGACCAGCGCCTGCTCCACGTCCCGGGCCGCCGCGACGGCCGCCCCCAGCGTGCGGTCGCCCAGGGGCTGTGCCGTCCGCAGGGCGCCGTACAGCACCCCGCGCACCCGCCGCCGTACGACAACGGGAACCGCGAGGACCGAACACAGCCCCTCCGTCGCCACCGCCGTGTCGTACTCGTGGCTGATCTGCCGCGACGCGGAGTAGTCGCTCACCGCGCAGGGCCGGGCGAGGGCCACCGCCTTGCCGCCCAGGCCGTTGCCCGAGGAGACCGCGAGCGCGCTCAGCGCGGGCGTCGCCGTACCGCTCAGCTCACTGATGCGCACCAGCCGGCCGCCGGAGTCGACCAGGCCGCCGAAGGCGACCGGCAGCCCCGTGGCACGGCGGAGCCGCACCAGCGCGGCGCGCACTTCCACCGACTCGGCCGTGTCTGCTGCCACCTGCTCTCCCCTTCATCGCGACGCACCCCCGTTCGGGGGTGGTGAGACCTGCATCACGGAATACACGATGGTAGGCGGCGGTCCGGCAACGAGGAGGACACATGACGGCGACAACGGGCAGGGCGGACGAGTTCCGCGCCGCACGGGACTTCCTGCTGGAGCACCGCGCTGACTACACCACGGCGTACGAGGGCTTTCGCTGGCCCCGCCCGGAGCACTTCAACTGGGCCCTCGACTGGTTCGACGTCATCGCGCGGGACAACGACCGCACCGCCCTGCACATCGTGGAGGAGGACGGCGAGCGTGTCGAGGTCTCCTTCGCCGCGATGTCCGAGCGTTCCGACCGGGTGGCCAACTGGTTGCGCGCCCAGGGCGTTCGCGCCGAGGACCGCATCCTCGTCATGCTCGGCAACCAGGTCGAGCTGTGGGAGACGGCCCTCGCCGCGATGAAGCTGCGCGCCGTCGTCATCCCGGCCACCCCGCTCCTCGGCCCCGCCGACCTGGCCGACCGGGTCGAGCGCGGCCGGGTGCGGCACGTCGTCGTCCGGGCCGAGGACACCGCGAAGTTCGACGCGGTACCCGGCCGGTACACCCGTATCGCGGTCGGCGGCACATGCCCCGGCTGGCAGGCGTACGAGGAGACGGCCGCCGCCGACGCCGCCTTCGAGCCGGACGGCCCCACCCACGCGGACGACCCCCTGATGCTGTACTTCACCTCGGGCACCACCGCCCGGCCCAAGCTGGTGGAGCACACCCACGTCTCGTACCCGATCGGCCACCTGGCCACCATGTACTGGATCGGGCTCAAGCCCGGGGACGTCCATCTGAACATCTCCTCGCCCGGCTGGGCCAAGCACGCCTGGTCGAACCTCTTCGCGCCGTGGAACGCGGAGGCGACCGTCTTCCTGTACAACTACACCCGCTTCGACGCGGGCCGCCTGATGGCCGAGATGGACCGGGCCGGCGTCACCACCTTCTGCGCCCCGCCCACCGTGTGGCGCATGCTCATCCAGGCCGATCTGAGCCTGCTGCGGACCCCGCCGCGCGAGGTCGTCGCCGCGGGCGAGCCGCTGAACCCCGAGGTCATCGAGCAGGTGCGGCGCGCCTGGGGTGTCACCATCAGGGACGGCTTCGGGCAGACCGAGACCGCCGTCCAGGTGTCCAACAGCCCCGGTCAGCCGCTCAAGACCGGCTCCATGGGCCGTCCCTGCCCCGGGTTCCGCGTCGAGCTGCTGGACCCCGTCTCGGGCGCGCCCGGCGCGTCCGAGGGCGAGATCTCCCTCGACCTGTCCGAGCATCCCGTGGGCCTGATGACCGGCTACCACGGCGACCCCGACCGTACGGCGGAGGCGATGGCGGGCGGCTACTACCGCACCGGGGACATCGGCTCGCGCGACGCCGACGGATACATCACCTACGTCGGGCGGAGCGACGACGTCTTCAAATCCTCCGACTACAAGATCTCGCCCTTCGAGCTGGAGAGCGCGCTCCTGGAGCACGAGGCGGTCGCCGAGGCCGCCGTGGTACCGGCACCCGACGAACTGCGCCTCGCCGTCCCGAAGGCGTACGTCGTCCTCGCCGCCGGGTACGAGCCGGGCCCCGACACCGCCAAGCTGCTCTTCGAGCACTCCCGCTCGGTCCTCGCGCCGTACAAGCGCGTCCGCCGCCTGGAGTTCGGCGCACTTCCCAAGACCGTCTCCGGCAAGATCCGCCGGATCGAGCTGCGCGAGGCCACGGCCGTCGGCTCGGACGCCGAGTACCGCGAGGAGGACTTCCGGTGAGTGAACTGTCGTACGCACACGGGACGAGCGGCACCGCGCTGCTCGGCGACACCATCGGGGCCAACCTCGACCGGGCGGTCGCGGCCTGGCCGGACCGCGAGGCGCTGGTGGACGTGCCGTCCGGGCGGCGCTGGACGTACGCCCAATTCGGCGCGGACGTCGACCGGTTGGCGTCCGCGCTGCTCGCCGGTGGCATCGCGAAGGGCGACCGGGTGGGCATCTGGGCGGTCAACTGCCCGGAGTGGGTGCTCGTCCAGTACGCCACCGCCCGCATCGGCGCGGTCATGGTGAACATCAATCCGGCCTACCGCACCCACGAGCTCGAGTACGTCCTCAACCAGGCCGGGATCTCGCTGCTCTTCGCCTCCCTGAGCCACAAGAGCAGCGACTACCGGGCGATGGTCGAGGAAGTGCGCCGCAGATGCCCGCGGTTGAGGGAGACCGTGTACTTCGGCGACCCGGGCTGGGACGCGCTGCTGAGGCGCGGAACACCCGACCTGTACGAGGAGCTCCGGTCCCGCGGAAGCGAGCTGTCCTGCGACGACCCGATCAACATCCAGTACACCTCGGGGACCACGGGCTTCCCCAAGGGGGCCACGCTCTCCCACCACAACATCCTCAACAACGGTTACTTCGTAGGTGAGTTGATCGCCTACTCCGAGCAGGACCGGGTCTGCGTCCCGGTGCCGTTCTACCACTGCTTCGGCATGGTGATGGGGAATCTGGCCGCCACCTCGCACGGCGCGTGCGTGGTCATCCCCGCCCCGTCCTTCGACCCGGCGGCGACACTGAAGGCCGTGCAGCAGGAGCGGTGCACATCGCTCTACGGCGTACCCACCATGTTCATCGCGGAGTTGAACCTCCCGGACTTCGGGTCGTACGACCTGTCCACCCTGCGCACCGGCATCATGGCGGGCTCGCCCTGCCCGGTCGAGGTGATGAAACGGGTGGTCGCCGAGATGCACATGGAGGAGGTCTCCATCTGCTACGGCATGACGGAGACCTCGCCCGTCTCGCTCCAGACCCGCCGGGACGACGACCTGGAACACCGGACCGGCACGGTCGGCCGGGTCCTGCCTCACCTGGAGGTGAAGGTCGTCGACCCGGTGGACGGGGTGACGCGGCCGCGCGGCACCGCGGGAGAGCTGTGCACCCGTGGCTACAGCGTGATGCTCGGCTACTGGAACGAGCCCGAGAAGACCGCCGAGGCCGTCGACGCGGGGCGCTGGATGCACACGGGCGACCTCGCCGTGATGCGTGAGGACGGGTACGTCGAGATCGTCGGCCGCATCAAGGACATGATCATCCGGGGTGGCGAGAACATCTACCCGCGCGAGATCGAGGAGTTCCTGTACGCCCACCCGAAGATCGCCGACGTCCAGGTGGTCGGCATCCCCCACGAGCGCTACGGCGAGGAAGTGCTCGCCTGTGTCATCCCGCGCGATCCGGCCGACCCCCTGACCCTGGACGAACTGCGTGCCTTCTGCGAGGGCCGGCTGGCGCACTACAAGATCCCCAGCCGGCTGCGCGTCCTGGAGACCTTCCCGATGACGGTCTCGGGGAAGGTGCGGAAGATCGAACTGCGGGAGACCTACGCGGAGTAGGCACCCGGGTGCGGTGCGGTGCGGTGCGGTGCGGTGCCGTGCGGTGCCGTGCGGTGCGGTGCCGTGTCCGTTCCCGGGTTCGTGCCCTGCCCGTTCTCGCGTACGTGCCCCTGCCCGTGCCCGGTGGTCAGCCCGTGACGGCGATGAGTTCGTCGGCCGGGCTGTTCACCGGCTGCGGGGTGCCCGTGAGGTCCAGGACGAAGAGGGGGACGCCGAGGGTGTCGGCGCGGGCGCGGGCGTCGTCGGCGTACCCCGCGAGGGAGAAGAACACGCAGTCCGCCGACTCCGTCATGGCGGTCAGCCACAGACACTCCACATCGCGCAGCGAGGCCGGCCGCACGGTGGGGTCGACCTGGGCCAGGATGCCCCGCGCGGCGAGCCCGATCCCGGAGGGGGGCCGCTGGTCCGCGCGCCGGATGTCGCGGTAGCCGAGCCAGCCCAGATAGAGCGCGGCGGCGGTGACGGCGTCGCGGGCGGTACGGATCGTGACCGGCTGGAACGCAGGCCGGCGGTCGGGGGAACCGTCACGACGGCTCCCTGCGATGCCCCGGGGCGCGCCGACCCGGGCACCCCGGTCCGGGGTCTGGACCGGGGCGGTGTCCCGGGGCGTGCCGACTCCGGCGGCCCTGTCCCGTCTTTGGTTTTGGCCCTGGTCCTGGCTCTCGTCCTGGTCCTGGTCCTGGTCGTTGTCCGGGCCCGCGCCCTGGCCGGGGGCCTGATGGTCGTCTCCGGTCCCGTCCGGGGAACGGTCCTGACCGTCGGCCTCGCCGCCGTCAGGAGGGCTGCCCGCTCCGGCGCCCGGCGCCGACGTGTCGCTACCGGCGCGTCGCGGGGGCCCGGCCGTGCCGGGCGCGGTCTCGGCGCGCGGTGACCGGCCGACGGCTCGTTCATCTCGTGGCCCGCGGAGCGGAATCCGCAGCGTCGTTCCACAGGGGCAGCCCAGTTCCGGGTGCGGCCACTGGCTCTGACGGTCGCAGGCGTCGCAGTGGACCGCGGTCCACTCGTCGTCCCACGCTCGGTGGGTGACGGGGCTCGGCTCCGCGCCGCGGTCGATCGGCGCCGTCACGGGTGCTCCGCACACACACGGATACGACGGGGCCGCGTAGAGGTGCTCGCGGCGGCAGACCGGGCACCGCACCGGCACGCTCTCGGCCATGGACCGCTCCAGAAGCTCACGTCGGGTCAGCGCGTCCATCGTCCTCCTGCCGGACGGCGTCCGGCGGCGAAACGCCGCGACGCGCACCGGCCCGGTCCGCAGCGCCGCCCACTCTTGACGCTCCTTGCCCCGACACCTAGATTGTTTCCAGATAGTAGAAGTAACTTTCCGCAATACGGAATAAGCGACTCTCCGCGGGGCGCGACGGGAGTGCGAATCCGACAGCCGAAGCAGGAGTACTCCATGGCTCGTATGACCGCTGCCCGCGCGGCAGTCGAGATCCTCAGGCGCGAGGGCGTGACCGAAGCGTTCGGCGTCCCGGGTGCGGCGATCAACCCCTTCTACGCCGCGCTCAAGGCGTCCGGCGCGATCGGTCACACCCTCGCCCGCCATGTCGAGGGTGCCTCGCACATGGCGGAGGGCTACACCCGTACCCACCCGGGCAACATCGGTGTCTGCATCGGCACATCGGGACCCGCGGGCACCGACATGATCACCGGCCTCTACTCCGCGACCGGCGACTCGATCCCGATCCTGTGTGTCACCGGCCAGGCGCCGACCGCGGTGATCCACAAGGAGGACTTCCAGGCCGTCGACATCGCCTCGATCGCGAGGCCCGTGACGAAGATGGCCGTCACCGTCCTGGAGGCCGCGCAGGTCCCCGGTGTCTTCCAGCAGGCCTTCCACCTCATGCGCTCCGGACGCCCGGGGCCGGTCCTCATCGACCTGCCCATCGACGTCCAGCTCACCGAGATCGAGTTCGACCCCGACACGTACGAGCCGCTGCGGGCGTACAAGCCAGCCGCGACCCGCGCCCAGATCGAGAAGGCGATCGGACTGCTGAACGCGTCCGAGCGCCCGCTGATCGTGGCCGGGGGTGGAGTCATCAACGCCGACGCGGCGGAACTCCTCGTCGAGTTCGCCGAGTTGACAGGGACCCCGGTCGTCCCGACGCTCATGGGCTGGGGCGTGCTGCCCGACGACCACAAGCTCAACGCCGGCATGGTGGGCCTGCAGACCTCGCACCGCTACGGCAACGCGACCTTCCTGGAGTCCGACTTCGTCCTCGGCATCGGCAACCGCTGGGCCAACCGCCACACCGGCGACCTGGATGTCTACACGGCCGGACGGAAGTTCGTGCACGTCGACATCGAGCCCACCCAGCTCGGCAGGATCTTCGCCCCGGACTTCGGTATCGCCTCCGACGCCAAGGCCGCCCTGGAGCTCTTCGTCGAGGTGGCAAGGGAGTTGAAGGATGAGGGCAGGCTGCCCGACCGTTCCGGGTGGGCCGCCTCGGCGCAGGAGAAGCGGGCCACGCTCCAGCGCCGGACGCACTTCGACGACGTCCCGATCAAGCCGCAGCGCGTGTACGAGGAGATGAACAAGGCATTCGGCCCGGAGACCCGGTACGTCACCACCATCGGGCTCTCGCAGATCGCCGGCGCCCAGCTGCTGCACGTCTACCGGCCGCGTCACTGGATCAACTGCGGCCAGGCGGGCCCGCTCGGCTGGACCGTCCCGGCCGCGCTCGGCGTCGCCAAGGCCGACCCCGGCGCTCAGGTCGTCGCCCTCTCCGGCGACTACGACTTCCAGTTCATGATGGAGGAACTGGCCGTCGGCGCCCAGCACCGGATCCCGTACGTCCATGTCCTGGTGAACAACGCCTACTTGGGCCTGATCCGGCAGGCGCAGCTCGGCCTGGACATCGACTTCCAGGTCAACCTGGAGTTCGAGAACATCAACTCCCCGGAACTCGGCGTCTACGGCGTCGATCACCTCAAGGTCGTCGAGGGCCTCGGCTGCAAGGCGATCCGCGTCACCGACCCGGGCGAACTCGGTGCCGCCTTCGAGCGGGCCAAGAAGCTGGCCGCCGAGTTCCAGGTCCCGGTCGTGGTCGAGGTGATCCTGGAGCGCGTCACCAACATCGCCATGAGCCGGACGAACGACATAGGAAACGTAGTGGAGTTCGAGGAGATCGCCACCGAGCCGGGCCACGCGCCCACCTCGATCCGGACACTGAAGGTCTGACGCGGGCGCTCGTCCGCACGCCGAGGGCGGCCCGCTCCAAGTAGTGGGCCGCCCTCGCGCGTTGTTCCCAGCGGCGGGCGGGTCCGGCATGCTCGCCCCATGCGGATGACCGTCCCCACCCCCCTCGGCGACATCGCCGTACGCTGCCGTCCCCCGTTTCCCGGCGCCCGGCCGGAGGGTGCCCCCGTCCCGCCGGACGCCCCCGCGCTGCTGCTTCTGCACGCCAACCCGGGGGACGGCCGTGACTTCGACGCCGTGCTGCCCGCCCTCGCCGACCGGTATCGCACCTTCGTCGTGGACTGGCCCGGGTACGGCGACTCCACCGCCCCGGAACCCGGGCGGGTCACTCCCGAAGGGCTCGTGGAGGTCGCCCAGCGGGTGCTCGACGCGCTCGCCGAGGAGCAGGGTGTGCGGGAGGTCGCCGTGCTCGGCAACAGCGTCGGCGGCTATGTCGCCTGCCGCCTCGCCGAGGGCCCGCGCGCCGCGTCCGTCACCGCCCTCGTCCTGGTGGACCCCGCGGGCTTCACCCGGCACACCGCGCTCACCCGCTGGTTCTGCCGCGAGGTGATGGGCCGTCCCGCCCGCGCCCGTCGGCTCGTCGTCCCACTCGCCCGCGCCTACCTGGGCCGGCTGGGCACGCCGAGCGCGCGGGAGACGTACGCCCGCGTCCGCCGGCTGCCCCATGACGAGCGAAGACTGGCGGTGCACTGCGCCGTCTGGCGCGGTCTCGCCGACCCCGACTTCGGTCTCGCGGACCCGGCCGCCCTGGATCTGCCGATCCTGCTCGTGTGGGGGAGCCGGGACCCGGTCGTCCCCGCCCTCCTCGACGGCCGGCGCGCCCGACGTCTGCTCCCGGCAGGGACGTCGAGTGTTCTGCTGCCCACAGCCCACGAGCCGTACAACGAACGCCCGGATCTCTTCCTGCGGCACATCCTGCCGTTCCTGGAGAATCCGCGGGCGGTGAGTATCGGTGAGCGCCGCCTCCCCAGCCGGCCCCGCCGCAGGTGAAGCCGCTGCCTCCGCCTCGACCGCCTCAGGGTCGTTCGCGCTCCTGCGGTCCGCCGCGACCGTCACGGTCCCGCGGGCCCACACGCGGCAGCGCGACGGTCCGAGGCCCGAGCCTGACCGCCGCGCTCCCACTCATGGTGCTTCCCCCGTGCCCCCGTACCCCCCGTTCGGGACCCGCCGCCCCCGTGCCGGCGGGCCCCGTGTGCCGAGGATGTGCCTCATCCGGCGTGACGTGAAGACCCTGAGGCGGTGTTCAGAGGTTGATTTGAGGGTTCCGTAGGCGTTCTACGCCCGCTTGTGTACGGACGGAGTCCGTTTGCCGCCCGTTTCGCCTCGCGCCTCGCGGCCCACGTTCGGAATGCGGCGGCGGACCCGTGCCCCCGGGCTTCATCCGTCCGAGTGCTCCGAGTGCTCCGAGAGGCCGGGCCAGTCGTCGGGACCACCGCCCTGCCAGTCGATGATGTCGCTCTCCTCGACCTCGATCACGTCGAGGTCGACCTCCGCCTGCCGCAGGATCTCGACCACGTCGTCGAGGTGGTACGCGATGCCGAGGGCCCGGTCGCCCTCGGTGACCCGCCGCGACCCGTCCAGCCCTGGGGTGTGCACCACGATCCTGGGGAAATCCACGCTGTCGGCCTCCATGCTCCCAGGCTCCTGCGCGCGGCCGGAATCCGCACCCGGAACCCGGTGCGCCGGGCTTGCGGGGTTGTGGCCGTCCGACGGCGCGAGGCTGGGCGCGACAGTACGTTCGCGCCGCCGGACGGGGTCTGTGAGGTGAGTCCGGGAGGGTCCGGCCGGGAACCGGCCCGCTCCCCGCCGGTTCCGGGCCGGTTCCCGGCCGTGGTTCAGATCCGCGCGCCGGAGAGGCGTTCGACCGCGCGCAGCAGCGCGGAGTGGTCCAGTCCGCCGTCGCCCTGCGCGCGCAGACCGGCGACGAGCTGGGCGACCACGGCGCCGACGGGCAGCGCGGCACCGACGGTGCGGGCGGCGTCCGTGACGATGCCCATGTCCTTGTGGTGGAGGTCGACGCGGAACCCCGGTTTGAAGTCGCGGTTCAGGAAGTTGTCCTTCTTGCGGGCCAGTACGGTGGAACCCGCGAGACCGCCGCCGAGGACGTCGAGCGCGGCCTTGAGGTCCACACCGGACCGCTCCAGGAAGACCACGGCCTCGGCGCACGCCTGGATGTTCACGGCGACGATCAGCTGGTTGGCCGCCTTCACCGTCTGGCCCGAACCGTGCGGACCGCACAGCACGATGGTCCTGCCGAGCGCCTCGAAGAGGGGCTCCGCCTCGTCGAAGTCGGCCTGCTCGCCGCCGACCATGATCGACAGTACGGCCTCGATCGCACCGGCCTCACCGCCGGACACGGGGGCGTCGAGGACCCGGATGCCCTTGCCCTTCGCCGCCTTCGCCAGGTCCACCGAGGTCTGCGGGGTGATCGAGGACATGTCGACCAGCAACGTGCCGGACCCCGCGTTCTCCAGGATGCCGTCGGGGCCGTACGCGATGGCCTCGACCTGCGGGGAGGCGGGCACCATCGTGATCACCACGTCGGCGTCCCGCACGGCCTCGGCGATCGAGGCGGCGGCGGTGCCGCCGGCGGCGGCCAGGCGCTCCAGCTTGTCCCGCTCCAGTGTGTGACCGGTGACGTCGTACCCGGCCTTGATCAGGTTCTCCGACATGGGCGAGCCCATGATGCCGAGACCGATCCATGCCACCTTGGGGAGGTTGTTGCTCATGACGGTGCCTCTCTGGAATCTCTGTCACGTCATCGGGGTGCCGCTCAGCGGGCGGCTCGGGCGTCGGCGGGCAGCCAGTCGAAGGACTCGGCGCTCGGCCGGTCGCCCGGCTTGTACTCCAGGCCGACCCAGCCGTCGTAACCGGCCTTGTTCAGCTGGTCGAGGAGTTCCTCCAGCGGGAGGGTGCCGGTGCCCGGGGCGCCGCGGCCGGGGTTGTCGGCGATCTGCACATGACCGGTCCGGTCGGCGTGGTCGGCGATCACCCGAGGCAGGTCCTCGCCGTTCATGGAGAGGTGGTAGAGGTCCATGAGGAACCTGGCGTTGCCGAGGCCGGTGGCGGCGTTGACCTTGTCGACGACGGCGACGCCGGCCGGTGCGGTCACCAGCGGGTAGCGCGGCGACTCCCGCTCGTTGAGGGTCTCGACGAGGAGGATCGCGCCGATGCGGTCCGCCGCCCGCGCCGCGAGGACGAGGTTCTCCAGTGCGAGCGCGTCCTGCTCGGCGGGGTCCACGCCCTCGACGCGGTTGCCGTACAGGGCGTTGAGCGCCGTGCAGCCCAGCGACCCGGCGAACTCGGCGGCCACGTCGACGTTGGCGCGGAACCTCGCCGACTCCTTCCCCGGGATCGACAGGGCGCCCCGGTCGGGACCGGGCAACCGCCCGGCGTAGAGGTTCAGCCCCGTCAGCCGGACGCCCGCGTCCTCGATCGCCCGCTTCAGGGCGTCGAGTTCGGACTGCCCGGGGGTGGGGGAGTCGACCCAGGGCCACCACAGCTCGACCGCGGTGAAGCCCGCCGCGGCGGCTGCCGCGGGGCGCTCCAGGAGCGGGAGTTCCGTGAAGAGGATCGACAGGTTGACGTTGAAGCGCTGGTCCGCGAATCCCATGGAGGTCGGCGCTCCCTTCCGCGCCGGCGGCCGTTCTCTCGGCCGGGCCGGCGATCTGGTTTATTTCGTATGGTGGAAGTTAGTTTCTTCTCAATGGAAGATTGCCGCCGTGCCTCGGGGCTTGTCAAGGGGGGTGCCGACGGAAAGCCGTGGCCGTGACCCGCTCGGGCCGCACGGGGCTGCCGGGATGTCCGCGGCGCGCGGTGGGTTGAGCCCGTGCGATGGGGATCGGAGTCCCGCTGCCGGCGGCGACCATGCGGTCGCCGCCGGCAGCGAGCCGGCGGAGCCTGCCAGGTCCCGTGCGGCGGGCCTGGGCTGGAGTTGTTCCTCGCGGAGGGCCCGCATCCCGACGCGCGGAGTCAGCGGCCGCAGACGGGCGGGGGTCTGGTTCCGGTCCCCGTGCGAACGGGGCGCCTGCATCCGATGGTGGCTGCGCTCGAAGCCCCGTCGCCGACGCGCGCTCAAGGTCTGTGGCGGCGCCGCGTTCCGCAAAGAAGCCGGTCTCGAACGGCACTTCCGCGCCTCACGGGCCGCCCGCGTCATGGCGCCCACCACCGGCGCTCTCCTCGACCTCACCGGCCGCGCTCTGCTCGGCCTGCCGCTCCTGGACGGAGCAGCCAAGTGGCCGCACCCCTGACACCGGGCGCTGTCGCCTACGACCCCAAGGTCGTGACCATCTGGGACGGCTTCCGCTCATGGCTCCGCGCCCACGGGTTCCCGTTCGACTACGTCATGTACTCCCATTGCGAGCGGCAGGTGACCGAGTTGCTCGCCGGACGAGTCGACATCGCCTGGAACTCCCCGCTCGCCTTGGTGCGCGCACGGCGTCTCGCCTCCGCCAACGGTCAGCAGGTACGTGCCGTGGCCATGTGCGACACCGACCGCGACCTCAGGTCGGTCATCGTCGTCCGAACCGACTCTCCGGTGACCGCGCCGGTCGACCTCGCTGGCCACGTCATCGGTACGGGCGCCGTCGACTCCCCCCGAGCAACCCTGCTTCCTCTCGACCACCTCCGCTCCACCGGCCTCCGGATCGACCGCTGCCGCGTCGAGCACTTCGACATCGGCACCGGGCTGCACGGCGACCACATCGGCGGCGAACGCGCGGCTGTCGAGGCCCTAAGGACTCAAGCCTGTTCCACCGCATCGGGAAGGAGCACGACATTTCCGGGGAGCCGGAACAGCATGCCGAGGGTCTCCTCGGTACAGCTCTCGACGGCCAGCCTGATGGTGCCGCCGATGTTCTCCTCGCCGATCAGGTGCTGTACGTGGATCTCTCGCTGCCGTTGCTCGTGCTGGAAGACCGCCTCGAGCGGAGCGAGCGACGACCTGAGTTCCGCGAGCTACGAACGCTGGGCCTCGATGGCCTCTTCCACGGGGCGAGCCAGGTTCGCCGCGGCGACGGCCGGCGGTACGGGCATATAACGGACGCACGGAGCGCCGGAATTCGGGGCGCCGGCGTCCTCCAGTTTGCGTAACAGCCCCAGGTACAGCAGACACGGGGGCACTTCACCCACGATTTCACCCTCGCGCGGGGCGGCGCGGTACCGATCAATTCCGGCGCCGCAGATGCCGGTGCAGGCACTCTTGTCCGCTCTTGTGTATTTGATATTCATGTATCCCCGTTTCCTGTATCGGCAGTGCAAGATCAGGATTCCTCTGCTCCTTGATGAGGGGGTAGGGGTGCGTCAGGATCAATTCGCTTCTCGGAAAGCAACGTTGCCGACATTGTCGGTTATGAGAGTGACATCCAATGAATCGAGTCATCGAAAGCGGAGGGTTGCCGGGGGGAGAGTCCAGCAGGCCCGGGCCTGATGCCGATCTACTACGGGAAGTCGCCGGACTGCTGCTCCGGGCCCGGGAGATCCTTGGTGGGGAATTGCCTTCTCGTGGAGGAGCTGGTGCGGGGCACAGGAGTACTCGGTCGAGGCACTCGTCCAGAACCGGAAGATCATCTTCGAGTCGGTGACGCACAAGCGCACCACCGAGGAATCGGGCCGCTGCTTCGTCGAGTTGGCGCACACGGTCCCCGCCCCGTCGTCCCCGGACAACGACCTGCTGCTGGCCGCCAACCGGGACATCGTCGAGCGGCTCGCCGTGGAGAACGCCATCGTCCACACGGAACTGCGACTGCCGGCCGACGGCCTCCGGTGCTGATGGAACTGGCGGTACGCACCCCGGGCGACGGGCTCCTGCCCCTGTACCACCTGGCCACCGGTCGGCCCATGGAACCGGACATCCTCCGGATCGTGCTGGGCGAGCCGGTCGCCCCGCCGCTGCTCGTGCGCCACGCCCGGCAGGTGTACCTGGAGACAGGACCCGGCGTCCCGCGAGACATCGCGGTGCACCATCCGCAGGCCGGGCCGGTCGTGTGGACGGCGAACGGCGGGTCGTGGCCGGAGATCGTGCCAGGCGCCGCGGACGAACCGGCCACGCTGCGCGCCGTTCTGGCACTCAAGTCCCGCGGCGCCCGCGTCGGACCGCTCACCGAGTCCGGCGACCGAGTGGTGACCTACCTGATCGACACACCCTCACCGGACGAACTCGACCGGCTGGAAGCCGAGGTCACGGATTCCATCGAAGTGTCGATCACCGCAGACTGAACGCGGCTCCGGCCGACCTCCGTACGCGGTCCGACCGCACTACCGAAAGGCGCCGTCCCGCATGTGGCTCGTCGAACTCTCCTTCACGGACGCCCCCGAACGCCTCGCCGCCCGTCCCGCCCACCGCGACAAGCTGACCGCGCTCCACGAGAAGGGGCTCGTCCGCATGGCGGGCCCGCTGGCCGACGACTCCGGCGCGGTCCTCGCCTTCGACGTTCCCGACCGGTCCGCCCTGGACCGACTCATCGCGGACGACCCGTACTTCAGCACCGAGGGCGTGCGGATCGAGCGGGTGCGGGAGTGGCGCCCGTTCATCGGCTGACGCCGACCCGGCAAGGATGACGGAGAGGGAACGAGCGATGGGCGGGCATCCGCAGGACTCCACCGACTTCACCGGAGCGAGCACGGACACGCGTCGCGCACTCCTGCGCCTCGCCACCTTTCGCAGGCTGTGGATCGGCGACGTCGTCTCCAGACTGGGCTATCAGACCGCCCTGTACCTCCTTCCCCTGCTCGCCGTGGTCGAGTTGCACAGCAGCGGCACGCAGACGGGGCTGGTGTCGGCGACGCAGTTCCTGCCCGTGGTCGTGCTCGCCCTCGTCGCCGGGCTCTTCGCCGACCGCGTACCCACCCGGCCCCTGATCGTGGTGTGCGCGGTCGTGCGCGCCGCCGCCCTCGCCCTGCTCGGTGTCGGCTACGCACTGTTCGGCCTCACCCTGTGGACGCTGCTCGTGATCGCCTTCGTCGTCGGCTCGGCCACGGTCTTCTACGACATCGGCTACCAGCCAGCCGTCCCCAAGGTGCTGCGCCCGGACGAGCTGGCCGAGGGCAACGGGATCCTGCAGGCCGGCAATTCGGCGACGCAGATGGCCGGACCCGCACTGGCCGGGGTCTTCGTCCAGCTGGCCGGGCTTCCTGTCCGCTCGCACCACCACGCACCTGGCCCGTCTCGCGGGTTCGACTCACTGACCGAGGAAAGAGGTTGATTCGCCCATGATGGTTCGCTCCAGACCGTGCGGCTGCGGCGTGACAGTCTGGCTCACCGGACTGCCGAGCGCGGGAAAATCCACCATCGCGCGGGTACTGGCCGACCGGCTGCGCGCCGAGGGGCATCAGGTGCAGGTGCAGGTGCAGGTGCAGGTGCAGGTGCTCGACGGCGACGAGATGCGCACCTCACTCTCCTCCGGCCTCGGCTTCGGCCGCCGGGACCGCGACACGAACGTGCGGCGCGTCGGCCTCGTGGCCGAAGTCCTCGTCCGCAACGGCCTGATCGTCCTGGTACCCGTGATCGCCCCCTACGCCGACAGCCGCAACGCCGTACGGCAGAGGCACGAGAAGAACGGCGCGCACTTCCTGGAGGTACACGTGGCGACGCCGGTGGCGGTCTGCTCCGTACGCGATGTCAAGGGCCTGTACGCCAGGCAGCCGGTCGCGGAGTCGGTCTCGCTGCTCCGGGGACTCCTCGCGGAGAAGCGCTTCGTGGCATGAGGGACGGCAGAGCCTTTGCTGCCGACCGGCACCGACACCTGCGCCCCTGTGCTCGCACCCAGGAGGAATACGGGCCGGAGCGCGAAGTGTGAGCTGTACACCAACCGGGACGACTTCTAAGGTCGTACCGGAGCGACTGGGGAATCCAGCGCCGCGATGACCTTGAACGTCTACAGTCATTCCTTCCCCGAACCGGAGGAACGGACCAGGGCAGCGGTGGACCAGGCGCTCCGCGCGGTGGTGGCAGAGTGTGCCCCCGATGTGCCCTCTCAGTCGGAGGGTTGAGGAAACATGCAGGTCAGCGATGCCTTGGGGGCACAGTGCGATTGAGAGTGGAGTTCACGACCGAGCCCTTCGATCTCGACGAGGCGCCTCGGCACGCGTTGGTCGCCCGCGAGGTCATCGAGGCGGCCGAACTGGACGCCGTGGACGTCGGCCCGTTCGGCAACACCGCGGAAGGCGGCGCGGACAGCGTGCTCACCGCGGTCGACGCGCTGCTGCGCAAGGTCCTGGAGGCGGGCGCCACCCGGGTCTCGCTCCAGGTGAACGTCGTGGGCGCGGCCGGGGAGGGTGATAAGTGACCGGAATCGGGGACGACCCCTTCGTCGCGGCGGTCAAGCCGCTGGTCGACGCCATGGGGGGAGAGATGCTGCCGCCCGAGCTGGCCGGCGTCGACGACGTCGTGCTGTCCTGGGAGGGCGCGGACGTCGTCGCCGTACGCCTGCCCCAGCTCGCCGACTCGCTGGACCACATCCTCGCGGCGCTGGAGCGCAAGCGGGGCAAGCCGCTCGCGGAGCTCGACCGCAAGGCCAAGCAGGAGGTCGTGCGCATACTGGAAGCGCGCGGGGCCTTCTCCGTGCGGCACGGTGTGGAGACCGTGGCGAGCGCGCTCGGCGTGAGCCGGTTCACCGTCTACAACTACCTGAATCGCGAAAAGGACGTCTGACCGGCGAAAACGCGCCTCAGGACGGCAAGGGTCCGCCCGCCGTCACCCGCCGCCGTCCGGAACGACCGGGCGGCGGTTTTCGTAACCCGAAGTTTTCAACAAAGTGTTGACGCGGCGTTTTCGAGGGCGTTAGCTGTCCGCAGCCCGTCCAGCACAAGGCCACGGAGGCTTCCCGTGACGTCGAGTACGACATCTGGCGGCCTCGACCGCTTCAACGCCCTTCAGGAGCGCGCGGCCCTCGCCGTCCTCCACGAGGTGTGCGCCTCCCGCGCCTGGGCGGAGCGGCTGACCGTCGCCCGCCCCTACCCGACCGCCGACGACCTGTACGCCGCGAGCGACGCCGCCACGGCCGAGCTGACCACCGCGGACCTGGCGGAGGCGATGGCCGGGCACCCGCCCATCGGGCGGCCGAAGCCCGGAGACCCGACCTCCTCCCGCGAACAGCGGGGCATGGCCGACGCCTCCGCGGAGCTCAAGGAGGAGATGCTCGAACTGAACCTGGCCTACCAGGAGAAGTTCGGCCATGTCTTCCTCATCTGCGCCACCGGCCGGACGGGAGAACAGATGCGCGACGCGGTCCGGGAGCGGATCGGCAACTCGCCCGAGCGGGAGCGGGAGATCGTCCGCGTCGAACTGGGGAAGATCAACCGCATCCGGCTCGGCAATCTCGTACACCTGGCAGAGGACGAGCCGGGCGCTCCCCTGCAAGAAGGGACCGGTGGTCCCGTACGGACGGGGTCCGGTGGTCCCGTACCCGAAGAGCCCGGCAGTCCCGTACAGGAAGAAGAGGCATGAGCACCGACACCACGGCCTCCGTGTCCACGCACATCCTGGACACGAGCCGGGGCCGCCCCGCCGAGGGCGTCGCCGTCCGACTCGCCGCCCGTGCGGGGCGCGAGGGCGACTGGCGGGCGCTCGGCGGTTCCGCGACCGACACGGACGGCCGGTGCAAGGACCTTCCGGCCCTGCCGGAGGGCACGACCCATGTACGGCTCGACTTCGAGGTCGAGGCGTACTTCGAGCCGGATTCAGCGACACGTCAAGCCGATGCGCAGCAGGACGCCCCCGCGAACCGGGACAGCGAGACGTTCTTCCCCGAGGTGACGATCACCTTCGCCGTCAGGCCGGGCGAGCACTACCACGTACCGCTGCTGCTCAACCCGTTCGGCTACTCCGTTTACCGAGGGAGCTAGCAGACATGACCGACCCTTCCCGCCGCGGCACCGACCCGTCCGACCGCGGCCGCCCCGTGCTCCTGGGCCAGAACCAGTACGGCAAGGCCGAGAACCGCGTCGTCAAGATCACCCGCGACGGCGGCACCCACCACATCAAGGACCTGAACGTGTCCGTCGCGCTGAGCGGCGACATGCGGGAGGTCCACCTCTCGGGCTCCAACGCGAACGTCCTGCCGACGGACACCACCAAGAACACGGTGTACGCCTTCGCCAAGGAGCACGGCATCGAGTCCGCCGAGCAGTTCGGCATCCACCTGGCCCGGCACTTCGTCACGAGCCAGCAGCCGATCAAGCGGGCGCGCATCCGCATCGAGGAGTACGCCTGGGAGCGTATCGAGGCCTCGGACGCCGAGTCCCGGGCCGCGGTCGCGGACGAGCCGAGGCACTCCTTCGTCCGCAAGGGCCAGGAGACCCGCGTCACCCAGATCACCTACGACGGTGAGGCCTGGGAGGTCGTCTCGGGCCTGAAGGACCTCGTCGTGATGAACACGACCGACTCCGAGTTCTGGGGCTACGTCAAGGACAAGTACACGACCCTCCAGGAGGCGTACGACCGGATCCTGGCCACCCAGGTCTCCGGCCGCTGGCGCTTCAACTGGACCGGCGACGAGCAGCAGATGCCCAACTGGGACAAGTCCTACGACCAGGTCAGGAAGCACATGCTCCAGGCCTTCGCGGAGACCTACTCCCTCTCGCTCCAGCAGACCCTGTACCAAATGGGCGCGCGGATCATCGACCACCGTGACGAGATCGACGAGGTCCGCTTCTCGCTCCCGAACAAGCACCACTTCCTGGTGGACCTGAAGCCGTTCGGCCTGGAGAACGACACCGCCGACGGAGCTGTCTACTTCGCGGCCGACCGTCCGTACGGGCTCATCGAGGGCACCGTCCTGCGCGACGGATGCGAGCCCCGCATCCCGGTGGACCTCACGAACCTGTAGGACCGCGCCCGGCGGTCCGCCCGGACCGCGCCCCGGTACTGCCGCCGGTACCCCCGACTCGGGCGCCGGCGTCACGTTCCAGGGGAGAGCGGGGGCATCCGCGCAATCACAGCACCACGGACCCGGTCGTCACCCCGCTCGGCCCCCGGGTCCGTCCGCCAACGGGAAGAACGAGGAACCGCAGTGGCAGTCCAGCGCACCGTCATCGAGAACTGCGCCATCGCGACCGTGGACGCGGGCGACACCGAGTACTCCTCGGGTCACATCGTCGTCGCCGACAACAGGATCGAGTCGGTGGGTGCCGGAAAGGCCCCCGAGAACCTGGAGAACGTGGTCCGCCGCGTCGACGGCACCGGGCATCTGGCCACGCCCGGACTGGTGAACACCCACCACCACTTCTACCAGTGGATCACCCGCGGCCTCGCCACGGACCACAACCTCTTCGACTGGCTCGTAGCGCTCTACCCGACCTGGGCGCGCATCGACGAGCGGATGGTCTACGCGGCCGCACAGGGCTCCCTCGCCATGATGGTCCGCGGCGGCGTCACCACCGCCATGGACCACCACTACGTCTTCCCCAAGGGCTCCGGCGACCTGTCCGGCGCCATCATCCGGGCCGCCCGTGAGACGGGTGTCCGCTTCACGCTCGCCCGCGGTTCCATGGACCGCAGCGAGAAGGACGGCGGACTGCCTCCGGACTTCGCCGTCGAGACCCTCGAAGGGGCGCTGGCCGCCACCGAGGCGACCGTGGACGAGCATCACGACGCCTCCTTCGACAGCATGGTCCAGGTCGCCGTCGCACCCTGCTCGCCCTTCTCCGTCTCCACCGAACTCATGAGGCAGGGCGCAGAGTTGGCCCGCCGCAAGGGGGTACGGCTGCACACGCACGGTTCGGAGACCGTGGAGGAGGAGCAGTTCTGCAAGGAACTGTTCGGCATGGGCCCGACCGACTACTTCGAGTCGACCGGCTGGCTCGGCGAGGACGTGTGGATGGCGCACTGCGTCCACATGAACGACTCCGACATCGCCGCCTTCGCCCGCACGAGGACCGGTGTGGCGCACTGCCCGTCCTCCAACGCCCGGCTCGCCGCGGGTATCGCCAGGGTCCCCGACATGCTGGCGGCCGGCGTCCCCGTCGGCCTCGGCGTCGACGGCACCGCGTCCAACGAGTCGGGCGAACTCCACACCGAACTGCGCAACGCCCTGCTCGTCAACCGGCTCGGCGCCCACCGCGAGGCCGCCCTGAACGCCCGTCAGGCGCTACGCCTCGGCACCTACGGAGGGGCCCAAGTCCTGGGCCGCGCAAGCCAGATCGGGTCCCTGGAGGCGGGCAAGCTCGCCGACCTCGTGCTGTGGAGGATGGACACCCTGGCGCACGCCTCGATCGCCGACCCGGTGACGGCGCTCGTCTTCGGCGCCGCCGCGCCGGTCACCCTCTCGCTCGTCGACGGAAAGCCGGTCGTCGAGGACAGCCGGCTCCTCAACGTCGACGAGGACGCCATCGCCCGCTCCACGCGGGACGAGGCACAGCGCCTCGCGCGGATCACCGCGCGGGCCTGAGCACCGCAGAACTCCGGCCGAGGGGGACGGCCCTCGGCCGGTGGCCGTGGACCCGAGCGGGGTCCACGGCGACCGCGGCCGGGGCGTGCATCGACGTGCGCGCCCCGGAACGGTCACACGGAGGGCGCGGCACGAGAAGCGTGCCGCGCCCTCCGCCGTGCCGCGCGCCTCAGCCGATGTGGTAGCTGTCGCCGTAGACCTTCCAGTCCAGGGGTGTGTTGAGGTTCAGGTTCCGGTTGCGTACGAACACCCGTTGCTCGGTGTCGACCCGGGTGGTGTCGGAGTGGGCCTCCTCCTGCTTCATGGCCCACACCCGGGCGTCGAGGAACGCGTTCAGGTACGTCACCTCGTCACCGCCCTGGGCCGGCGGCTTGGCCTTCGCCAGCGCGCGCCGCCGGATGTTGCTGAAGCTGGTGCTGTCGCCGCCGTCGCCGTGCATCACGATGGCGTCGTAGTACGTGAACTGGCCGAGGACGCCGATGCCGTCGGTCTTGCCCTGCCCTACGGCGGGGTTGAAGTAGACGCGGTCGCGCTCGTCGTTCTGGGCCTGCTGGAACGCGGAGTCCTGCGCGGCCCTGCGCCAGTCGGCCGGGAAGCCGGGGTCCAGGCCCTCGTGGGAGTCGCTGCCGTCGACCTCGCGCAGTGCGGGCAGGTACTTGGCCAGGACGTTGCCGGGCTTGCGCTGCGTGTACAGCTCGACGAGGTCGAGCATGTCGTGGGTGCCCGAGCAGAACCCGATGATCCCGGCGGTGTAGCCGCGCCCGTCGCCGATGTCCTCGATGTACTTGTACTGCGCCTTCCAGTCCAGCGAGGAGTTCTCCGCGCTGGAGACCAGCTTCATGGCGATCTCCTTCTTCGCCGGGTCGTCCAGGCCGACCGCGGCGGCCGTCGCGGTCTGGGTGGCGATCAGGGGACCTGCCGCCAATGAGGCTCCGATCAGGGTGAGCAGGGTGCGACGCGAAGTGCCTGTGTGGGGGGTGCGCACGGTACCTCCAGTGGGGGAGTGGTGCTGCCGCGTACTGTTAGGAAAGTTTCCTACCAGAGATCGAAGGCGGCGTATACCCGTCAGGGGAAGGCGAGTTGAGGATGCGGAGCCGAAAGCGAACCGCGTTGGGCTACGGTCTGAGCGGACGAACGGCACGAACGGCTCAGGTGTTCAGCTATGTCGCCCGGGTCGACCGCACCCTGATGTTCCTGAATCTGCTCCTGCTGATGGTGGTGGCGGCGATTCCCTGGCCCACGGCGATGCTCGCGGAGTACCCGCGCGAGGGCAGGGCGTTCCGTGTCGCCGCGGTTCGGCCAGGCCGCAGCAGGGCGGTGGCCAGGATCAGGGCCGTGGCCGCGATGGCCGTGGCCACCGTGAACGCTGGCCGGTTGCCGTCCGCCGTCGTCGCGACGACGTGCCCGCCGCGCCGGTCAGCCGCTCGGTACGGCTCGCCGCCGGTGTCGTCGGCACGGCCGGCCCCGGCGAACCGCCCGCCACCTGCGTGGTGTTGAAGAGTCCGGAGGCCAGGTCGGCGTCTGCGGAGCGGTCCGGAGAGGTCAGTCCTCGAAATGACTTGGGTCGGTGGACAGGGACTTGAAGACATCCCGGGGGCCCGGCAGGAGCCGGCGTTCCGTGAGGTCCATCAGCCCGCAGACCGCCGTGATCTCGGCGGACACCGTGCCGTCGGCCTTCCGGACGGTCTGCTCCATGCGGAAGCTCTTGCCCTCACCCCAGATGAAGGCGCACGTCACCTCGACCTCGTCACCGGCGAGCAGCTCGCGCCGATAGCGGATGGTCGTCTCCAGCACGACCGGGCCCACGCGCCTCACGTCCGCCGGGGCGAAGCCAGCGCGTACCGGGCGCCCGTGCGCGGTTCCGTGTGTTCGCCGACCTGCCAGCCCGCCTTCTCCAGCGTGGCCGCGCAGGCTCGCAGGGCCTCCGGGTCGGGTTCGTGCACGGCGACCGCCTCCGGCTGCGGTGTGGCCCGAATCCGGTAGCCGCCGCCCTCCGCTCCGGCCGGCCGGTGTCCCGCCGCCTCCAGCGCGAGCGCGGCGGCCTGCACGAGATGCGTACGCTCCCAGGCGCACGGAAGGTCGGTGGCCGCGTCCGGACGGGTCATCCGGCGCAGCTCCAGGAGCCCCTGCCAGGCGCTGCGCACCTCCCGCAGCCGCGCGGGACCCGCCTCGGGACCCTCCTCGCCGCCGATGCGCGCGGCGAACACCCCGGACGCCGCCGGAGCGGACACCTCGGCGGCGCCGGCCGGCTCGGGTGTCCGGGGGGCCTCACGCAGCCGATGCCCGGCCGGTGTCAGGAAGTGGTCGCGCGGGGGGCGGGGATGGCGGAAGGCGAGCCCGCGCTTCACCAGCGCGGCGAGCTGGGCCTCGGTGCCTCTCAGCCGCCCGGTCACGGGGTCGGCGCTGTCGATGAGGCGCCACTGCGCGGCGCTCGGCGGTCGTGTCACGGCGCGCTCCCTCCACCACCGGGTGGTGCCGCGGCGCTCCTGCCCGGCCGCGGCTCAGTGTTCCTGCGACCCCTCTCCCGCCGGGGCGAGCGGTCCATGGGAACAGTACGCGTCGGGTCTGACATTCCAGCCGGCCACCACATGACGCCGGTGCTCCGTGCTCAGGCGGCTCATCGTCCCGGTGGCGAGCTGGAAGAGGGCGCCGGACTGGGCGCTCAGCCCGAGCCGCCGCGCGGTCAGCACCCGCAGGAAGTGGCCGTGCGAGACGACGACCACGCTGCCCTCCGACTCGGCCAGCGCCGCGTCGATCCTGGCCAGGGCTCGTTCGGCGCGCGCCCCCACGTCGTCCGGGCTCTCCCCGGGGTGATCCGGCGGCCCGGCCGCGACGCCGTCCGTGAACAGGAACCAGTCGGGCCGCTCCCGGTGGATCTCGACGGTGGTGATCCCCTCGTACCCCCCGTAGTCCCACTCGCGGAGGTCGGCGTCGACGTGTGCGCCGACGATCCCGGCCAGCTCGGCCGTCTCCCGCGCCCGGCGCAGCGGGCTGACGAACGCCGCCGCGATGTGGTGCCGCGCGATCAGCGGACCGAGCCGCCGCGCCTGCTCGCGGCCGTTGTCCGTCAGCGGGACGTCGGTCGACCCCGTGTGCCGTCCGGACATCGACCATTCGGTCTCACCGTGCCGTACGAGGAGGAGGTCACCCATCGTCGCGCCCTTTCCGTCCCTGCGTCAGCCGCTGTCCCTCGTACGGTGACACCGGCCGGGCCGGGCCGCAGCACCGACTCCTCCGACCGGCCCCACCCCGTCCACCCGTCCACCCCGTCCACCCGTCCACCCGGTCCGCGCCGTCCACCCCGTCCACGTCCTCCGCCCGGTTCCCTACTGCCGGTACCCGCTCAGGAACCGCCCGATCCGGCTGATCGCCGCGTCCAGGACGTCGGCGTGCGGGAGGGTGAGAACGCGGAAGTGGTCGGGCCGCGACCAGTTGAAGCCGGTGCCCTGCACGACCTGGATCTTCTCGCGCAGCAGCAGGTCGAGGACGAACTTCTCGTCGTCGTGGATCGGATACACGGCGGGGTCGAGGCGCGGGAACGCGTACAGCGCGCCCTTGGGTTTCACGCACGAGACGCCAGGGATCTCGTTGAGCTTCTCCCAGGCGCGGTCGCGCTGCTCGCGGAGCCGGCCGCCGGGTGCGGTCAGCTCGTGGATCGACTGGCGGCCGCCGAGCGCGGCCTGGATGGCGTACTGCGCGGGGGCGTTGGCGCACAGGCGCATGGAGGCCAGCATCGTCAGCCCCTCCAGATAGCTGCGCGCGTGCTGCTTGGGGCCCGTGACGACCAGCCAGCCGGAACGGAAACCGGCGACGCGGTACGTCTTGGACAGGCCGCAGAAGGTGAGGACCACCAGGTCGGGCGCGAGGGCGGCGGCCGAGTGGTGCACGGCGTCGTCGTACAGGATCTGGTCGTAGATCTCGTCGGCGAACACCATCAGGCCGTGCCGGCGGGCGAGATCGAGGATGCCCTCGACGATCTCCTTCGGATAGACCGCGCCCGTCGGGTTGTTGGGGTTGATGATGACGACCGCGCGGGTCCGGTCGGTGATCTTCGCCGCCATGTCGTCCAGGTCCGGGTACCACTCGGACTGTTCGTCGCAGAGGTAGTGCACCGCCTTGCCGCCCGCGAGCGTGGTGACGGCCGTCCACAGCGGGAAGTCCGGGGCGGGGATGAGGACTTCGTCGCCGTCCTCGATCAGGGCCTGCACGGCCATGGAGATCAGTTCCGAGACGCCGTTGCCGAGGAAGACGTCGTCCACGCCGACGTCCAGGCCCCGGTCCTGGTAGCGCTGGGCGACGGCCCGGCGGGCGGACAGGATGCCGCGCGAGTCGGTGTAGCCGTGCGCCCGGGGCAGCATCCGGATCATGTCCTGGAGGATCTCCTCCGGGGCCTCGAACCCGAAGAGCGCCGGGTTGCCGGTGTTGAGGCGCAGCACACTGTGGCCCGCCGCCTCCAGTGCGTCGGCGTGCTCGATCACCGGGCCACGGATCTCGTAACAGACCTCGCTGAGCTTGCTCGACTGCCGGAACTCCATGCGCTGCGCCCTCCGGTTGTGGTGTTGCTTGGTTTTACCAAGTGGGAGCTTGGAAAGTCCAACAAGATAGCTAGACTGCGTCGCATGTCACCGCGCCGAAGCTACGACCAGTACTGTTCCGCCGCCCGTGCCCTCGACGCCGTCGGGGACCGGTGGACCCTCCTGATCGTCCGCGAACTGCTCGGCGGACCGCGCCGGTACACCGATCTGCACGCCGATCTGCCGGGCGTCAGCACCGACGTCCTCGCCTCCCGGCTCAAGGACATGGAACGCGACGGACTGACCACCCGACGGCGCCTGCCGCCGCCGGGGGCCGCCTACGTCTACGAACTCACCACGCGCGGACAGGAGTTGCTGCCCGTCCTTCAGGCGCTCGGGGAGTGGGGCGCGCCCGCGCTGGGCGAGCGGGGGCCCACCGACGCCGTACGGGCCCACTGGTTCGCGTTGCCGCTGCTGCGGGGGCTGGACGCCGCCGGGGCCGGCGAGGGGCTGGTCGAAGTCCACCTGGACGAGGGCCGGTTCCATGTCCGGCTGGGTTCCGGGGAAGAACCGCTCTACAGCGACGGGCCCGCCCCGCGTGAGCCGGACGCCCGGCTGACGCTGGAGACCCGGACGTGCGAGGCCGTGAACCGGGGGACCCTGACCCTGCTCGACGCGCTGCGCGAGCGGAGCGTCCACGTGACGGGCGACGGACCCCTCGCCAAGGCGCTCCGCGAGGCGTGACGCCGCGGTGGCGGGCGCCTTGCGACGGGCGCGGGCCCGCCGGAGCGAAGGCTGAGCGGCCCGCCTGAGGGGCCTGACGGGCCGCTGGAGGGCCTGACGGCGGCGCGGGGACCGGTGGGTGACGGCTCCAGGCCCGCGATGCTCCCGACCGGAGGACCGGGGCCCGCCCTCCTCCTGTGCCGGGAGGAGGGCGGGCCCCGGTGTGGGGTGTGCGGTCAGGCGCCCGGCGGAATCCGGGAAGGGCGTCCGTTGCCCCGCGTCAGCGCGTAGCCGCCGATGCCCGCGAGGGCCGCGAGGACGCCGCCGACGGCGGTCCACACCCAGCGGTCGGACCACCAGTCGGAGCCGTCGGGCCGGAGCGAGGACAGCACCGCCGTCTTGGAGCCGGAACCGTCGTCGGACGTCTTGGACGTCGTGGCGATGCCCGGGACCAAGGGCTTGGCGAGCGAGCCGTCGACCGCCGCCGAACCGCCGATGTCCTTGGAGTCCACCCGCAGTTCCGTGCTCATCGGCAGACCCAGATCGGCCGCCCCGAGACCGGTGGCGGTGAGCCGGATGTAATAGGTGCCCGGCAGCGGGTCGTTGGCCCAGGTCTCCGCCCAGGCGCGGACGGTGCGCAGGGTGCAGGACAGCTCCACGGTGGAAGCGTCCGCCGCCGCCGTCCGGGTCTGCGACCCGTACTGGCAGGCCTGGCGGCGCCGCAGACCGTCGTACACGTCGATCTGCCAGGTCTCGGCGGAGGCACGCTTGGACGCCTCGGGCAGCTTCACCGTCGCCTTCACGGTGGGCCGCTGTCCGGCGTCCGCGGGGAACTGCCAGTACAGGTAGTCACCGGTCGAGGCGCCGGCGGTGGCCTGCACGCCCTGCTCGACCTCGGTCGCCGTACGGAACGACGTACCGGCCTCGGTGGGCGCGGCGTCGTCACCGGACGGGCTCGGGGACGGCGAGGAGTCGGCGACGGCCGGGGAAGCGGCCGCCCCGAGCAGCGCGGGCGCCGCGGCGAGGCCCGCGAGAAGGACGGCGGTGCTCAGCACACGTCGGATACGCATCAGTTGGTCCTCCAGACCGAGAACCGCCAGCGAGAGATCCAGCCCCACAGCACACCCGCGAGGAAGCCGGTGAGCACCAGGGCGCCGAGCAGCCACCAGCCGCGCCCGAGGCCGAAGGAGGCCACGTCACCCGCCTGGTCGGGGCCGTCGACGACGTCCACGGTCAGTTCGAGCGGCAGTCCGGGCGTGACCTTCACGCCGGACGCGGCCGAGAAGGAGTTGGACACCTGCAGACACACGACCTCGGCGGGCGCGTTGTCGTCGTCGCTCTCGGCCTTCGGGTAGCGCAGACCGGTCGAGACGACGTCGGTGCGGCCGTTCCCGGCCGCCTCGCCGCGCACGATCTCCCGGCCGTGCACGGTGACGGCCCGCAGCAACACCCCGTAGTCGGGGTTGACCTGACGGTCGGCCGCGATGCTCACCGAGGCACGCAGCTCCTTGCCCGGCGCCACCTCCACGCGGTACCAGCGGTGCTGCGCGAACTCCTCGCGGTCGGTGTAGAGGCCCGACTTGACGGCGGGAGCGCCGGTGCACGAGTCGGTGCCCTCCACGGCCACCGGCTTCACCACCGGATCGGCGGCGCGGTCCACCAACTGGTTGACGCGGTCGCTGAGTTGCTCCTTGTGCTCCACCGAGGTGTACGTGCCACCGGTGGCCTCGGCGATGCAGCTCAGCTGCTTGCTCACCTTGACGTCGGGGACCAGACCCAGGGTGTCGATGGTCAGGCCGATGCCCTTGGCCGCGATCTCGCGGGCCACCTGGCACGGGTCGAGCGGCTGACAGGTGTCCTCGCCGTCGCTGATGAGCACGATGCGACGGGTGCCCTCACCGCCGTTGAGGTCGTCGGCCGCCTTGAGCAGGGCGGGACCTATCGGGGTCCAGCCGGTCGGGTTGAGGGTCGCGACGGCCGTCTTGGCCTCGGTGCGGTCCAGGGTCCCCACCGGGTACAGCTGGGCCGTGTCCTTGCAGCCCGTCTTGCGGTCGTTCCCCGGATAGTTGGCGCCGAGGGTGCGGATGCCGAGCTGCACCTCCTGCGGCGTCGCGTCGAGCACTTCGTTGAACGCCTGCTTCGCCGCGGACATCCGCGACTCGCCGTCGATGTCCCGGGCACGCATCGAACCGCTGACGTCCAGCAGGAGTTCGACCTTGGGAGCGGTGGCCGTGGTTTCGTCGGCGACCGCTCCGGCCGGGAAGGCGATCCCGGCGGCCAGGGCGGCGAGCAGGGCGATGACGCCCGCCGCCAGCCGTTGTCTTGTGATCATCGGCGGATCCTATTGATCAAAGGTGCCGCGCGTAAAAACGAGGGATGTCCCGCGCTACGACGAGCCGGGTCCGAAGAGCGGCTGTGGCAGCCGTGTCCACAGGTCACCGGGGGTCTCGGGGGAAAGCCGCATCAAGGTCAGCGCTTTGGTGGGGAGCGGCTCGCCGAGGAGCGCGGGGAGGTCCGCGGTAGGCGGAAGATCCGGCGCGACCGTCTCAAGGGCCTCGCGGAGCGCGGCCGCCGAACCCGCCGTCGCGCCCAGCGCGCCGCCGACGAGGGAACCGAAGAGCTTGCGCCGCAGGGCGGTCTCGTCGTCGGTCACGATGCGTCCGGACAGCCGCGGGACCGGGATGCCGTGGCGGGCGAGGCGGGCCGGGCTCACCCGGATGTCGGCCAGGTCGCGGTAGACGAGCCGGACGGGGGAGCCCGCGCGGTCGAGGATCACGAGGAGGTTCTGGCCGTGCGCCTCCAGAGCCACCCCGAGCTCCAGCAGCCGCAGCCCCACGGTGAGGACGAGGCGGGTGAACTCGGCCAGCCAGGAAGCCTTTTCGGGCAGCATGGTCAGGGGAAGGGCGGCCACCGGGACACACCGCTCGCCCGCACCCGCGTACCCGTCCGGTGACTCCCGCACCACCGCCGCGAGATCGGGGAATCCGGCGGTGGCCGCGCCGAGGGTGCGGGTGATGTGCAGCGGCGCGTCCAGGCGTACCGTGATCTCCTCCATGAAGGCCGAGACCGTGTCCGCCGTCTCCACCGAGTACACCGAGATGTCCCGTACCGACGAGGTCAGCCGCGCGCTCAGCGCTGTCTTCACATGCGGCCCGTCCGGCACCGCGAGAGTGCGCAGCGACATCAACGGGCGTGCGGCGAAACCCTCCTGGACCGGGGCGTCCAGTACATGGGCGCTCTGCCAGGGATGCACCGGGATCAGCACCCGCTCGCCGTCCCGCAGCCACTTCGGCCACTCGCCGGTGACGAGTGCGTCGTCCACCGCCACCAGACCAAGCTCCACCGACGTCCGGTGCTCCGGCCCGTACGCGAGCTGATCGGCCACCGAGAACCCCGGCCGCGAGCGGCAGTTGGGGTGGTACGGATGCCCGTCGACGATCCGCTGCTCCCACACCCAGCTCGCCTCGGACGTCCCAGGACCGTCGCCGGACGCCCGGTCCGCCCGTGACAGCGCCAACGAGGCCACGCTGTTGCCGAGTTCGGCCGCGAAGGCACCGCCGTGCGGCACGTCGAGGGCGTCGACGAGGAGCTCCGGACGCTCGTACGCCCGCTCGCCGAGCCGCACTTCGGTGACATAGGCGGAGGTGGCGTACGGGTCGGGGCGCGGTCCATGCAGCGGCCGGCCGTCCGTGAGGTGGACCGTGAAGCCGTCGCGGTCCGTCTCACGGCGGGCGACCCACGGCAGCGGCTCGTACGCCAGCGCGCGCCACAGCCGGGTCAGCACGGCGGCCCGGGCGCCGGGCAGAGCCGCCGCGTACCGCGCCGACAGATCGGGGCGTACGGCGCTCAGTTCCTCGGCGAACGCGGCCTCGGTGTCGGGCGTGGAGGGACGGTGCACAGGCGGGCTCCTTGGGTACGGGACCGGATCGTGATCGTCCGCCGGGGCAGACATACTGATCACCAGTGCACCGTATGAATCGAATGAACCGGATGGATCGCGTGGACTTCAAGCCGACCGTGTTCACCCAGTTGACCCGGGGCGACACGGACGAGGCCGCCGACGCGTACGCCGCCGCGCCGTTGCTCAATTGTCTTCTTCGCGAACTGGCCGAGCCCACCGGGCAACCGGGCGTCCACCGGCTGGGCGCGAGCGGCCGGCTGCTTCGCGTGCGGGGCACGCGGCGCCCCTTCCGGCCCGAGGCGCACACCGGCGGGGCCTGGCACCGGCTCACGCACCCGGAACTGGTCGCGCTCACCGCGGAGGAACTGCTCCGGTTCACCGGCGTGGCCAACACCGGGCTCCCCGCGGAGATGACCGACAGCCGGGACGTGGTCGCGGCCCTCCTCCGGGCCCGCGCCCGCACGGCGCCGCCCGCGGACCCGTACCTGCGCTCCGAGCAGTCCCTGATCATGGGGCACCCGTACCACCCGGCGCCCAAGACCCGTGGCGGCGGCCCGGCCGCCGACTGGCTGCCGTACGCCCCCGAGGCGTACACCCGCTTCCCGCTGGAGCTGCTCGCCGTGCGCGAGGACGCCGTCGTCGAGGAGGGCGACACGACGGCGCTGGACGCCGCGGGCCAGGCCCCGCCGGGCTACCGGCTGCTGCCCGCCCACCCCTGGCAGCTCGCGCTGACCGGCGCCCGCCCGGCGATCCGGGACGCCTTCGCGGACGGCCGGCTCCTGCGCCTCGGACCCACCGCCCGCCCGTACTGGCCGACGGCGGCCGTCCGCACGCTCTACGCCCCCGAGGACGACCTGTTCGTCAAGTTCAGCCTCGATGTCCGCATCACCAACGACATCCGCCGGCTGTGGAAGCACGACCTGCTCAAGATGCGCGCCACCGACGCGGCGACCGCCGCCGCCTTCGCCGCGCTGCCGGGGCCCGCCGCCTGGCTGAGCGACCGCGGCTACCGCACCGCCGACTTCGCCTTCGAGGAACTGGCCGTCCTGGTCCGCGACGGACTGCGCGACCACCTCGTCCCCGGCGCGACCCCGCTGCTGGCCGCCGCCCTCGTGGAGGGCTTCGACGGCAGCCCGCTCGACCGGCTCACCGATCCCGCCGCCTGGTGGACCGCGTACCTCCACCGGGTGGTGCCCCCGGTGCTGGAGGCGTTCGCCCGCCACGGAGTCGTCGTCGAGGCCCATCTGCAGAACACGCTGGTGGCCGTGGACGGGGACGGCATGCCCGTCCAGGCCCTGTTCCGGGACGCGGAAGGCGTGAAACTGCTGCCGGGGGTGACCCGCGCGGCCGGCTGGGAACGGCTCGTGTACTGCCTGGTCGTCAACCACCTCGCCGAGCTGGCCGCGCTCCTCGCCGAAAGGTTCCCGGGCACGGACCCCTGGCCCGCCGTACGACAGGAACTCCACCGCCAGGGCTCGGACCACGACCTCCCCGAGATCGCCGCGCTGCTCGCCTCGCCCACCCTCCCGGGCAAGACCAACCTGCTGCTCCGCTGGACGGACGCGGACGGCGCCGACGCGCGCTACGCGCCGCTGCCGAACCCGCTGACCGGCGCCTGACGCCCGGGAGCCGGCACCTGAGACCCCGGGGCCCGGGGCCGCGGGGGGACCTTACTCCAGGGAGGCGTCACGCACTGCTTCGAGACGAGCTCAGGTGGGCCGTCAGAAGGTGGGAGTCGAGCAGTGAGACATCGGCCATGCGGTTGGCTCGCGTGTAGCCGGCCAGCATGCGCTTGGTCAGGACGAGGGCCTCGGGCGACCGGCGTACGAGTGGCCTCGTCCAGCTGCTGATGGTGTCGTCCAGCAGGTCGAGGGGAGCGACCTTGTGCAGGAGACCGATCCGGTGGGCGGTGGGGGAGTCGAAGACGTCGCAGGTGAGCATGAGTTCACGGATTCGCGCGGCGCCGGCCTCCGAGACGAGGCGGCCCATTGCCCCGCCCCACGCGGGCGGGAGCCCCACACCGACCTCCGGCATGCGGAACCGGCAGGTGTCGGCGCCCGCCCGCAGGTCGAAGTAGGCGGCGAGCGCGAGCCCGGCGCCGATGACGCTGCCGTGGAGCCGGGCGACGGTGACGACGTGGGTGGTCTCCAGCGCCTGGCACAGACGGTGCGCCTTGTCCGCGACACGACGCATCGCGGCTCCCGTCGGGTCGGAGGTGAGAGCGTCCTGGTATTCCTGGCGGTCCGCTCCCAGACAGAAGTCCTTGCCCAGGGACGACAGGACCAGGACGCGGACGTCGGGCCGCTCGTGGAGACCGTCGAGCAGGGCGAGAAGGTCGTCGAGGACCGCGGCGCTCAGCGTGTCGTCCTGGGCGGCGGGGTTGAGCCGGACGTGGAGGACGGGGCCGGCCTGCTCCACGTCCATGGTCTCGCGGACCGGTGTGGAGGGCGTGACGAAGGAAGGCTGGTTCATGCGAGGGCGACATCCAGGTTCAGCAGGCGCCGGAACGCCACCCTGGGGGCCCATATCGGGCGGCGGACCAGGGTGAGGCGGGGGAGACGCGTGGTCAGTTGACGGAGCAGGGTGTGGGCCTCCAGCCGGGCGAGGGGAGCGCCGAGGCAGTAGTGGATGCCTCCGCTGAAGGCGAGGTGTCCGGCCTTGCGGTGGGGGTCGAAGAGGTCGGGGTCGGCGTGTCTCGCAGGGTCGCGGTGAGCCGCTCCCACCATGAGATGGACCATCTGGTCGGCGCCCACCTCGACGCCGTCGAGAAGACAGTCCCTGGCGGCGACCCGGCTGATCACATGGGTGGGCGGGTCGTAGCGCAACGATTCCTCGACGAACGCGGGTACGAGGCCGGGGTGTTCGGCGACCATGTTCCACCGCGCCGGGTGCTCGACGAGCAGGAACGTCATGGTCGACAGGAGGGTGGACGTGGTCTCCAGGGCCGCCAGCAGTACGAACAGGGCCAAGAAGTAGACCCCTTCGTCGGCCTTGTCCTGGTCCGGCTCCAGCGCGTCCCATGTCCGTATCCACTGCGAGACGGGGTCGTCGCCGAGACGGGTGCGCCGATCGCGGACCAACTCCAGGAAATAGGAACGCAGTTCGGCCATGGCCGCGTCAGACCGGGCTAACTGGCTCGCGGAGGGCAGCAGTTCCTGGGTGAAGACCTGCTCGTGGGTCAGTTCCCGCAGCCGCGGCCAGTCGGCGGCGGGCAGGCCGAGCCAGTCCCCGATGGTGGCGATCGGGAGTTCCTCGCTGACCAGTGCGGCGAAATCCGCCTCGCCGGTGCGGAGATGGTCCATCAGGGAATCGAGGAGACGGTCGACGATCCCGTCGACCCGTCTCCCCATGCGCTCGATCGTGCCGCGGTCGAAGCTGCCGGCCGCACGGCGTACCCGGGTGTGCTCCGGGGGGTTGAGCGCGGGCAGTGTATTGCCGATCTCCCGGGAGGAGGGCGCACTCCAGCGAGTGCGCTCCCCCTGCCGCTGCCGCCAGCCCTTGTCCGGCTCCAGCCAGTCAGCGCTGCGCAGCACCTGGTCGCAGGCGCTGAAGCCGGTCACGAGAAGACCGCCCCAGGGCGCGGGGCTGACGTCGCCCCGCGACCGGAGCTCCGCGTAGATGGGGAACGGGTCGTCCTGTCCCTCGGGCTTCCGGAGACGGGAGAAGAGAGAGACGGTGACTCGACGGTCGGGCGACGGAGTCGTGACACTCAACCCCACGATGACGGCTCCTTTCTGAGCAACAGCCGCCATACGTACCCGCGGGTTTATTGAAGCATCCAGTACCACCATGTTCTCTTAGGGTTACCTGCGTCACTCCCCTCTCGTCCATGCCAGGAAGCGACTGAACAGCTTGCCCTTGTGCTGTGGCGCCGCGTACGCCGGCCGGGACGCGGGAACCGCGGAGGGCGGATTGGCCGACACGGACGACTGCGCGCCCGGAGGGGTGCCGGCAGCGGTGGACCGGGAGGCGGCAGCCGACAGCACCGTGCGCGGGGTGAACCGGATCGGAACGGTCATCAGCGTGCGGCTCCACGGGCTCGGAGCCCAGACGAGCTCCTTGAACGGGACGCGCGTCTCGACGTCCGGCAGCCGGTTGACCAGGGACTCGACCGCGGTGGCGGCGATCATGAACGCCGGGTCCTTGGCCGGACACGCGTGCGGACCGGCACCGAAGGCCAGGTGGGCCTTGGCGCTGCGGTGTTCGCGGTGCTCGGTCAGCTTGGGGTCGGTGTTGGCCGCCGCGAAGGAGATCAGTACCGGGTGGTTGGCCCTGAGGACCCTGCCGCCCAGTTCGACGTCGTGGGTGGGGTAGTGGGCCGCGTAGTTGGCGATCGGGGCGTAGTTCCACAGCGTCTGCACCACCGCGTCCTCGATCGGCAGGCCGGTCGGCCAGTCGCCGCTGAGGTACAGGGCACTGCTGGTGCCGATGGCGGCGGTCAGCGGCGCGGTTCCGCCGGAGAGCAGCGTCACGAGCTGGTGCAGCACCTCCTCGTCGGTCAGCCGGGCCGAGTGCACCATCAGACGGGTGGTGAGGTCCTCGCCGGGCTGGCGGCGTTTGAGGGCGATCAGTTCGGTGAGGGCGCCACCCAGGACCACGTCGGCATCCGGGGTGCCTTCGAAGATGCCGCTGATCCCGGTGATGACGCGGTCACCGATCTCCGGCGGGCAGCCGAACAGGTCGCTGAAGACCAGCAGGGGCAGCGGCTGCGCGTACGCGGCCATCAACTCGGCCTGACCCAGCGGATCGGAGCTGAAGCCGCTGATCAGGTAGTCGGCGGACTGCCGGGTCTTGCGGGCCAGCCGGCCCTCGTCGACGGTGGCCAGACTGTCGGTGACCGCCTGTCGCAGGCGGGCGTGCGCCGCGCCGTCGCTGAACAGCGCGTTCGGGCGGTAGCCCATCATGGGCAGCGCCGGGCTGTCCTCGGGGACACGGCCCGCGTTCAGGTCCGCCCAGCGGCGTGAGTCCCTGACGAACGAGCCGGGGTTCTGGAAGATGTACAGGCTGGCGTCGTAACTGGTGACCAGCTCGACCTCGACGCCCGGCGCGATGTCGACCGGGGAACTCGGGCCCTTCGAGCGCAGGTGGGCGTAGTAGGCCTCGGGGTCGGATCCGAACTCGGGTCCGAACAACTGGATGTTGCCGTGCGCGGGGCACCCCACCGGTATCCCGGACGGTTCGAATTGCTGTTGCATGCCGCGGCTCCTAGCCAAGTGTGGTCATGAGGTGCTCGACGAGGGTGATCAGTGCCTGTCCCGAGGAGCCCCGGTCGCGGACGTCGCAGTGCACGATCGGGGTTTCACCGGAGAGGTTCAGCGCCTCGCGCACTTCTTCCAGCGGGTAGGCCGGGGTGCTGTCGAAGTGATTGACGCCGATGGCATAGGTCAGGCCGAAACGCTCGACCAGGTCGAGGATGGGGAAGCTCTCGTGCAGCCGCTCGGGGTCCACCAGGACCAGTGCGCCCAGTGCGCCCCGGGACAGGCCCTCCCACATCTCCTTGAAACGTTCCTGTCCGGGCGTTCCGAAGAGATAGAGGACCAGGGTGTCGCTGAGCGTCAGACGTCCGAAGTCCATCGCCACGGTCGTGGTCGTCTTGTTCGGGGTTCCCGAGAGGTCGTCGAAGCCCTCACTGGCCTCGGTTATCTCCTCCTCGGTCTGTAGCGGTTTGATCTCCGAGATGCTGCCGATGCATGTGGTCTTGCCGACCCCGAAGTGGCCCACGACGAGAATCTTCACCGCTTGGGAGACAGCCGGATCAAGGTGCTTCACTTACGCTCCCAAGTGGGTTCGCAGGCCGTCGAGTACGGCGACGAGAAGTTCGCGGTCGTGACCCTCGGCGCGCTCCGGGGGACTCCTCACGATGATGAGGTCCTTGTCCGCCATCTCCGCCAGCAGGATGCGCACGACGCCCAGTGGCAGGTGCGTGTGGCCGGAGACCTCGGCCACGGACAGATAGCCGTCGGCGATCAGGTCCATGACGCGTCGGGCTTCGGGGGACAGGGTGCGGGCGGCGGCCGACGTGTCGGCGTGGGCGATCACCAGGGTGGTGTGCTCGAACTCGTGGGTCGCGGGCAGTCCACGTCCCTGCGTGATGACGAACAGCGGGACTAACGCGGACGTCAGTTCCAGTTCGTCCGGTCCTTCATCGTGCATGGCCGGCCCTCGCTTCCTGAGGCGTTCCCTGCGGCGTGACCATGACCACCACGTCCTTGAGACGCGTGGTGAACTCCTCGATGTCGCAGTCGTGTTCGGCGGCGGCGGCGAGGAAGACGTCCTCGCCCGCGGAGATCAGGAAGATCCAGCCGTGCTGGAACTCGATCACCGTCTGCTGCCACTCGTCGGCCTCCTGGCCGCCCGCGAACTCCGAGGTCGCACGGCTGTAGGCGAGGATGCCCGTCATGGCCGCGGAGATCGTGTCCGCCAGGTCCCTGTCCATCCCCGAACTCGAACCGCGGGGCAGGCCGTCGGCACCGAGCAGCACGGCGTGCCTCGCGCCCGGAACGGAGGAGATCACCTCGTCCAGTTCGGGGAGGACGACCCCCTGGCCGCCCGCCCCCGTCTGCTGCGCCGAGGAGCCGTCGCCGCCCTCGGCCGTACCCGCGCCGCCCGCCCTGGGCCGGGAAGCGAGGTTTTCGCCGAGCCGCATGACCAGGCGGTTCATGCGGAACGACATCTGCTCCATGTCGACGTCGGGCTCGGCGGCGGCGGCCAGGTAGGCGCCCTGCCCCGCACCGATCAGGAACACCCACCCGTGCGAGAACTCGATGATCGTCTGGTTCCACTGCCGATCCTGCGCCGGCCCGGCGAAGTGTGCGGTGGCCCGGCTGAGCGACTGCATCCCGGCCATGGCGGCGGAGATGGTCCGCACGTCCGCCGCGGCCAGGCCGTCCGTAGCCCCGCGGGGGATGCCGTCCGCGGACAGCACCACGGCGTGCAGGGCCCGAGGGACGTTGTCGACGATGTCCTTGACCATCCAAGACATGTCTGTAGTCATGCGTCTTCGGACCCTTCGGGCGACGGGGCGGCGAGGTCGCGGCCCGTCAGCGTGCCGCGCTGGAAAGCGCCCAGGCCACCGCCGGATCCGCGGGAAGTCCTTCTGGATGTCTGCGTCCCTCGCGGGGTGCCGTCCGCGGAGGGAACGCTGGTGATGGGCGTCTGGCGTGCTCCGCGCTTCGGCAGGCCGTGCACCGTGCGCGTGCTGTACTGATCGCGGTTCTCGACACCCCTGATGCTGACGGGGGCCTCCTCGGCCGGGGCCGGCGTCTCCTCCATGGTCCACAGCTCCTCTGGCAGCAGGACGACGGCCCGGACGCCGCCGTAGCGCGAGACTCCGGTGACATCCACCTTGAAGCCGTACTGACGTGCGATCAGGCCGACCACGGAGAAACCGAACTTGGGTTGGGAGCCCAGCTGTGACAGCCGGGGGACGGACTCCCCGGACAGCAGCACGGTCGCCTTCTGCCGGTCTTCGTCGTTCATGCTGACGCCGGCGTCGTCGATCACGATGCACAGGTTCTTCTGGACCCGCTGGAACGTCACCTCGATCGGCGCGTCCGCCTGGGAGAAGGTGGCGGCGTTGTCGAGCAGCTCCGCGACGGCGAGGGCGACCGGGGCGACCGCGGTCGCCTTCAGCGCGATGCCGCTCGGCTGCATGATCTCGACCCGGTTGAAGTTGCGGATCTGGCTCTGGGCGCTGCGCACGACGTCGTAGACGCTGGCGGGCTGGTTGCGGCGGCTGACGGGGGCGCCGCACATGACCGCGATGCCCTGGGCCTTACGGGCCATCTGGGCGTTGGCGTGGTTCACGTCCATCAGGTCGGCGAGGACGGTGTGTCCTCCGTACTTGCGCTGGATGTCGTCCAGGAGCACGGTCTGCTCGGCCGCGAGACTCTGCAGGAAGCGGGCGGCGCCTTTGAGGACGTCCTTGGTGTTCGCCTCCGCCGTCTGCTCGGCGTCCCGGATGACCCGGTCCTGGTTGTCCCGGACCCTCAGCAACTCGTCCTGGGCCAGGTGCAGGTGGCCTCGGACGGTGTCGAGTTCCTGCTCCAGCGCGGCCTCGGACTGCCTCTTCTTCACCCCCAGGGCTCTGTTGCGGAGGACGAGTACCACGACCGCGGCAACGGCTGTCGCCGTGAGCGCGATCAGGCACCACATAAGCGCATCTCGATTCATGGAAAACCTTTCCCGGCGCGTGGCATGAAGACCTTCGCGGATACACCTCGCGAGGGTCCGCGACACTCCACAGGGAACTGCGCAACCGCTGATGCACGAGGAGTGGACCGATCCCGGCCGGAGCCCGAGCCAAGTAGATCAAGGTCGCGGACGCGGGAATGCTATCACCGTGTGCCAGTCCTGAAGCAGCTGCCCCAGCAGCAACAGAGGTAACAACTAGCCTTCTGGAAAAGGTAGTTGACGACTAACTCAATCACCGTCACTGACAGGTGGGCGGGACGGCTGCCGGGTTGATTCGAGTAACTGGCAGCGACTGAAGGCACCTTGAACCTTCAAGGCATCTCCACGCCGGGCGTGCCTGCCGGAGTCGAGGGCGAACTCCCTCCGGAATCAACGCTGTTTCGCTGGCCCGACTGCGAATCGCCATAGACGGGGGTGCCGTGTTCGGCGGTGCGGACGCTCGTGCGGCGGCCGGGGGTCGCCTTGACCGCGCCCGGCGTCCGAAACGGTGCCTGCTCGCCCGCAGGACCGCGTCGAGGCGGACGGTGCCGCTCCTGCTGAAGGAGGAGTGGTCGCCGGAACAGATTCGTCGGCCGGCTGCGTCCGCGCCACGGTGACGACCCGGGATGCGGATCGGCCACGAGACGATCCACCGATCCGTCTGCGCCACCCGATGGAAGGTGGTCCGCCGCGAGCTTCGCCGCCGCGATCACGGCGAGCGACGGGCGCTTACCGGGAAAGGCTCACTATGCTCACTTCATGCCAGAGGCCGGCGGCAACGGGCGGACAGCCATCGATCGGCCGCTGGAGAGGCAGGGAGATTTGGATGGCGGTCGAAACTCCCCGGATCCTCCCCAGTGCTGATGACGGGCGATTCCCGCTGTTTGGCGCCTCCGGCACTGATTGTGGATTGCAAGGTCAATGAAGTGGGTGTCCTGAAATAATGCTGAGAGAGGTCACCGCGACCCGCTACATCGCACCCCTGAACTCCGGTGGCTCCGTGCCCGGAGTCGTCGAGGCCGACGACCTGGGTACCTACGTCGTGAAGTTCACCGGTGCCGCCCAGGGCCACAAGGCGCTGGTCGCCGAGATCATCGTCGGTGAGCTGGCCCGCGCCCTCGGCCTGCGGTTCCCCGAGCTGGTCCTCGTCCACTTCGACCCGGCCGTGGGCGGGCACGAGCCCCACCAGGAGGTCCAGGAGCTGCTGCGGGCCAGCGCCGGGCTCAATCTCGGCATGGACTATCTGCCGGGCGCGAAGGACTTCACCCCGCAGATCGCGAAGACCTTCCCCGTCGACCCGCTGGAGGCGGGCCGGGTGATCTGGCTGGACGCCCTCACGGTCAACGTGGACCGCACGGTGCACAGCTCGAACCTGATGATCTGGCCCACCTTCGGCATCGCGCCACCGCGGCTCTGGCTGATCGACCACGGAGCCGCCCTCGTCTTCCACCACCGCTGGGACGCCTCGTCACCGGAGAAGGCGTACGACTTCCGTCGCCACGCGCTCGGCGGCCACCACCCGGACACCCGCGCGGCCGACGCCGAACTCGCGCCCCGGGTGACCGAGGAACTGCTGCGCGCGGTCCTGGCGGAGGTGCCCGACGCCTGGCTCGCGGACGAGCCCGGCTTCGCGAGCCCCGACGCGGTCCGCGATGCGTACGTCGGCTATCTCCTCGCCCGGGTACGGGCCTCCGCGGCCTGGCTTCCCACGGACTTCCCGACCCGCGAGCAGCTCGCCACCGAGGACGCCGACCGCGCGGAGCGCACCCGGCAGGGGAGGCCCGACTGGCTCAAACGGGTCCCTGACCTGCACGGTAAACCAGCGGCGGAACAGGATTGGTCGGTGCATCTCGGATGACGGACGTCCAGCGGGTCCAGATCGAGTACTGCACCCAGTGCCGCTGGCTGCCCCGCGCGGCCTGGCTGGCCCAGGAGCTGCTCACCACGTTCGAGGCGGAGCTCGACGAGCTGTCGCTGAAGCCCGGCACCGGCGGTGTCTTCGTCGTCCGGGTCAACGACGAGGTGATCTGGGACCGCCGGGAGCAGGGCTTCCCCGAGCCCACGGCGGTCAAGCGCCTGGTACGCGACCGAGTGGCCCCGGAGAGATCCCTGGGCCACTCGGACGGACCGGCGAACTGAGACCGGGCGGACTCTCCGGCGAACTCTGGGACCGGACCGTCGGGCGAACCGGGACGCGGGCCGTCGGGCGAACCGGGACGCGGGCTGTCCGGCGAACCGGGACGCGGGCCGTCCGGCGAACCGGGACCTGGTCCGTCGGGCCGCCCGCTACCGGTCAGCCGCCCGCCACCGGGTCAGCCGGTCAGCTGCTCGTACGCGGGCAGCGTCAGGAAGTCCGCGTAGTCCTCGTCCAGCGCGACCTTCAGGAGCAGGTCGTGCGCCTGCTGCCAGCGGCCGGCCGCGAAGGCCTCCTCGCCGATCTCCGCGCGGATGTCCGCGAGTTCCCGCGCGGCGATCTCACGGGCCAGCTCCGGAGTGGCCGCCACGGTCCGGCCGTCGTGCTCGAAGACGACACCCGCGTTGATCCACTGCCAGATCTGCGAGCGCGAGATCTCGGCGGTGGCGGCGTCCTCCATGAGGTTGAAGATGGCGACGGCGCCCAGGCCGCGCAGCCAGGCCTCGATGTAACGGATGCCGACCTGAACGGCGTTGACCAGACCGTCGTACGTCGGCCGCGCGTCGAGCGAGTCGACGGCGATGAGGTCGCCGGGTGCGACCGACACGTCCTCGCGCAGCCGCTCCTTCTGGTTCGGCCGGTCGCCGAGGACGGCGTCGAAGGAGGCCATCGCGATCGGGACGAGGTCGGGGTGCGCCACCCACGAGCCGTCGAAGCCGTCGCCGGCCTCACGGTCCTTGTCGGCCTTGACCTTCTCGAAGGCGACCTTGTTGACCTCTTCGTCGCGCCGCGAGGGGATGAACGCGGCCATGCCGCCGATCGCGTGCGCGCCGCGCCTGTGGCAGGTGCGGACGAGGAGTTCGGTGTACGCGCGCATGAACGGGGCCGTCATCGTCACCGCGTTGCGGTCCGGCAGGACGAACTTGGTCCCGCCGTCACGGAAGTTCTTGACGATGGAGAACAGGTAGTCCCAGCGGCCCGCGTTCAACCCGGCCGCGTGGTCACGGAGTTCGTAGAGGATCTCGTCCATCTCGTACGCGGCTGTGATCGTCTCGATCAGGACGGTCGCGCGGACCGTGCCCTGCGGGATGCCGACGTGGTCCTGCGCGAAGACGAACACGTCGTTCCACAGGCGGGCTTCGAGGTGGGACTCCGTCTTCGGCAGGTAGAAGTACGGTCCCTTGCCGAGGTCGAGCAGACGCTGGGCGTTGTGGAAGAAGTACAGGCCGAAGTCGACCAGCGCGCCGGGCACGGGCGTGCCGTCGGCGGCGACGAGGTGACGCTCGTTCAGATGCCAGCCGCGTGGGCGCATCACGACGGTGGCGAGCTCGTCGTCCGGCTTGAGGGCGTACGACTTGCCGGAGGCCGGGTCGGTGAAGTCGATGCTCCGGGTGTACGCGGCGATCAGGTTGAGCTGACCGGTGACCACGTTCTCCCAGGTGGGCGCCGAGGCGTCCTCGAAGTCGGCGAGCCAGACCCTGGCGCCGGAGTTGAGGGCGTTGATGGTCATCTTGCGGTCGGTCGGGCCGGTGATCTCGACACGGCGGTCGTTCAGCGCGGCCGGTGCGGGGGCCACCTTCCAGGAGTCGTCCGCCCGGATCGAGGCGGTCTCCGGGAGGAAGTCGAGCGTGGAGGTGCGGGCGATCTCGGCGCGGCGCTCCGCTCGGCGGGCGAGGAGCTCGTCACGCCGGGGCGTGAACAGCCGGTGCAGTTCGGCCACGAAGGCGAGGGCCGCGTCGGTGAGGACCTCCTCCTGCCGGGGCAGGGGCTCGGCGTCGACGATGGCCAGCGGGGACGGCGCTGGTGCGGACATGAGCTGTCACTTCCTTCAGCGAGCTACGTGCGGGCGAGCTGCGTACGGACGAACCGCGTGCGGGCGATCCGCATACGGGTCATGCGAGCGAACCACGGGCGGCGGCACCGCGCCTGGCACCCGGTGCCGTGGCGCGCGGGGACGGCGCCGAGTGCCCTCGACCTGATGGGGCGCTTCTGAGCAGTGGATACTAATTTCCTCATGGTGGAAGTTCAATGATTTGTTGACGTCGAGATTCTTCGGGCCGGCAGAAGGTGGCGCTCGGTGCCATGCCGCTCACTCAAGGTGGACCAGGTCGGCCTCCGTGTCGATGTCGTACGCCCGCGCCACGTCCCCGCACTCGACGAGCGCGACCGTGTCCTCGTGGGCCTTCAGATAGGCGCGCGCTCCCCGGTCGCCCGTGGCGGTCGCCGCGATCCCGGCCCAGTGACCGGCGCCGACGAGCACCGGATGGCCGCGTTCCCCTTCGTAGGCCGCCGCGGCGAGCGTCAGCGGCGAGGCGTACGCGGCGAGTACCCGGGCGACCGCTTCCCGGCCGATCCCCGGCTGGTCGACCAGCGACACCAGTGCGGCCCGCGCCCCGGAGTCCGCCAGCGAGTCGAGCCCCGCCCGCAGCGAGGATCCCATGCCCTCCTCCCACCTCGGGTTGTCCACGAGGACACACCCGGCCAGCGACGCCTGATCCCGTACGGCGTCGGCCCCCGCGCCGAGTACGACATGGACGCGGGTGCAGCCGCCGGCGCGCAGCACCCCGACCGCGTGTTCGACGAGCGGCCGTCCCTTGTGGGGCAGGAGTGCCTTGGGCCGTCCCCCGAGGCGCCGTCCACCTCCGGCCGCCAGCAGCAGCCCGGCCACCTCGTCCTTGTTCTCCGTCATGTCCTTTTCATACCCGACAGGGTCGGAGCACGCCCCGGAACCCGGACCGTCACCCCGGTGTCCTGGGGCTGAATTTCGGTCCGCGCGGTGGCGCCCGGCGCACCGGGTGGCGTTTACTGGCCCGCGTCCCCCGGCGCCCGACCACCGCCACGGGGAGTTCGGGCCGACTTGAGGCCGCCGTGAGAGGGACCGACGCAGAACGGCGCGCGAGGGGGGAGAGCTGTGTTGCGGAGCTTGGGGCAGAGGCCAGTGACCGGCAGCGACGAGGATCCGAGGGTGGCGGAGTTACGTACCGCCGTCTCCCGGCTGCGCCGTGAACTCGCCGCGCATCCGGCCGAGTTCCCCGACCGCGGTATCGCCGAGGACGAGCTCGCGGCCCTCGCCGCGATGGCCGCCACGGGTGTTCCGGAGATCCCCCGGCTGCGCCGCTCGCTCCTCCTGGTCGCTGGTGCGATCGGCTCGGTGAGCGCCCTGGCGACCCGCCTCGCGGATGTCCGCGACGCGGTCGAACTCTTCGGAGAACCACCGCACCGAACCCTGCGGTGACCGCGGGCCGGTGCCGGGCCCGCCCTGCCGCGCCCGCCTGACGCGAACCCTCACCACCGGCCGGGCCCCGCGGGGCCCGAGAACCTGGCCGGCCTAGCCCCGTCTGCGGATGACACCCCGCTCGGTGGCCGCCGCCACCGCCGAGGTGCGGGAGTCCACGCCCAACTTCGCGTAGATGTGCACCAGATGGGACTTCACGGTCGCCTGGCTCAGGAACAGCTTCTTGCTGATCTGCTGATTGGAGAGACCGTCCTTGACCAGTTCGAGGACCTCCAGTTCGCGACGGCTGAGGGCGGCTGAGGGGGTGCGCATGCGGTCCATGAGACGGTCGGCGACCTTCGGGGCGAGCGCCGAGTGACCCGACGCGGCGGTGCGCACGGCGGCGGAGAGCTCTTCGGGTGGGGCGTCCTTGAGGAGGTAGCCGCAGGCACCCGCCTCGACCGCGGCGAGGATGTCCGCGTCGGTGTCGTAGGTGGTGAGGACGAGGACCCGGGGCGCGCCGGGGCGTGCCGTGATGGCCGCCGTGGCCTCCGCTCCGTGCATCCCGGCACCGAACTGGAGGTCCATGAGGACGACGTCCACACCACCCGCCCCGGCGCGTTCCACCGCGGCCTCCGCCGTCGGCGCCTCCGCGACGATCTCGAAGTCCGGCTCGGCGGACAGCACGGCGCGCAGCCCGGCGCGGACGACGGGATGGTCGTCCGCGAGCAGCAGGCGGACGGTCACGTCCGGCTCCCCGCGGCTCGCGACCGCGGAAGGCTCCCGGCGCCCGGGGACACCGTCTTCGGCGGCTCCCCCGTGACGGGCAGCGGCAGCGTGACCGCCACCGCCGTGCCCTGTCCGGGGGCCGACTCGACGCTGAACGTCCCGCCCAGCGACTCGGCCCGCGAGCGCATCGCGGGCAGACCGAAACCCCCGTCCGTCCGGCCCCCGTCTGTCCTGTCCCTCTCCGTCCGGTCACCGTCCGTCAGTGCGCCGCCGGGGGCGAAGCCGACACCGTCGTCGACCACGTCCAGGGCGACCGCGGTGTCCATGAAGCTGAGCGTGATCTCCGCGCGGTCGGCGCGCGCGTGGCGCAACGTGTTGCCCAGGGCCGACTGGGCGATCCGCAGCAGGGCCACCTCGTACGGGGTCGGGAGCGCGGCCGGCGGGCCGCTCACCGAGAAGCGGACGCTCGGCGCGTCCACGGCGGCCGGACGGCACAGCCGTTCCAGCGCGCCGGTCAGCGAGCCGTGTTCCAGATCGGGAGGGGTGAGCGCGCGGACGAAGCGGCGAGCCTCGGCGAGGTTGTCCTGCGCGGTCGCGCGCGCCTGTTCCAGGTGCGGGGCGGCCGGGGAGCCCGCGGGCAGCAGGGGCTGGGCCGCGCGCAGCAGCAGCTGAATGCTGGACAGGCCCTGTGCGAGCGTGTCGTGGATCTCGCGGGCGAGCCGCTCCCGCTCGGCGAGCGTGCCCGCGGCGCGCTCGGCCTCGGCCAGCTCGGCGCGGGTGGCGATCAGCTCCTCGATCAGCTCGCGGCGGCGCTCGCTCTCCCGGTACAGCGCCTCGTACCCGAGGACCGTGGCGACCGCGACCGCCGCCCCCAGCAGCGGGCCGATGAACGCGCCGGGTGTGAGCGGCGCGCCGTGCGCCACGAAGCTCGCGATGGCAGCCCCGGCGGTCAGGGCGACCGCGGGCAGGCTCCAGCGCACCGGCAGCAGGTGCAGTTGCAGGAAGTAGAGCGGGAACGCCACCCACAACCCGTCCGGTGAGAACGCGACCAGCACCAGCCAGCTCGCGCTCAGGGCGGCCACCCACACCGCCGCCGTACGCCGTGAGCCGTGCACCGCCGGGCCGACGGCACCCGCCGCGAGCACCGCGCCGGTCACGAGGACCGACACGACGACCGCCGCCGGGTGCCCGCTGTCCCCGGAACGCAGGGCGGCCAGCAGCAGAAGCCCCGCGAGCAGGACGTACAGGCACAGACGCAGGGTGGCGACGACGGGGGAGCGGCGGCGGACATTCATGGTCGTTCCAGGGTAGGCGGGTCGGGGCCGGCCCCGGTCAACCGAAAGGTTGAAAGCGCGCTGCCTCCTTTGTGGGCAGGGCCTCCCTCCTGTGTCCGGGTGCCTTCGTCCCTCCGGTTCCGGCCGGTCCGTCTCCCGGTGACGGGCGCGCCCCTCTTTCGGCACCGGTGAACCATGCCGTGGCGCGATGCCCCGGACGCGGTCCGGGCCACAGGGTGGAGGCATGTTCGTCGCATGGAGAGATCTGCGGTTCGCCAAGGGGCGGTTCACCCTCATGGGAGCCGTGGTCGTACTGATCACCCTGCTCGTGGGGCTGCTGTCCGGGCTGACCGCCGGGCTCGCCGAGGAGAACACCTCGGCGGTCACCGGGTTGCCCGCCGACCACCTGGCCTTCGCCGCGCCGCCCGCGGGGCAGTCGGTGTCCTTCACCGGCTCGGAGCTGTCCTCTCGCGCCCGGGGGACCTGGGCCGACCGGTCCGGCGTCACCTCGGCGGAGCCGATCGGCATCCGCATCCTGAACGCGTCCGCCGGGAACCGTACGGCCGCGGTGTCCGCCTTCGCCGTGCGGCCTGGCTCGGGTATCGCTCCGGCGGCGGTCGCCCCCGGCCGTGCCGTGCTGTCCGAGAAGGCCGCCGCGGCGCTCGACGTCAGGCCCGGGGGCCGGGTGCGGCTCGGCGGCGCCGAACTGATCGTCGCGGCCGTGGCGGGCCATGCCTCGTACAGCCACACACCCGTCGTGTGGACCGACCTCTCCGGGCCGGCGACCGTGATCGCCCTGCGGACCGGCGGCGCCGACCTTCCGGCGGCCGACCGCGTGGCCGGCACGAAGACCCTCACCAGGGACGAAGCCCTCACCGCCATCGGTTCCTACCGCGCCGAGAACGGTTCGCTCCAGCTCATGCGCGGATTCCTCTTCGTCATCTCGGCGCTGGTCATAGGGGCGTTCTTCACGGTCTGGACGATCCAGCGGTCGTCCGACATCGCCGTCCTGAAGGCGCTGGGCGCCTCCACGCCGTATCTGCTGCGGGACGCGCTGGGTCAGGCGGTGCTCATGCTCGCCGCCGGAACACTGCTCGGTACGGGACTCGCCGCCGGAGCCGGCGCACTCGTGCGGGGCGGCGACGTGCCGTTCGTGCTGGACGGGCCGACCGTGCTCGGACCCGCCGCCGTGATGATCGCCCTCGGGGCGCTCGGCGCGGGCCTGTCCGTCCGGCGGATCACCGCCGTCGACCCGCTGACCGCGCTGGGAAGCGCCCGATGACGGCGGCGGGCGGCGCCCGATGAGGGAATCGGGATTGTGTCCGACGAAGGTGCCGGGGTGGCTGATGAAGGTGCCGCGAGTGCCCGGTGGGGGAACCCGGGGTGGCTGATGAAGGTGCCGCGAGTGCCGGGAGGCGGAGCCCGGAGCGCCTGATGAAGGCGCCGGGGAGTGCCGGAGCAAACCGCCGGGAGTGCCCGGCGACGGCGCGCGGAAGCGCCGGACCGACCAACGAGAGAGTGCCATGAGCCTGACGCTTGACGACATCACCCTCACCTACCCGGACGGCGAGGGCCGCCTGACCGCCCTGGAGGGCGTCGGTCTCCAGGTGCCTGCCGGAACCATGACGGCCGTCGTCGGTCCCTCCGGATCCGGCAAGTCCAGCCTCCTCGCGGTCGCGGCGACCCTCGTCACCCCGGACCGCGGGCGCGTTCTCGTCGGCACTACGGAGACGGGGACGCTGACCTCCGCCGAACGGGCCGTGCTGCGGCGGCGCGAGATCGGGATCGTGTTCCAGCAGCCGAACCTGCTGCCCTCGCTGACCGCGCTGGAACAGCTCCAGGTGATGGGGCACCTGGACGGACGCCGCCAAGTGGTGGACCGGGCCCGGGAGTTGCTTGACTCGGTCGGGCTCGGCGAGCTGGCGCACCGGCGTCCCCACCAGCTCTCCGGCGGTCAGCGGCAGCGGGTGAACATCGCCCGCGCGCTGGTCAACGAGCCGTCGGTGCTCCTGGTCGACGAGCCGACCAGCGCCCTCGACCACGAACGCGGCACGGCGGTGCTCGACCTGCTGGTCCGGCTCACCCGTGAACGCGCCACGGCGACCGTCCTCGTGACGCACGACCGAGCCCACCTCGGCGAGGCGGACGAGGTACGGGAGATGGCGGACGGGCGCCTTGAGGCACCCGTCGGAACGTCGGGCCCCGGCTGAGGCGGCACGGGGTGGATGAGCGCGGACGGCGGGGCGGGGCTCAGGTCGGTCGGCCGGTCAGCCGCCGCCCGGAGCGGAGCCGGACCGGGGCTCGGCCGGGGCGCGGTGATCTGGACCTGCCTGGGCCGGGCCGCGGCGAGCCGGCCGGGACCGGGCTGATCCGGCCGGGTCAGTTGGCGCCCGGACCCGCGCTTGCAAGGGCCTCCGACAGTTCGGCCGCGACCTGCTGGAGCACCGGCACGATCTTCTCGGTGGCGGCCTCGGTGACCCGGCCGGCCGGACCGGAGATCGAGATCGCTGCGGCGGTCGGGGAGTCGGGCACGGAGACGGCCAGACAGCGGACGCCGATCTCCTGTTCGTTGTCGTCGACCGCGTAGCCCGTCCTGCGTACCTCGTCGAGCGCGGCGAGGAAGCCGTCCGGCGTGGTGATCGTCTTCTCCGTCGCGGCGGGCATCCCGGTACGGGCGAGCAGCGCGCGCACCTCGTCGTCCGGGGTGTGGGCCAGCAGTGCCTTGCCGACGCCCGTGGAGTGCGGCAGCACCCGGCGGCCCACCTCGGTGAACATGCGCATGGAGTGCTTGGACGGCACCTGGGCGACGTAGACGATCTCGTCCCCGTCGAGCAGCGCCATGTTCGCGGTCTCGCCCGTCTCCTCGACCAGACGCGCCAGATAGGGGCGGGCCCAGGTGCCGAGCAGCCGGGAGGCGGACTCGCCGAGGCGGATCAGCCGGGGACCGAGGGCGTACCTGCGGTTGGTCTGCTGGCGTACGTATCCGCAGGCCACCAGGGTGCGCATCAGCCGGTGAATGGTGGGCAGCGGCAACCCGCTGCTCACGGAGAGCTCGCTCAGACCGACCTCGCCCCCGGCGTCCGCCATGCGCTCCAGGAGATCGAAGGCGCGCTCGAGCGACTGGACGCCGCCACTGGGAGCGGATGCTTTGGCGGCGTCGGTGGTGCTGGCGCTGGACGGCGGCACGGCGGCGGTCCTTTCGGGCGGGCGGGCAGGAACGCAGCCTACCCGGCGGCCTGTCGACTCCCGGGGTACGCGCCCCTCCATTCTGTCTGCCGGAAGCCTGATTTCGCTCTGTGGAAATTCCCGGAGTCGGGCAGGCCGAGGGCGGGAGTGGGGGCGATCGAGGGAGGCTGGAGAAATGAACCCTTGACGGCGGGAGGGTCGGAGTGAAGACTTCTTCAACAGAAAGTTGAATTCCGTTACGCGGAAGTAAACCGGCCGCAGCGGGAGTCAACGGCCGCGGAGAGAGGGGTCCGGGTGTTCCATGCCGAACTGGTGCTGCGCTCGACGCGTGTCATCACTCCCGAAGGGACGCGCGCCGCTTCGGTGGCGGTCGCCGCGGGGAAGATCACGGCCGTGCTCCCGTACGACGCCGACGTACCGCCCGGCGCCCGGTTCGAGGACTTCGGCGACGACGTCCTGCTGCCCGGTCTCGTCGACACCCACGTCCATGTGAACGACCCCGGCCGCACCGAGTGGGAGGGCTTCTGGACCGCGACGCGCGCCGCGGCCGCCGGCGGCATCACCACCCTGATCGACATGCCGCTCAACTCCCTCCCGCCGACGACGACGGTCGACAACCTTCGTACGAAGCAGGAGGTCGCCCGCTCCAAGGCGCACATCGACGTGGGTTTCTGGGGCGGCGCGCTGCCCGGCAACGTCAAGGACCTGCGGCCCCTGTACGACGCCGGTGTCTTCGGGTTCAAGGCGTTCCTCTCGCCCTCCGGGGTCGACGAGTTCCCCGAACTGGACCAGGAGCAGCTCGCCCGGTCCCTCGCCGAGATCGCCGGGTTCGGCGGCCTGCTGATCGTGCACGCCGAGGACCCGCGTCACCTGGCGGCCGCCCCGCAGAAGGGCGGCCGGAAGTACGCCGACTTCCTCGCCTCACGCCCCCGCGACGCCGAGGACACCGCCATCGCGAGCCTCGTCGCACAGGCCGGGCGCCTGGACGCACGGGTGCACGTGCTGCACCTGTCGTCGAGCGACGCGCTCCCGCTGATCGCCGCGGCGAAGGCCGACGGAGTCCGGCTCACCGTGGAGACCTGCCCGCACTACCTCACCCTGACCGCGGAGGAAGTCCCGGACGGCGCCAGCGAGTTCAAGTGCTGCCCGCCCATCCGCGAGGCCGCCAACCAGGACCTGCTGTGGCGCGCGCTGGCCGACGGCACGATCGACTGCGTGGTCACCGACCACTCGCCGTCGACCGCCGACCTCAAGACGGACGACTTCGCGACCGCTTGGGGCGGCATCTCCGGCCTTCAGCTGAGCCTGTCCGCCGTCTGGACCGAGGCCCGCAGGCGTGGCCACGGACTGGAGGACGTGGTCCGCTGGATGTCCTCCCGCACGGCCGAACTGGTCGGCCTCGGCGACCGCAAGGGCGCCATCGAGGCGGGCCGCGACGCCGACTTCGCCGTACTCGCACCCGACGAGACCTTCACCGTCGACCCCGTCGCGCTCCAGCACCGCAACCGGGTGACGGCCTACGCCGGCAGGACCCTCAGCGGCGTCGTGAAGTCGACCTGGCTGCGCGGCGAGCGCATCGCCGCCGAGGGCCGGTTCACCGAGCCCACGGGACACCTCCTCACCCGCCGCCCGTAAGCCCGCCGCCGTCTCGGCCACCGATCCGCACGACTCCGATCCGCGTCACCGGTTCCCGCGACCCGTCCGCGTCACCGATCCGCACACCGACCGCCGCACCGCACTGAGGCACCCGCACCGCATCCGCATCCGTACCCGCAACGGCCAACCCCCGAAAGGCAGATCGATCATCGTGACGGCGCAGCGCCCCATCGTTTTGGCCACCTTCACCGGAGACGCGAACCCCTACGGAGGCGGCGACCCGTACGCGGACTACCGCACCGCGGATCTTCCGTTCACCCAGTACGTCAACCTCGCCGACCGGCGGCTCGGCGCCGGGGTGATCGCCGCCAACGACGAGTTCTTCGCCCAGCGCGAGAACCTCCTCGTGGCCGAGGCCGCCGCGTTCGATCCCGAGCGCTTCGGCCACAAGGGCAAGATCATGGACGGCTGGGAGACCCGGCGGCGCCGCGGCGCCTCGGCCGGGCACCCGTGGCCGACCGCCGAGGACCACGACTGGGCCCTGGTACGCCTCGGAGCCCCCGGCGTGATCCGGGGGATCGTCGTCGACACGGCCCACTTCCGCGGCAACTATCCCCAGGCGGTGTCGGTCGAGGGCGCGTCGGTGCCCGGTTCGCCCGCTCCCGAGGAACTCCTCGCGGACGACGTGAAGTGGACGGCCCTCGTGCCGCGCACGCCGGTCGGCGGTCACGCGGCCAACGGGTTCGCCGTCTGTGTCGAACAGCGCTTCACGCACCTGCGCGTCAACCAGCACCCCGACGGGGGCATCGCGCGGCTGCGCGTGTACGGCGAGGTGGTACCCGACCCGCGCTGGCTGTCCGTCCTCGGCACCTTCGACGTGGTCGCCCTGGAGAACGGCGGACAGGTCGAGGACGCCTCCGACCTCTTCTACTCACCCGCCACCAACACCATCCAGCCGGGCCGCTCCCGCAAGATGGACGACGGCTGGGAGACCCGCCGGCGCCGTGACAACGGCAACGACTGGATCAGCTACCGGCTCGTCGCGCAGTCCGAGATCCGCGCCATCGAGATCGACACGGCGTACCTGAAGGGCAACAGCGCCGGATGGGCCTCGGTCTCGGTGAGGAACGGCGGCGAGGACGGCGAGGGCGACGCGGGGGAGTGGACGGAGATCCTGCCCCGTACCCGTCTCCAGCCCGACACCGACCACCGCTTCACCCTCACCGCACCCGTCGTCGGCACGCACGCGCGCGTGGACATCTTCCCGGACGGCGGCATCTCCCGCCTGCGCCTCTTCGGCTCCCTCACGGAGGAGGGCGCCGCACGCCTGACGGCACGCCACCAGGAACTGGGCGGCTGAGGACTCCGGATCCGTCGTCCGGACCAGTGGGCACCGGAGCCCGTGGCACAGGCCCCGGTCCCCCTCCCCTTCCTGACCCTTTCCTGGCCCCTTCCTGGCCCTCCGCTCGGGCGGTCCTGAGGGTGCGCGGTCCCGGTCCGGGCGCGCCCGGACCGATGCGGGTACGCCCTCACGGGCCGTGGTCCCGCTTGTGCCCGCTGCCACGTGTGTCCTGGAAGTCGTGGTGGTCCTGCCAGTCCTTGCGATTTGCGATTTGCGGTTTGCGGTTGCGGTCCAGGTACCGGGTGCGCGGTGTGACGTGCCGTGTCACGCCGCGTGGCCTCCGTCCACCGCGAACTCCGCCCCCGTCACGTACCCCGCCTCGCTTCCCGCCAGATACGCGACCATCGAGGCGACCTCGTCGGCGGCGCCGAAGCGGCCGAGGGCGGTCATCGCGCTCTGGTCCGGCGCGTAGGGGCCGTCCGCCGGATTCATGTCCGTGTCGACGGGGCCGGGATGGACGATGTTGGCGGTGATCCCCCGGGCGCCCAGTTCCCGGGCCAGTGCCTTGGTGAGGCCGATCAGCGCGGACTTGCTCATCGCGTAGAGCGTCCCCCCGGGGCCGGGGACCCGCTGTGTCATGCAGCTGCCGATCGTGATGATCCGCCCTCCCGCCCCGAGGTGCGGCGCGGCCGACCGGGAGGCCAGGAAGACCCCTCGCACATTGACGGCGAGCACCCGGTCGACGTCCGCCGGGGACAGCGAGTCCAACGGCCCGAGGACTCCCACCCCAACGTTGTTGACGAGTACGTCGAGCCGCCCGAACTCCGCGACGACCTGGTCCACCACCCCACCGGCCTCCGTCGCGTCCGCGGAGTCCGCGCGCAGGGCGAGCCCCCTGCCGCCGAGCGCCCGGACGCCCCGTACGACATCCTCCGCGGACTCCTTGCCGCTCACGTACGTGACGGCCACGTCCGCGCCCTCACGCGCGAGACGCAGCGCCGTCGCGGCCCCGATACCCCGGCTGCCGCCGGTCACGAGGGCCACCTTGCCGTTCATGGTTCCTTGAGAAGTCATGCCTCCATCCCAGCGGCCCCGGACGGCCGGCACCGGCGGCGAACGGACATCGCGTTCGCCCGGCGCCGCACCCGGATCCACCGTCACCCGATGGGACGGAACTCTTCGCTCCGTCTCCCTCGTTCTTTCGGCGTGACTCTTCAGCAAGAAATCGTCGGCAACGCCATGCAGATGGCGGTGGTCAGCCTGGGCCTCGGCCAGACCGTGTACTGCGAGGCGGGAAAGTTCCTGTTCAAGACGACCAACGTGACCATGGAGACGCGGCTCTCCGGGCCGTCGGGCGGCGCCGACGGCGGCCGGCAGGGCGGTGGCGGCGGCATGGGCGGCATGCTGCGCCAGGCCGTGGGCACCGCGATGCAGGCCGGCCAGCGCGCTCTCGCGGGCGAGTCGCTGGCGTTCCAGTACTTCACGTCGACGGGCGGCGAGGGCACCGTCGGTTTCGCGGGTGTGCTGCCCGGTGAGATGCGTGCCCTGGAGCTCGACGGCACGCGCGCGTGGTTCGCCGAGAAGGACGCCTTCGTCGCGGCGGAGTCGACCGTGCAGTTCGGTATCGCCTTCCAGGGCGGCCGGACCGGGCGCAGCGGCGGCGAGGGATTCGTCCTGGAGAAGTTCACCGGGCACGGCACGGTGATCATCGCGGGCGCGGGCAACTTCATCGATCTGAACCCGGCGGACTTCGGCGGCCGCATCGAGGTCGACACGGGCTGTGTCGTCGCCTTCGAGGAGGGCATTCACTACGGCGTCCAGCGCATCGGAGGCCTCAACCGGCAGGGGCTGATGAACGCGGTCTTCGGCGGCGAGGGCCTGTCGCTGGCCACCCTGGAGGGCAACGGACGGGTGATCCTTCAGTCCCTCACCATCGAGAGTCTCGCCAACGCCCTGAGAAAGGCCCAGGGCGGCGACAAGCAGGGCCCGACGGGCGGACTCTTCTCGACCAACGAGGGGTGAACAGGCGGCAGTCGAAGCGGCGGTGACTCATCCGCCGGCGCGAGGGCGGGCTCTCGACCGGCGTGAGGTGAGCCGGTCGAGAACCCGCCGCACGGGCGGCTCTGTCACGGGACCGTGGAACGGATGCCGGGCGGCTCTGTCACCGGACCGATGAGTTGCGGGCACCGGTGGGGTCTGTCCTCATGACAGCAGACCCCACCGCAAGGAAGCAGGCACCGCCATGGGCAAGCTCACCCTTACCGCCTTCGTCACTCTCGACGGAGTCCACCAGGCGCAGGGCGGTCCGGAGGAGGACCGGAGCGGCGGCTTCGATCACGGCGGCTGGAGCGTCCCCTACGGTGACGAGGACTTCGGGCGCTTCGTCACCGACGGTTTCTCCCGCGTCGACGCCTTTCTGCTCGGCAGGCGCACGTACGAGATCTTCGCGGGCTACTGGCCGAAGATCACCGACCCGGACAACCTGATCGCCACCAAGCTGAACGCGCTGCCCAAGTACGTCCCCTCCTCGACGCTCACCGAGCCCGGCTGGCAGGGCACGACCGTGATCACCGGCGACCTCGGCAAGGAGGTCACCGCCCTCAAGGAGCGCACCGAGGGTGAGCTCCAGGTGCACGGCAGCGCCACGCTGGCCCAGTCCCTGTTCGCGCTCGGCCTGATCGACACCCTGCACCTGATGACCTTCCCCGTCGTGCTCGGCGCGGGTCGCCGCCTCTTCGCCGAGGGTGCAGTCCCCACCGCGTTCCGGCACACCGGAGGCACGACCACCGGCGCGGGCGTCACCATCCACACGTACGAGCGCGAAGGCCGCCCCACGTACGGCAGCTACTAGGCGATCGCTCGTCCGGGGGCCGTAGTCCGGTGTCCGTCGGGTGTCGCGCGGCACCCGGGGGTTCGTCGCGTGTCGCCCGGCACCGAGCCGCCGTGGGCCATTCCGGCCCGGATCGCACTCGGCGGTGATCGTCTCGGGCGAAGGGCCCGGTGGGCGGTGTCGCGGGGCTTGTGAGGGGCGCGTGAGGGCGCCGCGCGACAAGTTAACTCCAGGAAAATTCATCGGACCCGGCGGGAGAAATCAGCTGCCTTGACATTGACATGTCATAGTCTACGCGCGTCATTCTAAGTCCATGAGATTCCCCCCACGAACCACCCGCATCGGCGCCCTCGTGGCCCTCATGTCCGCCCTGCTCGTCGGCGGCACCGCCGTGGCTCCGGCCAACGCGGCGGCGACCGCCGTCGGCAGCATCTGCTACAGCGCGCTGCCGTCCCAGGCGTACCACACGCTGGACCTGATCGACTCGGGAGGTCCCTTCCCGTACTCGCAGGACGGGGCGGTCTTCCAGAACCGGGAGGGTGTCCTGCCCTCCCAGTCCACCGGGTACTACCACGAGTACACGGTCGTCACGCCCGGTTCCTCGACGCGCGGTGCCCGTCGCATCGTGACCGGCAAGAAGACCCTGGAGGACTACTACACCTCGGACCACTACGTCACGTTCAATCTGATCAACTTCGGTTGCTGATCCGCGAGTGATCAACGGCTCCGCAGTGGTCCGCCGTGGTGTGCTGCGATCCGTTGTGGGCGTGGTGATCCGCCACGGCCCGCCATGATCGGTCGTGATCGTTCACGACCGGTCGCGATCGGCCGGTGGCCGGGGCAGCCAGAGGGCCGGTCCGTGTTCACCCGGACCTCCGGCTCCCCGCCGCCGCGAAGAGCGCGACCGCCAGTACGAGAAGCGTGGCGCTCGCGTAGATCTCGTGACCGGCGAGGAAACCGAGCCGCCGCACGAGTCCCCACCCGTGCGGTCGGCCGGTGATCTCCTGGACCAGACCCAGGACGCCCTGAACGAGGGCGGCAAGACCGAGCACCGCCAGCAGCCGCTTCATGGGACGACCCTCGCCCCGCGGACCCCCCGAGCGCATCGGCCGCGGGGCGAGGCATGTCCGCCCGAAGTCGCGGGGTGTCGCGCCCTCGCCCGCACGAAAGTCTGAAGCCGCCCGACTTTGGTCGCCGACAGGGCTCGCGGGGAGGTGCCGACGGGGTCGGCTGCGTAGATTTGTCGACCGTGAGTGGTGACAGTCCGGCACCTGTGCCGCGTGACGTTCCAGCGCCGGCCCTGCCCGGCCGACGCTGGCTGCTGCCGTCGGCCGTGGCCGCGGAACTCGACCCCGACGCCGAGCGCGCGGGGCCCTCCGGCCGGCCGCGGCGCACCGTGCGCGACTGGGTCGTCGACTTCGGCTGCTTCCTGCTGGCCGTCGCCATCGGAATCGCGGCCGCGAACACCGTGAACGACGACCCGAACATCCCGCGCGGCCTCGCCGTCGCCGACCAGTTGATCGGCGCGCTCGCCTGCGCGGCGGTCTGGCTGCGGCGACGGTGGCCGCTGGGGCTCGCCGTCGCCATGATCCCGGTCGGGCTGGTCTCGAACACGGCGGGCGGTGCGGGTCTGGTCGCACTCTTCACCCTCGCCGTGCACCGGCCCTTCCGCTACGTGGCCTGTGTCGCCGACGTCCAGCTCGTGCTGCTCCCGGCGTTCTTCTGGCTGCGGCCCGACCCCGACCTGCCGTACCTGGCCGCCCTCGCCGTCACCGCGCTGCTCACGTCCGCCGTGGTCGGCTGGGGCATGTTCGTACGGTCCAAGCGCCAGCTCATGCTGAGTCTGCGGGACCGCGCACGACGGGCCGAGACCGAGGCGGCGCTGCGGGCCGAGCAGGCGCAGCGGCTGGCCCGCGAGGCGATCGCGCGCGAGATGCACGACGTGCTCGCGCACCGCCTCACGCTGTCGGGGCCCTCGCGCGTTTGATCGGTGACGGGAGGGGATGTCGTGATCGATCCTGGCTCGAAGCCCAAGTGGCTCTGCGCTCGCTGCTGGAGCGGTGCCCGGACCTGGCGCTCGACGGACCGCCGAGCGGCTGGCTGCCCGGGATGCTGATGCGGGGCGTGCGCCGTATGCCGGTGCGCTGGTGAGCGGGTGGCCGCGTGAGGAGCGCCGACCGTGGCGCGTACGGCGGAGATCCCCGCGGAGCCGAACCTGGTCCGGCCGCGCCGCCTGACGCGCAAGCACTGCGACCGGCCGCACGGTGTCGGCACGCAGACCCCGGCCGTGCGGCTCCTCGGACGAGGGGCGGCACGGCCGGGGCCCGGTGTCAGGGCGCCGGGCGCGCCACGGGTCAGTGCCGGCCGCCCGGGATCTCCGCCGGTGAGACCGGGCGGCGCTCGCGCCGGGACAGCTCGCAGGCCTCCGCGATGCGCAGCGCTTCCAGTGCCTCACGGCCGTCGCAGGGGTTGGCGCGCTCGCCGCGGACCACCTCGACGAAGGCGGCGAGCTCCGCCTCGTACGCGGGGCCGAACCGTTCCAGGAAGCCCGTCCACGGCTTGTCCGCGGGCGGCGGGCCGGCCGATTCCGTCGAGGCGATCGGCGTGCGGTCGTCCAGGCCGACGGCGATCTGGTCCAGTTCGCCGGAGAGCTCCATGCGGACGTCGTAGCCCGCCCCGTTGACCCGGGTGGCGGTCGCCGTCGCGAGCATGCCGTCGTCGAAGGTGAGGACGGCCGCGCCGGTGTCGATGTCCCCAGCCTCGCGGAACATCGCGGGACCCGCGTCGGAGCCGGTCGCGTACACCTGGACGACCTCGCGGCCGCTGACCCAGCGCAGCATGTCGAAGTCGTGGATCAGACAGTCGCGGTAGAGCCCGCCGGAGAGCGGGAGGTAGCCGGCCGGGGGCGGCGCCTGGTCCGATGTCATCGCGCGCACGGTGTGCAGCCGGCCGAGCCGGCCCGAGCGCACCGCCTCGCGGGCGGCCGTGTAGCCCACGTCGAAGCGACGCTGGAAGCCCATCTGAAGAACCGTTCCGGCGGCGTCGACCTCGGCGAGCGCGGACAGCGTCCCCGCCAGATCGAGGGCTATGGGCTTCTCGCAGAAGACCGGGAGTCCGGAGCGTGCTGCCCGACCGATCAGTTCGGCGTGCGCCGAAGTGGCGGCGGTGATGACCACCGCGTCCACGCCCCAGGTGAAGATCTCGTTCACGCCGGGCGCCGCCGTGGCGCCCAGCCGGTCCGCCAGCCGCTGAGCCCGTGCGGGGTCCGCGTCCGTGACGATGAGAGAGCCGCCGACCTCACGGTGACGGCTGAGAGTGGCCGCATGAAATGTTCCAATACGTCCCGCTCCGATGAGTCCGATGCGCATGGGAACAAACTGATGGCCGAGCCATCACGCTGTCAATGGTTTGTCCGGACAATCGAACTTCACAACTTCCCGTCAACATCTCCCGGAGCTACGCTCGAGCCGTGGCCAAACCAGATGTGGATCCCACCGTGTCGCTCCAGCTCAGCGTCGACCGCAGCAGCCCGGTCCCGCTCTACTTCCAGCTGTCGCAGCAACTCGAGGCCGCAATCGAGCACGGAGCGCTGACCCCGGGCAGCCTGCTCGGCAACGAGATCGAGCTCGCCGCGCGGCTCGGCCTGTCCCGTCCCACGGTCCGCCAGGCCATCCAGTCCCTTGTCGACAAAGGACTGCTCGTGCGGCGCCGAGGTGTCGGCACCCAGGTCGTGCACAGCCAGGTCAAGCGCCCCCTGGAACTCAGCAGCCTCTTTGACGACCTGGAGTCGGCGGGCCAGCGCCCCGCGACCCAGGTGGTCCTCAACACCGTCGAACCGGCGTCCACCGAGATCGCGGCCGCCCTGGGGGTGGCCGAGGGCAGCGAGGTCCACCGGGTCGAGCGGCTGCGTCTCGCGCACGGTGAGCCGATGGCGTACCTCTGCAACTTCCTGCCCCCCAAGCTGCTGGAGCTCGACAGCGACCGGATGGAGGCCACCGGCCTGTACCGGATGATGCGCGGCGCCGGCATCACCCTCCACAGCGCCCGCCAGTCCGTCGGCGCCCGCGCGGCCAGCGCGGACGAGGGCGAGCGGCTCGACGAGCCGGCCGGGGCTCCCGTGCTCACCATGCAGCGCACCACCTTCGACGACACCGGCCGCGCCGTCGAGTTCGGCTCCCACATCTACCGCGCCTCGCGCTACTCCTTCGAGTTCCAGCTCCTCGTGCGGCCCTGATCCGGTCCTGGTTCTCGACGCCACCGCCGCGCCGGGCGTCAAGCAGTCCGGTGTGGTCCTCAAAGAGGTGGCCTATAGGTGGCCTATGTGACCGCCGCATGGGATGCCGGACCGGGTGTTGTCTTCATCACCCACGATCCGCATCACGGCCACCTGGTGAGGTGATCGTCTCGTCCAGCTGAAGCGCCGCAGCAGGTCGGGCCGCCACACCCGGGACGGGATCACCCCGGACGAGCCGACGCGCCGGACGGCGGGCGGAAGCGAGCCGGACGACCCGCGGCACGAACTCGGGAACCGTGCCGTGTCAGGGGCGCGGGGTCCTGACCCGTACGGCTCCGCGGGCAGGCCGGGACCGATCACAGAGGGCGCACGGGTCACATGCGTACCGGCGCTTCCACGGTGCGGCCCCGGCGCGGCGTAGGGCAGAATCGTCGCGATGAGCACCTACCGCGACCTCGCGCTGCCCCGAGCTCTCGGCTCCGCTCGAGCAGGGGGCACCCCCATCGGCTCCGCGCGGGCCACCGTCCTGCGGACCGTGGGGACACGCGAGCGCCGTTCCCATCTGACGGCACCCCGCGTCCCCACCGTCGGCATCGACATCGGTGGCACGAAGGTGATGGCGGGCGTCGTCGACGCCGACGGCAACATCCTGGAGAAGGTCCGCGCCGAGACGCCGGACAAGTCCAAGAGCCCCAAGGTCGTCGAGGACACCATCGTCGAACTGGTGCTGGACCTCTCCGACCGGCACGACGTGCACGCCGTCGGCATCGGCGCGGCCGGCTGGGTCGACGCCGAGCGCAACCGCATCCTGTTCGCTCCCCACCTGTCCTGGCGCAACGAGCCGCTGCGCGACCGTCTCGCCGGGCGGCTCGCGGTGCCCGTCCTGGTGGACAACGACGCCAACGCCGCCGCCTGGGCCGAGTGGCGCTTCGGCGCCGGGCGCGGCGAGGACCACCTCGTGATGATCACCCTCGGCACCGGCATCGGCGGCGCGATCCTGGAGGACGGCCAGGTCAAGCGAGGCAAGTTCGGTGTCGCCGGCGAGTTCGGCCACATGCAGGTCGTGCCCGGGGGCCACCGCTGCCCGTGCGGCAACCGCGGCTGCTGGGAGCAGTACAGCTCAGGAAACGCGCTGGTCCGCGAGGCCCGCGAACTCGCCGCGGCCGACTCCCCGGTGGCGTACGGGATCATCGAGCACGTCAAGGGCAACATCGCCGACATCACCGGCCCGATGATCACCGAGCTGGCCCGCGGGGGCGACGCCATGTGCGTCGAACTCCTCCAGGACATCGGTCAGTGGCTCGGCGTCGGCATCGCCAATCTGGCCGCCGCCCTGGACCCCTCCTGCTTCGTCATCGGCGGCGGCGTCAGCGCGGCCGACGACCTGCTGATCGGCCCCGCCCGCGACGCCTTCCGCCGGCAGCTCACGGGCCGCGGCTACCGTCCCGAGGCGCGGATCGCGCGCGCCCAGCTCGGACCCGAGGCCGGCATGGTCGGCGCCGCCGACCTCGCGCGTCTCGTCGCCCGCCGTTTCCGGCGCGCCAAGCGTCGCCGCGTGGAGCGCTACGAGCGGTACGAGCGCTACGCCGAGTCCCGTCGCACGACGCAGCAGGAGTCGCGGTGACGGCCTCGCTCCCTCGTCAGGCGTCGTCGTCCCCGGACGAGCCGCAGCGGCCGCCGGAGGACCCGCGCCACAAGTTCCGCCGCCGGGCCCTGACCCTGCTGATCATCGTGCTGCTCATCGGCGTACCGGCCGGCTACCTGGTGATCTCCGCCGACCAGAGCCGCAACAGCGGCAAGGACAAGGAGGCGAAGTACTCGGCGACCGGCCTCACCTCCGGCTGGCCCTCGCGTGTACAGCGCCGTCTCTACCAGGTGCCCATCCCCGGTGATTCCACGGACGTCGCGTACTACGAGACGAACAACTGGAAGACCAGCCGGCTGTACCTCCAGTTCGGCACCACCCAGGCAGGCCTCGACGAGTTCCTCAAGGGCGTGGGCACCACCCGCGCCGCCCTGAAGAGGGACCACATCACCATCAGCGACCGCAACCAGAAGGTCGTCGGCTGGGACTTCACGCGCCCCGGACCGCAGTGGGGGCTCGTCCACAAGCAGAAGGACCCGGCGCCCACCCAGGACATCCTCGTGAACGGGTCCGTGCCCGGCCACCCGATGGTGTACGTCGTCTCGCGCACGATCCCGTAGCCCGGCCCACCGTGCCCGTGTCCGCCCCGCGCGGCCGTGGGAGCCGATTGTCGGACCCCGCCCGTAGAGTCGAAGACAACTGATTCGACCGAGGGGCGGGAGGTGACCGGGCGTATGCGGGACGGGGCAAATGCGGTGACCGCGCGGGTGCCTTCCGCGGGGTGGCCCCCGGCAGGGGTACGCCCCGCGTCCGCGGCGGATCCCCGGGCGCGGGAGCTCTCCGCGCAGCCGCTCCCGGACCAGCCGCCCTCCGTGCGGCTCGCCGCCGTGTTCCTGCCCGCGCCGCTGCCCCGCGAGGGACGGATCGCGTTCTGGGACCCGGAGGGCGAACCCCTGCCCGGCCGAGCCCACGGGGAGACCGCGCCGACGGGGGAGCACCCCGGGAGCACGTCGTCGGCCGCATCCCGCGGGGGAGTGTCCGCGCGCGAGCACACCGAGCTGACGGTCGTACGGCCGCACGGCTCGGGAGTCCGCAGAGGCACCGTCCCCGCACTGACCCTGTCCGTCGCCGAAGCCCTGCCGCTGCTGGCCGGGGCCCGGCGGAACCCCGCGGCGCACCCCGCCACCGCCTGCTGGGGCGCGGCCGCGCTCCACGCGCTGCGCCTCGTGGCCCGCGGACGGCTGCTGCCGGGGCTCACGCCCGACGGCTTCGACTCCTGGCGCGCCGGCCCGCTGGACCAGGACGACATCGCCCACCTGAGGTCGGTCGCGGCGTCCCTTCCGTTCGAAGGGCACGCCGTACCGCTGCCCGGCGCGGGACCGATCCGGCTGCCCGATCCGGAAGCGCTGATGAGGTCCTTCCTGGACGCGGTCGCCGACACCCTGCCCCGCACCCCGGCCGCGCCGTACACGTCCGGCAAACCCTTCGCGGCGCGTGAGCCGCAGCGGATGACCGGAGCCCACGACTGGGCCGCCGAGGTCGCCGCAGGCATGGACGCGGGTGTACGGATCTCCCTGCGCCTGGACCTGTCCGCCCACCAGCTCTTCGACGACGGCGAGGGGGCGCGCCGCGCGGGCGCCGCCGTCGTCCAGGTGCACAGCCTCGCCGACCCCACCATCGTCGTCGACGCGGCCGCCCTGTGGGCGGGGGACGCCGACACGGTGTTCGGACCCCGCGCCCGCGTCGACGCGGCCCTCGCCGTCCGTCGCGCCGCCCGGGTCTGGCCACCCCTCGACCGCCTGTCCGAACAGGACGTGCCCGATGTGCTCGCCCTCTCCGAGGAGGAGCTGTCCGATCTGCTCGGGGTCGTGGCCACCCGGCTCGGCGCGGCCGGTGTCGCCGTGCACTGGCCCCGGGATCTGGCGCACGACCTGAGCGCCGCCGCGGTGGTGCGCCCCGCGCCAGGATCGGCGACCGACGGGACCGGATTCTTCGAGAGCGAGGAACTCCTCCAGTTCCGCTGGCAGTTGGCTCTCGGCGGAGACCCGCTCAGCGAGTCGGAGATGGACGCGCTGGCCGAGGCCCACCGGCCGGTCGTCCGGTTGCGCGACCAGTGGGTGCTGGTCGACCCGGCCCTCGTCCGCAAGGCCCGCAAGCGCGAACTGGGTCTGCTCGACCCGGTGGACGCCCTGTCCGTCGCGCTCACCGGAAGCGCCGAGGTCGACGGCGAGACCGTCGAGGCGGTGCCGGTCGGCGCCCTCGCCACACTGCGCGACCGCCTCACGGCGGGCGTGACCCCCGTCGAGCCGCCGCCCGGCCTGGACGCCCGGCTGCGGGACTACCAGCTCCGCGGCCTCGCCTGGCTGGACCTCATGACCTCCCTGGGCCTCGGCGGCTGCCTCGCCGACGACATGGGGCTCGGCAAGACCATCACGCTCATCGCGCTCCACCTGCGACGGGCCCGCAGCGAACCGACCCTGGTGATCTGCCCCGCGTCGCTCCTCGGCAACTGGCAGCGGGAGATCACCCGTTTCGCGCCCGGTGTCCCCGTGCGCCGGTTCCACGGCCCCGACCGCACCCTCGACGGTCTCGACGGCGGCTTCGTCCTCACCACCTACGGCACGATGCGGTCGGCCGCCGCCCACCTCGCCGACCAGCGCTGGGGCATGGTCGTCGCCGACGAGGCGCAGCACGTCAAGAACCCGTACTCCGCGACGGCGAAGGCCCTGCGGACCATCCCGGCCCCCGCGCGCGTCGCGCTCACCGGCACACCCGTGGAGAACAACCTCTCCGAACTGTGGGCCCTGCTGGACTGGACGACCCCCGGGCTGCTCGGCCCCCTCAAGTCCTTCCGCGCCCGGCACGCGCGCGCCGTGGAGAACGGCGAGGACGAGGAGGCCGTGGCCCGACTGGCCCGGCTGATCCGCCCGTTCCTGCTCCGCCGCAAGAAGTCCGACCCCGGGATCGTCCCCGAGCTGCCGCCCAAGACGGAGACGGACCACCCCGTCCCGCTCACCCGTGAACAGGCCTCTCTCTACGAGGCGGTGGTCCGCGAATCCATGCTGGCGATCGAGACCACCGACGGCATCGCCCGCCGGGGACTGGTCCTCAAGCTCCTGACCTCCCTCAAACAGATCTGCAACCACCCGGCCCTGTTCCTGAAGGAGGACGCGGCGGCCGTCGCGCGGGGGACCTCCGCCCGCTCCGGCAAACTGGCCCTGCTCGACGAGCTGTTGGACACCCTGCTCGCCGAGGACGGCTCGGCACTGGTCTTCACGCAGTACGTGGGAATGGCCCGCCTCATCACGGCACACCTGACCGCCCGTGCCGTCCCGGTGGAGCTCCTGCACGGCGGCACACCGGTCGCCGAGCGCGAACACATGGTGGACCGCTTCCAGAGCGGGGCGACCCCGGTCCTGGTGCTGTCCCTCAAGGCAGCCGGCACCGGTCTGAACCTCACCCGCGCGGGCCATGTCGTCCACTTCGACCGCTGGTGGAACCCCGCGGTCGAGGAGCAGGCCACCGACCGCGCCTACCGTATCGGCCAGACCCAGCCGGTCCAGGTCCACCGCCTGATCACCGAGGGCACGGTGGAGGACCGCATCGCCGAGATGCTCGAAGCGAAGCGGGCCCTCGCCGACGCGATCCTCGGCTCCGGCGAGGCGTCCCTGACGGAGCTGACCGACCGCGAGCTGTCGGACCTCGTGTCGCTGCGGAGGACGACATGACCGGGACCGAGGGGGAGGAGCCGCGCGTGCCGGAGACCGCGGCCGGCGAACCGGCCGACGGCGCCGTTCGGCCGCGTCCGGTGACAGGAGACCGCCCCGCGGACGCGGCCCGTCAGGCGCTGCGCGCCGCGCGGGAGGCCGCGGCGGCCGACGAGCACGCGAGTGCGGGCACGGGCCCCTCGTCCCAGGTGCCCGGGGCGCACCCGCGGTCCACCCCGGGAGCGAGGCCGGGTGACGCGGCTCGCGACGCCCTGCGACGGGCGACCGCGGCTGCGGGAGCCGGCGACGGCGACGGCGACGGCGACGGCGAGAGCCCAGGGGCGGACGCGGGTTCGGGCGCCGGTGCCGCTGCGGAAACGAACGCGGGCCCTCGCGCGGCTCTGGACACTGGTGCTGGTGCTGGTGCTGGTGCTGGTGCCGGTGCCGGTGCCGGTGCCGGTGGTCGCGTGCGTGGCGCGAGCGGTGGGCGTGAGGCGGGTGAGGTGCGGCCTCCGGCATCCGACGACGCAACCGAGTCCGGTTCAGGTGAGCGCTCCGCCGGTGAGGGACGTCCGGAGGCCACGGAGCCCTCCACGACCGGCCGTTCGGGTGCGGAGACCGCGGGCGGCGCCCGCCCCGGCGACATCGCCCGCGAGGCGTTGCGCGCCGCTCGGGACGAAGCGAGGCGACTTCGGTCCGAGGGGGCCGACAGCAGCGAAGGGCGGACAACAGGGGCTGAGCGCAAGGGAATCGGCCCGAGGGGCCGGTCCGCAAGGACGTCACCCGCCGGCTCCCGGCGGCGACGGACTCCCGCGCGCTCCGTGGATACTGATCGGGCAGCCCAGGAGCGGGACCTGCGCGATCTGCTCGCGGGTGCTTTCCAGTTGCCCCCTGACGTGGCCGCCATCACCGGACACCCGACGCATCCGGCGGACGACACCGGCGAGACGACGCGCGACCGGGACCACGGCCGACCCGCGGACCCCGCGACCCCCGCGCACCGTGTGTCCGAGAGGGAGGCGCCGGAGGACACCGAGCCTTTCGCCCCCGGCTCGCCCGACCCCGTGCCCTTCACCGCCGAAGCCTTCACCGAGTCCCTTGAAGCCTTCGCGCCCTTCACCTCCCGGACTCTCCGCCCGGAGTCCCGCGCTCCTCACTCGCCGACCAGTGCCCTCAACCCGACCGGCCCGACCGGCCCCACCGGGGAACCGGTCACTCCCGTCCCCGCCGAGCGGCTCCCCCGATCCATGGCGTCCCCCGGCCGGGACAGCGAGTCGCGCCGTACCTTCCCCGCCTTCCCGGCGCGGATTCGGGAGACCGGTGGGTTCGCGGAGACCTGGTGGGGCAACGCGTGGGTCACGGCGCTGGAGGAAGGCGCCCTGGACGCCGCGCGGCTGGCGCGCGGCCGGACGTACGCCGGGCAGGGGTACGTCGACGCGATCACCGTCACCCCGGGCCTGGTGCTCGCGTATGTGCACGGGAGCCGACCGCGGCCGTACCGCGTCCAGGTCAGGGTGCGGACCCTGTCCGACGACGACTGGGACCGTTTCCTCGAAGCCGCCGCCGAGCGGCCCGGACACATCGCCGCGCTGCTCGACAAGGAGATGCCCAGGTCGCTCGCGGACTGCGGGGTCGAACTGCTCCCCGGCCCCGGCGAACTCGAACCGCACTGCAGCTGCCCCGACTTCGGGCACCCCTGCAAGCACGCGGCCGCACTCTGCTACCAGATGGCACGACTGCTGGACCAGGATCCGTTCGTCCTGTTCCTGCTGCGCGGCCGTGGTGAGCGCGAGCTGCTCGACGCGCTGTCCCGGCGCAACGCCGCCCGCGCGGCACGCGCCGCCCAGGAGCGGGAACCGGCACCTCTGCCCGGCGTACGCGCCCGCGACGCCCTCGCGCGACGTGTGCTGCCACCCCTCCCGGCTCCACTGCCGCCGCCCGCGCATCCCGAGCAGCCGCCGACCTACCCGGCCGCGCCGGGCGGCCCCGACCCGTTCGCGCTGGACCAGTTGGCCACGGACGCGGCCGCCCGCGCGCACGCGGTACTCACCTCGGGCCGTGATCCCGTAGCGGAACTGACGCTCTGGCAGGACGCGGTGCGCATCGCCGCGGCCCGCCCCGGATCGGGTCTCACGGCCGGCACTCGCGCCCTCTATGCCTCGCTCGCCTCCGCGACCGGTCGTACACCAGCCGATCTGGCACGGGCGGTCGCGGCCTGGCGGCAGGGCGGGTTCGAGGCGCTCAGCGTGCTCGAAGAAGCCTGGGACCCCCCGGCGGGCCGGTTCGACCGGGCCCGGCCGTTGCTGATGGCCGCCGACTTCCCGGCCTTCCGCCCCTGGCGCAACCACCTCACCCACCCGCGCGGCCACGCCCAGCTCCGCCTCGGCCGCAACGGCTTGTGGTACGCCTACGAGTCCGAGCCGGGCCATGACGACTGGTGGCCCCGCGGTACGCCGGACCTCGATCCGGTCGGCGCCCTGACGGGTCTCGGCGCGCCGGGCGAGTTCTGACGCGGACCGGCTCCCGGGCCAGGGTCGGGGTCGGGCCGCGGCCGGTCCGAGCAGGTTCCGGGCAGGTGCCCCGGGCCGGTCCGCGTCGGTCCGGCGGATCTGCCGCGAGCGGCCCGATCACGGTGTGAACGCGTGTGGCGACCCCGTGTGGGCGACGTGGACGAATGGGCCCCATTTCCGCCCGCACGGGGTCGGAAGCTAGCGTGGGGCGGTGAGTGAGACGAAGACCCCTGCCCTTCAGTACCGCATCGACGGCCCGGAAGACGCCCCGGTCCTCATACTCGGACCCTCGCTCGGCACCACATGGCACATGTGGGACAGGCAGGTCCCCGAGCTCGCGAAGAGCTGGCGGGTCTTCCGCTTTGACCTGCCGGGACACGGCGGCGCCCCCGCCTACCCGGCCGGATCGGTGGCCGAACTCGCCGGGCGGCTGCTCGCCACGCTCGACCGGCTCGGCATCCAGCGGTTCGGGTACGCGGGCTGCGCGTTCGGCGGGGCCCTCGGGATCGAGCTGGCGCTGCGCTGTCCGGAGCGGGTCGCCTCCCTCGCGCTGATCGCCGCCTCGCCCCGCTTCGGTACGGCCGACGAGTTCCGGCAGCGCGGAGTGATCGTGAGGTCGAACGGCCTGGACCCGATCGCCCGTACCTCCCCCGACCGCTGGTTCACGGGCGGCTTCGCCGCGGCCCAGCCCGCGATCACCGAGTGGGCCGTGCAGATGGTGCGCACCACCGACCCCGGCTGTTACATCGCGGCCTGCGAGGCCCTCGCCGCCTTCGACGTGCGGTCCGAACTGGGCATGGTGGGTGTGCCCACCCTCGTCCTGGCCGGCTCCGACGACCAGGTCACCGGGCCCGCCGAGGCGCGCGACCTGGTCGCCGGAATACCGGACGCCCGCCTCGCGGTCGTTCCCGGCGCCTCTCACCTGGTTCCCGTGGAGCAGCCCGGCGCCGTCACGGAGCTGCTGGTACGGCACTTCTCCAGCGCCTGGCAGCCCGCCTTCGACTCGTCCACCGGCCAGATGGCGATCCAGGCCGCGCCGGCCTACCCCGTGCAGGCCGCCCCGCCGCCGGTCGTGCCTTTCGCCGAGATCGCCCCCGCACCGGTACCGGCCGAGAGCATGGGGCGGGCGGATTCCTACGAGGTCGGCGTCAAGGTGCGCCGCGAGGTGCTGGGGGACGCGCACGTCGACCGGGCGCTGGCCTCGGCGGACGAGTTCTCCGGGGACTTCCAGGAGTTCATCACCCGGTACGCGTGGGGCGAGATCTGGGACCGGCCCGGACTCGACCGGCGCTCGCGCAGCTGTGTCACGCTGACCGCCCTGGTCGCGGGCGGCCACCTCGACGACCTCGCCGTCCACACCCGTGCCGCGCTGCGCAACGGTCTCACCCCGGTGGAGATCAAGGAGGTGCTGCTCCAGACGGCCGTGTACTGCGGTGTTCCGGCCGCCAACAGCGCCTTCAAGGTGGCGCAGCAGGTCATCCGGGAGGAGACCACACCCCAGGAGTGATCTTGAGCCTGGTAGTGGGAGCACCCCCTTGACAGCCCTCCCCGGCGCCGGGAAGGGGGAGGATGGACCCATGAAGCTCACGAAGAAGTCGCATGCCTGCATTCGGCTCGAGAAGGACGGGCGTGTGCTCGTCATCGACCCGGGGACCTTCACGGAGGAGGACGCGGCTGTCGGAGCGGACGCGATCCTGGTCACGCACGAGCACCTCGACCACTTCAACGAGGACCGCCTTCGGGCCGGCATGGAGGCCAACCCGGCGGCGGAGATCTGGACGCTGCGGTCGGTGGCGGAGCAGATCTCCGCCGCCTTCCCCGGCCGGGTGCACACGGTCGGCCACGGTGACACGTTCACCGCCGCCGGTTTCGACGTCCAGGCGCACGGCGAGCTGCACGCGGTGATCCATCCGGACATCCCGCGCATCACCAATGTCGGCTACCTCGTCGACGGCGGCCGCGTCTTCCACCCCGGTGACGCCCTCACCGTCCCCGACCAGCCGGTCGAGACGCTGCTGCTCCCGGTCATGGCCCCGTGGAACAAGATCTCCGAGGTCATCGAGTACGTCCGTGAGGTCAAGCCGCAACGCGCGTACGACATCCACGACGCCCTGCTCACCGACCTCGCCCGGCCGATCTACGACCATCAGATCGGCTCTCTCGGCGGCGCCGAGCACCTGCGGCTCACACCGGGAGCGTCGGCGGAGATCTGAGCCGCCCGCGCGTGAACCCGTGCCGCTCCCGCCGGGTCCCCGTGATCGAACGGCTCGCCCGGGGCCGGTCAGGCGGCGAAGGGGCGGACCAGGTGTCTTCGGCGGACCCGTTGTCGTACCCGCCCGGTAGGTTGTGAGGCATGCGCATCGCCACCTGGAACGTGAACTCGGTCACCGCCCGTCTCCCGAGGCTGCTGGCCTGGCTGGAGAGCAGCGGCACGGACGTGCTGTGCCTCCAGGAGGCCAAGGTCGCCGCCGAACAGTTCCCGATCGAACCGCTGCGCGAGCTGGGCTACGAGTCGGCCGTGCACGCCACGGGACGGTGGAACGGCGTCGCGGTGATCTCCCGAGTCGGCCTGGAGGACGTGGTAAAGGGCCTGCCCGGCGACCCCGGGTACGAGGGCGCGGAGGAACCCCGGGCGGTCTCCGCGACCTGCGGCCCGGTCCGCGTCTGGTCGGTGTACGTGCCGAACGGCCGCGAGGTGGACCACGCCCACTACGCCTACAAGCTCCAGTGGTTCGAGGCCCTGAGAGCAGCGGTGGCGGGCGACGCGGCGGGCGGCCGGCCGTTCGCGGTGCTGGGCGACTACAACGTGGCGCCGACGGACGACGACGTCTACGACGTGGCCGCGTTCGAGGGCCTGACCCATGTCACGCCGGCCGAGCGCGCCGCACTGGCCGCCCTGCGCGAGGAGGGCCTGACGGACGTGGTCCCGCGCCCCCTCAAGTACGAGCACCCGTTCACGTACTGGGACTACCGCCAGCTGTGCTTCCCGAAGAACCGCGGCATGCGCATCGACCTCGTCTACGGCAACGAAGCGTTCTCGACGGCGGTCAAGGACGCGTACGTCGACCGCGAGGAGCGCAAGGGCAAGGGCGCCTCGGACCACGCGCCCGTCGTCGTGGACCTGGACGTCTAGGTTCACGACGACGGGCGTCACGTCAGGGCTTGCGGTGTCCGAACGGACACCGCAAGCCCTGACGTGACGCGGTCGGCATCCGATGGCCTACGGGCTCGGTCGCCGAGGACATCTCGGGTCTGCGAGTGGCAAGAGGTGTCACACCGTGGGTACGGGCGCGGCGGCGACCACGGGATGGTCGACGTCGACGGGGCCGAGAGCGGACGCGCCGCCCGGCGAGCCCAGCTCGGCGAAGAACTCGGTGTCGGCCCTGCGGAAGTCCGTCCACTCCTGTGGGGTGTCGTCCTCGAAGAAGATGGCCTCGACGGGGCAGACAGGTTCGCATGCGCCGCAGTCCACGCATTCGTCCGGGTTGATGTACATCTTGCGGGGGCCTTCGTAGATGCAGTCGACGGGGCATTCGTCGACGCAGGCCTTGTCCTTCAGGTCAACGCAGGGCTGTGCGATGACGTACGTCATGGGTGTTCTCCACGGTCCAGGTGTCGTTGCCGGTCAGGAGTGCGGCGAGGTCGCCTTTGCCGTTCTGTTCGATGGCGGTGTCGAGTTGGTCGGCCATCTGGGTGTCGTAGACGGGCCGGTCGATTGAGCG